>CAZMMI010000024.1:0-26089 GCA_964567255.1 uncultured Anaerolinea sp.
GCCGCCCTCACACCCCCAAATGCGGATTTCACCACGCCGATTCCCAATGACCCTATCTCTCACTGCCACAATTTGACTTTTTTTATGCTATCGATTAACCTTGTCCCATTGAGGTAAAAATGACATTACAAGGGATGAAGGTTCTTTATCTGGTTGCCGCTGATTTCGAAGATCTGGAATTTTGGGTCCCCGTGATGCGCTTGCAAGAAGAAGGTGCCCAAGTGGCGATCGCGGGCTTATCGGCACAAGAAACATATCGGGGGAAATATGGAGTCCCAGCCAAAAGCGAAATAGGCTTTGAGGCTGTTGATCCGAATGACTATGATGCCGTATTGATCCCTGGAGGCTGGGCGCCTGACAAGCTCCGCCGCTACGATACAGTCAAACGCATCGTGCGGAGCATGTACGATCAAGGAAAGACGGTGGGCATGATCTGCCACGCAGGGCTTGTAGGAATTAGCGCGGGCATCGTGTCCGGTCACCAGGCCACCGGTAGCGAAGGCATCAAAGACGATTTGGTCAACGCCGGCGCCATCTGGCACGATGAGCCAGCCTTCCGTTCCAGGAATATCGTCTGGGGTAGAGTCGTTCAGGACATTCCTGATTATTGCCGCGAACTGATCGCAACTTTACAGGAACAGCACATGCGAGGTTAGTCCATTGGAACCACAAGATTTCAGCCGGCACAAACATTTTCCTGGCACCCTCGGCAACGAATTTGACGCAGTGCTGCGCAGCTTCGACGACATCCAACGTATCCCCCCTTTTGCGTTTGCCCTGATTTTGGCACTCCTGGCTGTGCTTCCAGCGTGGGGAGACTGGTGGTACGCGGGAGTTTTGTGGCTTTTCTGCCTCACAGATTGGATCTTGCTATGGCTGCTGCCTAAAAAGCAAATCTCGTTTGGCCCCGACAAGCCCCCCACCTTGCTTCTGGCCATTTTGCGTACGGCATTTGCGTTCTTACCCATTCCGATATCGATCTCACTTCAAATCATCGGCACGGGCTTAGTTGTGTACGGGTTTTGGATCGAACCCCATCGCCTTACCGTCACTCACCAGCGGCTGGTAACGCCCAAATTTCAACCCGGGAAAACCCTTCGTGTCCTCCATCTTGGCGACCTGCATATTGAGCGCCTCACCCGCCGTGAGAAGCGGCTCGCGGAGCAAATTCGTCATCTGGCTCCTGATTTAATCCTCTTCAGCGGTGACATTCTCAATCTATCTTATGTGGAAGACCCTGTCGCAATTCAAGCAGCCCAACAGACCATCACGGAATGGCGGGCTCCCCTGGGAGTGTTTTTCGTCAATGGCAGCGAGGCGGTTGACCTCGCCCACATCTTCCCAAATGTAATCAAGGAACTGCCTGTCCGCTGGCTCAACAACGAGAGTATGGATCTACAAATAGATGGTCAACCTTTCCGCGTGTCAGGCGCCTTCTGTACCCACCGTCCTTTCATGGATTCACCCGCTCTGCCTGGTCTGATCGCCAACGCCAACGGCCAATTCCATATCCTGATCTATCATTCTCCCGACCTGGCCCCTGAAGCGTCTCAAGCCGGGTTCGACCTGATGCTCTCCGGCCACACGCATGGTGGGCAAGTTTGCTTGCCTCTGATCGGACCGCTATTTACCGCCTCACTATATGGGCGGAAGTTTCAATCCGGCCGGTATCAAATTCGTGATATGGTGCTATACATTACCCGTGGAATCGGTCTTGAAGGAAAGGCTGCTCCCCGAGTGCGGTTTTTATGCCCCCCCGAAATTATTTTATGGGAAATTACAGGCCCATCATTGCCGAACTAATCAAGGAGAAAAATAATGCCCGCTTCTGTTATCCCCCAACAACGTCTGCAATTGACCCTGGCAGAGAAGGAACAGCCCCCCGCCCCCATCCAGGTGCGGTTCGAATTTGCCCCTGACAAACCGGAAACTGGCCGGCCCGGTAAAGCCGCCGGTGATTTACTCACCCTGGGCGACTCAGCCAACATGCAAATCATTGTTTCTGTTGGTACAGCCGAAAAAGCCAATGCCGAGGCTCTCCGCAAAGCCGGCGGAGCGCTCGGAAAATGGCTTATCGCTAGCCCAATCACCGAAGCAGATCTGGATCTTGGTCCAATCGACAAGCTCGGCGTACCTGGTGGAACGGCTGCCTTGCTTGAAGGTTTACGTTTAGGCGCTTATCGATTCACCCTTTACAAGAAGACTGACGAAGAAAATAAGCCCGTGATTGTATTCCTACGCGGTAAACCTGCCACCGGAACATCCGCCGACCTTTTGAATCGCGTTCAAATCCTCACTGATGCCGTTATTTTGGCCCGCGAATGGTCTCACGAACCCGCAAACGTGATTAATCCCGTATCACTCGCCGATCGGGCTTTTAAATTGGCCAAGCAAACCGGGCTCAAGTGCACTATCCTTGACGAGAAAGCCCTCGCCGCCTTGAATGCAGGCGCCATCTTGGCAGTCGGCGTTGGCAGCCAGACTCCCTCCCGTCTGATCGTGCTCGAATACCCAGGGCATAAAGCGCCGGCAGACGCAAAACCGGTGGTCTTGGTGGGCAAAGCACTCACTTTTGATACGGGCGGCTACTCCCTCAAAGACACCACAAACATCCAGGGCATGAAGTACGATAAATGCGGCGGCCTCAATGTTCTCGCCGCCCTATATGCCGCCGCCCTGCTCAAGGTGAAAGTACCCGTCATCGGTGTAATCGGCGCCGCCGAAAACATGATTTCCAGCCGGGCTTACCGGCCCGATGATATCATCACCACGCTGTCTGGAAAGACAGTTGAAATTGTCTCAACCGACGCCGAGGGCCGCCTGGTACTGGCCGACTCTCTCACCTATGCGCAAAAGAACTTCCAACCTCGCGCAATTGTCGATCTCGCTACCCTGACCGGAGGGGTCGTTGTTGCCCTGGGCCGCATTCGCGCCGGGCTGTTCAGCAACTCTGAAGAACTCGCTCGACAGTTGTTTGACGCAGGCGAAAAAACTGGCGAACGTCTCTGGCAGCTTCCCCTGGATGATGAGTATCTTCAAGCCACCAAGGGCGATGATGCCGACCTTAAAAACTCTGGCGGTCGTGAAGGACACGCCATCTTGGGCGCCATCTTCCTCAAACAATTCATTGAAAACGACACCCCCTGGGCGCATCTGGACATCGCCGGTCTGGCTGACTCTCAGAAAGACCTGCCCTATTGCCAAAAGGGTGGCACCGGTTTTGGCGTCCGCCTGTTGCTGGAATACCTGGAAACCCTCGCATAAAGCGCTGATTACAAAAAAAGGACCGGGATTTTCGTCCCGGTCCTTTTTTTGTTATTGTAACTACTCACCCAGAGGTGGAAGAGGCCCGAACTTTCCTCACCCTCAGAGCAGTTGCTTGTTATTTTAGCTTCTCTTTTACGTAAGGCACTACTTGATCCAATGCTTCGGACAGTCGCTCGGCGTCGCGCCCTCCGGCTTGAGCCAGAGTCGGGCGTCCACCGCCGCCGCCGCCCACCACTTGAGCCACTCGCTTGACCAAATCTCCCGCGTGCAGCCCGCGTTTCACCAAGTCATCGGTGACAGCGCCGATGATGACGGGCTTACCATCACTCACCCCTGCCAGAACTACCACCCCGCTGCCATACTTCTGCCGGAAACGGTCTGTCATGGCGCGCAGCGCATCGGCATCCGCCCCGCTCAACTCTAGCGCCAGCACGGGCACGTCTCCGATTGATACAACCCTTGGCAACTGAGATTCAAATTCAGCCGCGGCAACTTGCTGACGCAGCCCGGCAATTGTCTTGCGGGCTTGCCCTAAGTCCTCGATGACCATTTCTGCCTTTTCCGGAACGTCATCGAGCGCGGTTTCCAATAATCCCGCCGCTGACCGCAGCAAGTGAAAACGCTTCTGTACCAATTCATATGCTGCTCGACCGGTGACTGCCTCAATGCGGCGCACACCTGCTGCGGCACTGCTCTCGCTGGTAATCAAGAACAGGCCAATATCGCCTGTCTCCCCAACGTGCGTCCCACCGCACAGTTCATACGAGACTGTTTCATCGTCGCCAATAGTCACCGTGCGCACCTGTTCGCCATATTTCTCTCCAAAGAGCGCCATTGCCCCTTCTGAGATCGCCTGTTGCAAAGGCTTGACCCGTGTGGTCAGCGCGTAATTTGCCAGAACAGCCTCATTGACCCTCGCCTCAACCAGGTCGATTTGCTCCTGGGTCATTCCTTCAGGGTGAGTAAAGTCAAAGCGGAGCCTGTCTGGCGCCACCGACGATCCCGCCTGCCGGGCATGATCTCCTAGCACAGCCTGAAGTTCGGCGTGCAGCAAATGGGTCGCGGTATGGTTCCGCATAATATCCTTGCGACGCTGGCCATCTACCTGCGCAATCACCCGGTCTCCAACCCGCACGGTGCCCTTGACCACGGTTCCGACATGCACAATGACTCCGGCTGCCGGCTTACGCATTTCTTCAATACGAACTTCCCACTGCGGTTGGTTGACCGAAACGATCCGCCCCATATCAGAAACTTGCCCGCCCGCTTCCACATAGAACGATGTTCGCGGGAGAACCAATTCTACATGATCGCCTGCAACCGAAAGCGGCGCAGTCTCACCTTCGCGGACGATCGCAAGCAGGTCGGTCTCAATCTCCAACCCGCCATAAGGGTCATAGCGAACGCCGGACTTATCCAGTTCTCCCTTTGCCTGTAACCCTTCAAAGATCGCTCGGAACACGTCTACATCTTCGCCGCCCATGGGCCCAAAGGCTTTTCCAGCCCCCGAGGCAACGCGGTGTTCCTCCATCGCTAAACGGAATCCTTCCTGATCAACGTCTAGGTCTTGCTCGCGAGCCACATCCCGGGTCAACTCCAGGGGCAGTCCGTGGGTCGCATAAAGATCGAACGCCCGCTTGCCCTCCAGCACTGTTTGCCCTGCCGATTTCATCTCCGCAAAGATCTCATCTAGCTGCTTCATGCCTCCTTCCACGGTGCGTTGGAATCGCTTTTCTTCACGAGTGAGGCTGTCCAGGATTGCATTTCCATTTTTTACCAATTCTGGATAGAAGTCGCCATATCCTTCTAGCACTTCCTGCGCTACTTTCGCCATGAAGGGCTCGTGTAGCCCGATTTTTTGAGCAAACCTTGCCGCCCGGCGGATGATCATCCGGCAAACATAGTTCCGCCCGGTGTTCCCAGGAACAACGCCATCGGCGATCAAGAAAGACGCCGCTCGGACGTGATCGGCGATCACCCGGTAAGGCGTGAAGTACTCATCAACCTGTGCATCGGTATGTCCGGTCAGGCTTTGTACTCGCGCCAGGAGGGGCCACAACAGATCAGTTCGATAATTGGAATTCACGCCTTCCAATATCGAAACAATTCGCTCGAAACCCATTCCCGTGTCTACATGTGTAGCGGGCAGCGGCTCCAACTGAGTCGGGCTGAGGCGGTTATATTGGATAAAAACAAGGTTCCAAATTTCCAGAAAACGTTTACAATCTCCATTCACCTGGCAAATGTGCCCCGGCACACCCTGCTTGTCGCAGGCTTCAGGTCCTCGATCAATATTGATCTCGCTGGACGGACCGCAAGGCCCCGTGTCCGCCATCTCCCAAAAATTATCTTTTCGCCCGTAATACAGCACATGCTCCGGATCGAATCCGGGTTGCTGCTTCCAATAAGTCGCCGCTTCTTCGTCGGTCGGTATATCGCCCTTGTCATCTTTGAAGCATGTGGTGTACAGCTTGCTTTTATCCAACCCATAAACGTCCGTCAACAGCTCCCAGGCCCAGGATATCGCTTCCTTCTTGTAATAATCCCCAAAGGACCAGTTGCCCAACATTTCAAAAAAAGTGTGATGGGTATCATCACGGCCAACATCATCCAGATCGTTATGCTTCCCGGCAACTCGCATACATTTCTGCGAGTTTACCGCCCGAGTATAGGGGCGGTGGTCGGTACCCAGGAACACATCCTTGAATTGCACCATACCGGCGTTGGTAAAGAGCAATGTCTGATCCCCGCCCGGAACCAACGACGAAGAAGGTACGAACGTGTGTCCGTGCTTCTCCGCGAAAAACTTAACAAACGTGTCTCGGATTTGACTCCCGGTCCACTGTTTTCCCATAAATGACACTCCTCCACTACATCGTCTTGATCGTATCTATTCGCCGAAACTGGGAGAAATCTCGATATCGAGGTATTGTGGCGGCGATTCAGCCACAAATGCCTCACAATCCAGTTTTTTTACCATTAGCGTGAATAGTTGCTTTTGATCCTAGACGGTGAATTATACCGGATTGTTAAGCGAATTCCCAAAAAAGAGCCCCCGGCCAGTTCTCGCCGAGGGCTCACCCTGCTTGCCCGTTTTTCCCTACCTGGATACCGCCAGCTTTACCAGCTTTCCCTCGGTGTCCACCGTAGCTCGCGCATAATGCCGGTGGACTTGTTTCAACGTGGGCACCTGTTTGCTAAACGTAACGACCAGGCGTTCTTCCCCTTCCACGCTCTTCTTGTTCTTCGAGTCTCCGCTTCGCCCAACCAACACCTGGTGGCTGAAGTGGATAGCCGCGCTATCCATCCCCGGAAGGTAATCTTGCAAGTGTTCTTTGACCTGGGCAATAGCTTTCTTCGCGAACACCGTACTGGCTGCTTGAGGTAAAGGCTGCTCTTGAGCAACCTTCAATAAAAAGGGCCGCTTCAGTCGCAAACTGACCTTCGAAAGCTTCTGAACATTATCTAACCCTATGAGCGGGTCGCCATATAGTACGAAGGATAGCAGAGTTTTCTGATCCTCGGCATCCAGACATCCCTGTCTGTGAACCATTTCCCTGGCCAGTTCAATCTTTGCCACCATCAACGCCTCGCCAACCGATTTTCCAGCCTTAATCTGTTGCCAGAAGTAATTCCCCAACAAATCTGCTGCAATCAGCGGCGTGCTCATTGCGCCATAAGCAATTGAGGTCGAGCCTACCACAGCCAGGGAGCCCAGGGCGAGGAACTTCAAGCACAAGGCATCATTCTCGCTCTTGTTGACGATATTGCCGCCATAACAGGCTTCCGAGAAGATGATGCGAGGAGCGTGACCGTTTTTCTTTAACTCATTCGGGCTCAAAGCAACCGGGTAATCCGCGCCAGAGTCGCCCTCGCTGGGATCTCGCTGACCATACCATTCCGCGCCATCTTCCAACCCGTGCAAGTTGTAGTAACCCAATTGCGGGTGCAGCAACTTCTCGACTTCAATGCTTTCTTTCGTCTCCGGCGGCGAGATATACAATGCCCCAGGATTTCCAACGGGGCGGAACACAGCCGTAGAGGACCTCCGCCATACTTGGGCCGAATAACCGCTGTTTGGCACTTCGCGCTTGGTCGAAACCGCGCGAACAATTGTCAGCACAGCCTCCAATAACGGAATGAGAATCCCGCCTGCGGTGAGTGACTTATATCTGGCTCCTTGCGTGTGATGCGCAATGAGAATACGCAGGTGCTCCAGGAGCAATCCAGCATCCGAACCCACCTCTCCTGGCAATCTTCCGACAGGCCACGCGGGGACAAAATAATTGGCGTCTGTAGTGGCATAGGGGTTGTCTGAAAGAACCTTCTCGTCATAATCATCCGCCGGGTTTGGAAGCGCATGGAAAGGCACCACTTCGGGTCCGCCTACAATTAGCAGCGCCCCAATCATCTCGCCTTTCTTGCGTAAAGCTTTATCGAGATCCGCCAATGACAGTTTCAACTTCCAGGGATCCAATTCCTTTACGGGTTCAATGCCCGCCAGGGCCGCACATTCGGCCTTATCCGGGAAGAATATCGTCGCGGACCAACCCGAACGTTTCCGCACCGCCTCAGCCAGGCGTTTCATTTCAGTGGTCAGGATCGCCGCCGTTTCAGGCCCATACTGCTTCTCCAGTCCTTGTTGAGTGGAGAAAATGATGTAATTCGGGAAGCGCCCATCAGTCTTGCTGATCCCAGGTTTCTTCAATCGTTGGGCAAGTTGCTTAAATTCCGCTTCGATGTCCGCCAGATCGTCGGGCACATTATAGATCGGCGCTGTCACCTTGGCCTGCTCAGTCTCCAATCCTGGCACAGTTGCGCTCTTCGCTCCTGGGGTTTCTTGCGTTTCTACTACCGGATCGATCTGCGCGGCTTGATGATCTTGCGCAGAAACCTCCGCGATCAACCCATTTTCTGCGCCCTGCCCATCATCAGGCTTTGCCGTACCAACCGGTAGAACGTTCCAGCCTAACCTGCTGGCCACATCCGCAGGGATGGGCATATCGAATACGATACTTAACGAGTCTGGCCACAAGGAGCGATATGGATTCGCGCCGCCCCACAACCTTTGTGACACCTGTCCCGCCGAGTCTTGCGTCATGGTTTCATGCAATAGCTTGACGGCCTCCTGGTCTTCGCCCATATCCATCCAGGCATCTGCCAGATAAAGCGAGAAGATTAGACAGTCTGGCCGGCGTTCGTGATATAAAGCAGCCAGAGACTGAAAGGTCTGGGCATCATACATTTGGCTTGCCAATCGTAAATGAGTTACCTCGACAAGGCTGTTGTCCTGCTCCTGGCCCAACAGCGGTTCGAGCAGGGCCTGTGCATCCGCCCACATCTTCCGACTGATCAGATTGCGCACTTCCCGAAGCGTCTGCGCCCAACCGGGGGCGTCGCTGTCAATATTGGCTTGGCCTCCTAAAGCATGCACTGTCCAACTCACCTGCCGCCTGCGTGGCTCATCTAGCCCCGAGAGAGCATCCGCCAGCCGGCTGGCAGCAGCCAAGAACTCAGGGTCACGCGAAATGAGAGCCTCGAGCAATGGGATTGTCTGGCCAATCTTTCCTTCATCCAGCAAGAAACGAGCCTGCCATAATTGCACTTCGAGGTCGCCCGGGAAAATCGCCAGCCAGGCCACAGAGGCTTGCCGCCCGAATCGATACGATCCAGAAGCCTCAGCCGCAGACAACATTCCTAAGAACTGATCCCGGTTCATTCGAGCATCCCGGTTTGGCGTGATCTTAAAAAATGATGTGTTCATAATGCTGACCCAGCCTCCTGTGTCTTGTGGATCAAGTTGAGGGTCATCACCCCAACCAATTGGCGTCTGATCTGCACATCCTCTGGCGCAAGTTTTGCGGCTTGCTGCAACATTGACTCCGCCCCTGGATAATCCTTGCTATCCCGCATCAGCAAAGCCGCCTGGCAATAAGCACGCGGATCTTTGGGCGCAATGCGTGTCGCCTGTTGGAAGGTTCGCAGGGCCATCACATCCTCGCGTCGCTCCAGATAAGCCTGTCCCAACTCCAGGTAATATTCCACATTTGCTGGATCGATACGGATCGACTCGCTCAACAGGTGCACAGCCTGGTCCAATTGCCCGGTCTTGCGCTGCAACCTGCCCAGCAACATGCTAAGTTCTGGCTGGATCGGATTCAAACGCAAGGATTTGAACGCTGACCGCTCCGCGCCCTTTTCATCACCGCACTCCGCCTGTGCATGCGCCAACAGAGCCAATCCTTCGGAATGTTCCGGAAACTCCCTTGCCAGATGCTGAAGAGCAGGCAGCGCAGTCGCCGCGCCTTTCAGGTTGTACATCAAGCGGGCGCGCTCATACAATACTCGATCATCCGGCTCCAAATTCGGCAATGCTTGTTCAATTACCATGAGAGCCTCCTCTATCCGCCCTTGTGCCGAGAGGATCTTACCGAGTACCAGAACTGCCTCCGGATGGTTTGGATCGCGCCGGACTGCCGTCCATGCATACTCACGGGCCTGATCCAGGTGACCCACCTTGAAAGCCACCAACCCCATCATTAAAATCCCATCAACACCATCACCCTCAAGTTCGCTGGCCCGCTGCGCGCTAGTCATCGCATCAGCCATTTTATCTACCTCGTACTGGGCTTTGGCCAATCCAACCCACCCCTCAGCGTTCTCTGGGTCTACTTGTGTTGCATCCGAGAACACTTTCAAGGCATCTTCAAACTGCTCATTCTTCATGTAAGCCTTGCCCAATGCCCGCGAGAAATCCGGTCTTGCCGGGGCTATTGCGCTCGCCGTTTCCCAGTGAGACAGTTCGGTTTGAATATCTTCTCCATCTGCCGCAAGCACAGCCGCTTGCGCATGCCAGTCTGCCTCTTTCGGCCATGCTGCCAGCGCTTCTTCAACCAGGCCCTTCGCCTTAGCTTTCTGACCCTTCTTGAGGAAATTTTTTGCTGCCGCCAGTTGGTAAACCGGGTTGTTTGGCCACCCCGCCAGGAGTTTTTGAATGGTTGCATCTACATCCGCAACATCAACAACTAAACTGCACAAGATTCGTTGCAACAAACACTCGGGAGATTGCTCAAAGCGCGACAAAGCATGGAGAGCCGCCTGAGGGCTCCCGATCACACGAAGACCACTGGCCAGCGCCGCGTATTCATCAGGGTTGACGGCCACCGCCGCTAACTCCTTCAAGGTTTGCGCCGTGGGATTGAAGGCCGCCCTACCGCGTGCCAGCCAGCGCTGTAAGCGTGCCGTAGAGCCAAAACGAGCCGCCTTTACCATCGCCTGTTCAAATTGCTGGCGCCGCTCTTCACTCAAACTATCAGCAGAAGGAGCATGCGAATCGATGCTCAATTCGCGGTACAATCGGAAGGCTTCGGCACAAAGCACTAAGGCACGAGCCAATTCAAAAGCCGCCTTGGGGTTATTGGTGAGTGTCTGAGCCAGTTTTTCGAGCAGGCTCAACCCCGTTTTCCATAACCCCATTGCCAGGGCCGATTTTCCAGTTTCGAGAGTTAGCCCGTCCTTCGAAGGTTCGTTCGTCTCAGATTCGTTCCCCAACAGGTACCCGCTGATCGCCTTGAACCGAGCCAGCAATTCTTGAAGCGCTGGCCGATCACCCCACTTGGGCAACCCGGCATCCAACAACTTTTCAGCCTGATCCAGATTTCCAGCTTCCATCGCCAAGTCAATACGCTTGCATAAAATGTCAAATCCGTTTCCGCTTTCGTCTGCGAAAAGATGCTCCTCGGCGACTGCCTCTGCCAGTTCGGCGGCCTTGTCATCCAGCAGCATTTCCATTGCCGCCTGGACTGCCAGCTTACGCAGTTCCAAGTGCGATGGATCCATCTCGAGCGCTTTTTCGGCCTGCTCAAGCGCCTGGGGTAAATCGCCATTGCTCAAATGCCACTTAACCGACCGTTCCAAAATGGGCATTTGTGGGGCTGGTGAAGTTTCATCCGTCGTAGCTCCCAAAATGTCCAGAACCGATTGTGCCGCGTCATAACGCCCCATCCTGGCAAGCAGATCGGCTTGCAGGAGGAGGGCTTCCGTATCTGTTTGGCCCGTACCAACCAGTTGCTGAACCACTTCCATCGCGTCGCCGTACTTTTCAGCCTGCTCATATAGTCTGGCAAGCTCGAACAACATATCCGCAGATTTCTTTCCCGGCATTTTCATCGCCCGTTCCAGGCATGACAATGCCGCATCCGAGTCTTGCAAGCGTAAGTATAGATACGCGGTATCTTGAAGGTCTTCGCCATCGATAGGCATATCGCGCAGCTCGTCCAGGATTACCCTCGCCGCATCAAGATCCCCGCTTTCCACCTCCAACCTGGCCATCTGAAGCCGGTGGCCGATTTGTTCGGGCTCCAGCCCAATCACCCGCTGTAGCGCTTCTTTTGCCCGCTTGGTATCTCCCAGTTCCACCATGATGTTTTTATACCAAACCAAGTTAGTCGGATCATGTGGAGAAAGTTGAAGGGCCGATTCCGCCATCTGAGAAGCATCACGAGGCAGATGCGAGCCCAGATAAGCCCCCGCCAGGTCGCGTAATAAAGAAACATTCTCCGGCTGGGCTTGTTGCGCCTCCTTCAACGAGGCCAGGGCGAGCTCCGTTTGGCCCAACGCAAGCGCAGCCAAACCCATTCCCCTGTTCACGCAAACGCCTAACTCTACCTGTTCACCAGTCAAAGAGTCGGCCAACTGCCGGTACACAACAATAGCCCTGGCGGCCTCTCCACGCTTTCGCAGAGCCTCGGCGAACAGATATTGAATCTTGGTGTCATCGGGTTTTTCAGCGCTGACCCGTTCGAGGATATCGTAAGCCTGAGCGACACGCAAAGTCTTGGCTTCATCCGAGCAATCGCATTGATTCTTGAGCAGCGCTTCCGCATATTGCACCCGCCACGCCGTTGGCGCTTTTTCCGTATGCGCAGCCATCTCATACGCCGGGAGAGCTGCATCCCAATCATCCATCTGTTCGGCCACTTGCGCAAATTCATAAGCCAGATCAGGGTTTGCAACCCATTTCTTTCGTTTATTCTCCAACTCGCCACGTGCTTCGGTCAAGTAGCTCAATTCTCTCAGCACCTGGGCGTAAGCCAGGCTGAAGATCAGATTGGCAGGTGAAATTTTTACAGCCTGTCGCAAGTAAGGCAATGCTTCAGCAGCCAGCCCATTTTCGCGCAGATTTTGAGCAATCGCATACTGCGCCTCACCCGAATTTGGCGCAGCAATCACCGCGGCTTTCAGCGTCTCAACTTCTTGATTGCGTTTTCCGCAATCCTTATACACAGCAGCAAGCTCCAACCACCACTGTGCCTGCTCTGGTTCAAGCAAAGTTGCCCGGCTCAAATGGTTGATTGCATCTCCCCAACGAGCCTGCATTGCCAGTGCTTTTCCCAACCAGCCGTGCGCCTCGCCCATTTCAGGATGGGCATCCAATAAATCAAAACTGGCCTGCGTAGCTGCTTCTACCCGCCCCGACTGAAGTGCCGTTCGAATGAAACTTGTCAGGTCTGTTAATTCAGGCGCCGCCGAGAGCTTGACCACCTGTTGACGCTGTTCAAAAGCCTCATGCCAGTGTCCTGCCTCTTCACACATCTCAGCCAGATAGCGTTTCAACTCAATCGACTCAGGATGCAGTGCTGAAGCCAACCCGGCGTACAACCGTGCACCTTCCACTGCCCCACGATTCGCCATCAGCTTGCTGGTCATTAGAATCAACTGGTCGTCTACAGGACGCAACTCAAGGGCAGCCTCGCAACATAACAGTGCTTCCCGCTCAAGGTCCAGCGCGAGCAAGCTACGAATAAACTCTAAAGCACCGGGGATCAATTCGGAATTACGCGCCCGGTCTAAAAATGCATCAACAGCTTGCAGCGCCAACCCCTCCGCAGCATCCACTTCGCCGCGGTTGAAGGCCTGCACAAATTTCGCCGCCATCAAAGAAGGATCTTGGGTGGGGTCTACAATTTCCTTGAGATCTACGTCAAGAGGTTGTTTCTCTAACGCAATCTTTCCAAATACACCCATAAGTTTCGGGGAAACGCTTCGCAATCCACTAATCCGGCGAGCCAGATCGCCTAGATCTTCACTCCCCGCGGAAATATTCATTCGCAGTGAGGTCTGCCAGTAATCAAGAATGTCCGCTGCTGCGCGCAGGTTGGACCTGCATTGAGTCATTTCACCGGAAAGTTCGTACAATGTCCCCAATTCGCACAAAGCTGCGGTTCGGTTCGCCAAAACTTGCGAATCTGCCTTTTCAAGATCAAAACGAACCGCCCCATAGTGGATGGCAGGATGTTGGGACAGAATGATACCGGCTGTCTTTTCCGCAAATTCTGTCCGCCCTTGGGCACTCGCCGATTTTAAGAAGTTTATTTGCACCTGGGCCGGTAAGTCGCTCAATGCTTCAACTGCCTGGTTGATCAGACTGGCTGGAACTTCAGGGATGCATAACAAAAGATGCACAGCCCATTCAACCACACCGAAGCCCTTACCAGACGAGAGAATTGCCTTCAGTAGTCGATCCACATCGGGCACCATCCCAGCCAAACAGGCTAAGGCTGTGTTCCAGACATGCGCATTAGAATTTGCTTGTCGGGCCACCAATTCTTCCACTAAGCCATTCCATGAGCCAGTAAGCCGCCGGCGTTCGCGGAGCGCCAGAGCCACCAATCCAGCCTCTGCCAGCGTCGCCGGAGACTGGTCTTTACGCCGCAAGGTCTCATACAAACGAATCGCCCGTTGTCGAAGACTGCTTTCCAAACTCGGCATCGGTTCACTCGCCAATTTGCCGATCAGCTTTTCCTCATCCAGGCTGATCAAGGCCAGATTCCCCGGATTCCACAGGTGCATGTTTTCGCTCAAAGCCGACAAGGCTCTTCCCGTAAAGCCCTCGGACTCTAAAGTCGCCCAGACAAGCTTATCTGAGCGTAATGCAGCCAGGACCGCAGAAGTTTCTTGCGGCCCGAATAATTCCCGTAACGCTTCGATAAAGGTGATTGCTGACATATTCCCTACCTTGTGCCTATACAGGCATGACCCAGTTTGCCAGGAAGAACGAAGCAATATACATCAGGAAGCTAACCAGAATGAGAAAAACCCCCACGCCTGTCGTGGTACGGACCAGTTGGTTGACTGCGTCCAATAACGCTGAAGCGTTCCCCACCAATCCAGCGACATCATCTGCCACGCCCTTTTGCGCCAGTTGTACCGACTGGTTCGCCAGGGTGCTCACGTCTTTGCCAGATACCCGAAACATCAGCACCGCAATCCCAGCGCCCATCGAAACGATCCCCATCACTAAAAGGCTGGCCGACATCACCAAAATCATCTGATCTGCAGTCAACGGGAACATAAAAGCCTCCTGAAAGAAAATCCTTCAAGAGGCTTTGTTGCAAGAACTGTGCCAGGGCGCAGGTTTTATGCCAGGCCGGCCAGGTCTGCCGCCGGCAGGTCTGGCAAATCAATCACATCCCCATTACAGAACAACATAGCCCGCTCAATGGAGTTACTCAATTCGCGGATATTCCCAGGCCACCGGTAAGCCACCAAAGCCTGCATCGCTCTCGGCGTAATATCGCGCACATTCATGCCCAGGCGCGAGTTGTTTTTGCGAATAAAGAACCCCACCAGTTCCGGAATATCATCATGCCGCTCGCGCAACGGGCTCAAATGAAGATCGACCACTTTCAACCGGTAGTACAAATCCTCACGGAAGCGACCTTCCTGGATCATTACGGCCAGGTCGCGATTCGAGGCGGCGAGCAGTTGAATATCGATCTTAATTAATGTTGTGCCACCTACCCGCCGGAAGGACCGTTCTTCCAGCACGCGCAACAATTTCGCCTGCATATCCATCGGCATCGAGGAAATTTCATCCAGGAATAAGACACCTTCGTCCGCCACTTCCACAAGCCCGTGCTTGCGCCGGTCGGCTCCGGTGAATGCCCCCGCCTCATACCCAAACAACTCAGCCTCTAGCATCGTGGATTGGATCGCCGCGCAGTTAATCGCGATGAAGGGCTTCGACGCTCTCGGACCGGCCCCGTGAATGTATTTCGCCAGCACTTCTTTCCCGGTACCAGTTTCTCCGGTGATTAGTACAGAAACAGAGCGCTCTGCCGCACGCTGCGCCTGTGCCAGCACCGTTTTCATAACCTCGCTCTTGCCGATCACAAAATCCTTTTGCTGCTGCTGAGACTGCCTTAAATGCATCAATTCTCGCCGCATCATCACGATCTCGCTGGCCCGTTGAATCGATTTCTCGAGCTGGCTAAACTGAATGGGCTTGGTCAAGAAGTCGTGAGCCCCATTCTTCATAGCATCTACAGCCATCTCGATATCGCCATAGGCAGTCATTAAAATAATCGGAGGTCGAAACGTCATATTGGCAGTTTCGTACAGCAAACTAGGTCCATATCCATCTGGAAGCTGCACATCCAATAAGATGATATCGCCCCCGCCTTTTTGCAGCGCCAACCTGGCCCCTTCGAGCGTGGGGACTCCCTGCACTTCGTAGCCCCGCGATGCTAAATAATTCTCCGTATTTGTACGGAAAGTATCTTCGTCATCAACGATCAAAATATTTAGAGTCATCAAACACTCTCACTTTGGTATGCAGGAAATTTTATCGTGAAAACCGTTCCCCCGGGGAAGGAATTCACCTGGATACCCCCATGATGCGCAGTCACGATACGTTTGGTGATCGCCAATCCCAATCCCGTGCCCTGTGATTTGGTACTCACAAAGGGCTCAAAAATTCTATCGCGGACTTCGTCTGGAATTCCGGGGCCTGTATCTGAAATGGTCACCTCAATCTCTGGCCGCCTAGAGGGGCTCACCCCACGTTCCAGTTTGATCGATAGGGTTCCCCCCATGGCTGTCATCGCCTCAACCGCATTACCGATTAAGTTGGTAAACACCTGCTCCAGCGCTCGCGCATCCCCAGCGACTTTGGCGGGTTTGCTGGTTGGCAAGTAATTGGCAATCACGTTCGCCTTCGCGAATCGAGGACGCCACCTTTCGATAATGCGTTGCAGAAGGGTCTTTATGTCAACCTCTTCAAATGTATACTTTGAAGTTCGCGAGAAATTCAACACCGACTCCATCAGGTGATTCAAGCGCATACAATCGTGCTGCAATCGGGCCAAATTTTCCTGGTTTGGGTCGTCTTCTGGCAACACCGCCGCCAATAGTTGCAATCCGGAAAAGATATTATTAATCGGATTGCGAACCTCATGCGCAAAAATAGCGGTCACATCCCCTAAAACAGCCCGCTGTTCCAACTGCTGCGTTCTGATGCGCGACTCTTCATTTTCGCTAATGTCTGAGATGAACACGGCCAGCCCATTCACCTGTTCGTCTCTCCCCACAGGCACAACCTGCACATGGGCTGGAAATAATTGCCCGTTTCGGCGATGCAAGCTAACGCTACCGAGGTTGTGTGCCGGGACTCCAGTAAGGGCCGAAGTCAACACGGGCATGAGATTCACCGGGCCAATGAGAATATTTTCTACCGGCTGCCCCTTAACTTCCTTTTCCGCATAACCAAGCATCCACTCTGCTGTCGGATTCATCGCCTTCACATTCATGTCAGGCGAAACCAACATCATTCCTTCGCCGGCATTGTCAACCAGCCCTTGCAAACTTGCAACCGACTCAAGGGATATATCATACTTCGTTAACAGGTTTGTCACCAGCAGTTCCTGTTCAATGAGACGAGTAAACTGCGAGCCGAGTACCTCCATGGTGAATTCCATCCGATCAATGGGTTGGACGGTATCCGCAATAACCAAGAGGCCAAACCAGCTACCCGGCTGGCCTAGCGGTGTGGAAGCAACATACTCCAAATTGTTTACCCGCCCCGTTTTGTGAATTTCAACCTTCAGGTGCTTTCCAGGCCGCCACAAAGTTGGCTTGGCCAGGCGCATCAAGTCAGCCGACGGGATCGATTCCGGAAACCAGGACTGTTCACCGACGGTCACAATCCTATCAAGCTTCAACTCTTGTGGGTTAGCCTGATAAACACAGACAGTCACTGAGCCCAAAATATCCTGAACGTAATTTGCGCCAATGCTCAGGTTTTCTTTCAATCGACCTTCGCCACATGGCAGACGAGCGATCGTGACCAAAAAATTTCCGACAGCCTGTGTTCGGCGAGCTGTCTCATCTGGAGACAGGAAATCGGGGAAGAAAGTAACCACCATCCACGGGCTTCTCGAATCCAATAGTCGCAGTCGCATTCCAACTAAGACAGGCTCTCGATTCCTCCGTTGTAAACTCCCTTCAACCATCTCTTGCGAATTTGCCAGCCGCGGGTTGAATTCCGAGATCAAACTGGCCAAGACCTTTCCCACTACTTCTTTCGAATCAAAAGTAGTCAATCGCAAAAAGGCAGCATTAGCGCCGTAAATAAACCCATGCTCTTTATCGACGAGCACGGCAGGAGCATCCAGCAAGTCCAATAAGCCCTTGACCTCAGCCGCAACCTGGGGTTTGGATCTCCAGGGCCATTTGAACTCCACGCCAGCCGGTGTGGGACTATCCATAACTTGCCCCGCTGGATTGCCGCAAATGTGCTGGCAAGATCCCCTCCATCGCTCGATATTTTGCAACCGTTCGGCGCGCTACAGAGAATCCGCGTTGCGCCATCAAGTCTACCAATTCCGCGTCGCTCAAGGGTTTATGCTCCAAAGTAATTAATTCTTTCAAGGCTACGCGAGCACTCAGACTGCGATCAAAGAAATCAGCCAAGGGGATAATACGCCCATTGGGAAGCTGCACCGCTTTATTCGCCACCGCGCGCGAGATGGTCGACTCATGCACCTCCAGCTCTTTCGCCAGGCTTGCCCGAGTAATCGACTTCAAATGCTTATTACCTTTCAAGATAAAATCGCGCTGCAAAACCGCCATGCGCTGCAACAAACGCTGCATGGTGTGGTTCCGTTGCTGCAAGCATTTCACAAACAAGCTGGCCCGCTCCAGGTCTTCTCGCATGGCGCCTTTTTGTTCTTCCTCTGCCTGGTGAATCGCTTCTCGGTATAGCGGGTTAATCCGCAATGTCCCCCCCATAGGGAATAAAATCTCGATCACTAACGGCGTATCCGGTTGATCATCCAGACGTCCGATGATAATATCAGGACGATAATACACGCCCGTTTGCTGGCTGGCCACACTGCGAACATCACCCCACGAAGACCGCCCAGGATAGGGATTCAAATTTTCGCCAATGAACTGGGCGGCCGAGCGCACCTTCTCCGCTGGCGCATGAAGCAATCGCGCCAATTCTGCAAACTGTCGCCGGCTAACTGCGTCCAGGTGCTCGTCCACCAGCACTCTGGCCAAATCCGGTACTCGCCCGCTCTCCGCCAACACATCCAATTGCACCAGCAGAGCCTCGCGCGGCGAATCTGAACCCACGCCAATCGGGTCGGCCCGCTGGATGATCCGCTTGATGGCCTCCAACCTGGCGAGTGGCACATGGAAATACATGGCCACTTC
Source organism: uncultured Anaerolinea sp. (assembly GCA_964567255.1). Taxonomy (GTDB): domain Bacteria; phylum Chloroflexota; class Anaerolineae; order Anaerolineales; family Anaerolineaceae; genus Anaerolinea. The sequence continues at coordinate 18,766 of CAZMMI010000024.1, forward strand.
GATCAACTTTACCGTGAGCAACCCATCTTCATTCAAGTGCGTCAATAAATACGCTGCCAACTTGCGATCGTCAACTTCAAGATCCGGGGCAATTTGTCTGAGGACGTAAGTTGGCAAGTCATCGCATGCCGCCGAACCCATTTCATCGCCATAATCATCTTCCCGCGTTCCACCACCATAATATTCCATCTCGCGAGTGGATATGAATACAATGGGTTCCTCGGGCGACGACTGACTGGGCCGGCTGCACACCGGGCAGATTCCTCTCAGGGATAACAGCCGTTTACAGGTTGGACAGCGCTTTTCATCCAACATCTCCAATGCAGGATTCGATGCCAGCTCGGCTTCGATCTGTTGCTGTAACTCGCTCGACGTTAAGCTCAGAAGAGTCATTGTCTGCGCCAGATGCGCTGTGGTTACGGTTCGAATGGAGTGAAATGGAAGATGGAACATAGCCTGCCTGCCCGAATTGAGATAGTATAGCCTCAATGGCATATCGTTGCAAGTTTCATACCAGCCCCAATTATTGAGATCGTGATAGAATCCAGCACTATGACCACTGATCTCATCATCGTTGGCGGAGGATTAGCCGGGAGCGAGGCCGCCTGGCAAGCTGCTCAAAATGGTTTACGGGTGGATATCTACGAAATGCGTCCAACCGTGCTCACTGGAGCTCACACAACAGATCGTCTGGCCGAGTTGGTCTGTTCCAATTCGCTCGGTTCCCACCTGATTGACCGGGCTACCGGGTTGCTGCAAGAAGAAATCCGCCGATTGGGCTCACTGCTTCTCGAATGTGCCCTCAGTGTAGCTCTGCCCGCAGGAGGCGCCCTGGCTGTCGACCGCGACTCATTTGCAGATATGGTCAGCCGGCGCATCGAAGCACACCCCAACATCCGCATTATGCGCTCCGAAGTGCGTGCGGTTCCAGAGGCGCCCTGCATCATCGCTTCTGGCCCACTCACTTCACCCGCTCTGGCTACTTCGATACAGCAGCTTACCGGTCAGGACAACCTCTTCTTTTTTGACGCGATCGCTCCCATCATCCGGGCCGATTCAATCAACATGCAAGTAGCCTTCCGCGCCTCACGTTATGGGACTGGCGAAAAGGATGAAGGCGATTATATTAACTGCCCATTCACCAAGGCTGAATACGAAGCGTTTTCTGCTGCTCTGTTAGCCGCCGAACGTATCCGTTTACACGAATTTGAGCAAGTGATTGATTCTGGCGTCACCGCCGGTCACGCCGACTTCTTCGAGGGCTGCTTGCCAATCGAGATCTTGGCTCAACGCAGCCCTCAAGCATTGAGTTTTGGGCCCATGCGGCCAGTTGGACTCAAAGACCCGCGCACAGGTCGTCGCCCCTACGCTGTTCTCCAACTCAGGCAAGATAATCTGGCCAGTTCCTTATTCAACCTGGTCGGATTTCAGACCAATCTAACGTTCCCCGAACAAAAAAGGGTGTTCCGCTTGATCCCCGGTTTGGAAAATGCCGAATTTGTCCGCTTCGGGCAAATGCACCGCAACACCTTCATCGCCTCACCGCTGGTTTTGTTGCCTACACTTCAATTCTCCACGCGCCACGATCTTTTCTTCGCCGGCCAAATCACCGGAGTGGAAGGCTACATGGGCAACATCGCCACGGGTTGGCTGGCGGGAACTAATGCCGCCCGTTTCTTGGCCGGAAAGGTTCCGTTCTCTCTCCCTGAAACAACCATGCTCGGCGCCCTGACCCACTACGTCACCCACGCCACATTGCGCGACTTTCAGCCAATGAAAGCCAACTTCGGCCTGCTTCCACCTTTCGAGGAGCCAGGCAAGGGGAAGCGCGAGAGAGCCTGGCAGCATGTTCACCGGTCGATGGCTAGCCTCGACTCTTGGGCCACCGAGTACGACATCCCCCTTCAACCACCTTCTGCGGAGATCCACCTATGAAACGCCACATCCCGATTTTATTTGGCGCCGCGATCATTCTCGCTGTCATCTTGATCCTGGCCTACCCGTTTCTGTTTCCCGACGCCAAAGTAAACGCCCCCCAGGGTTTCGATGGTGAGCGAGCTTATGAGGATGTGCTCACCCAACTCGCTTTCGGCCCCCGAGTCCCTGGCAGCGATGCGCACACACAAACCGTAGAGTGGATCCAGGCTGAACTGGAGAAAGCCGGCTGGCAGACTTCACTTCAGGAAGTGACTTACGCGGGGCACCCCGTCCGCAATGTCATCGGCACGCGGGGCACAGAGGGCCCATCGATTTTAATCGGCGCCCATTTCGACTCCCGTCAGGTTGCCGACCAGGATCCCGACCTTAACTCACGCACCCAACCTGTCGACGGGGCCAACGATGGAGCTTCCGGAGTCGCGGTCTTGCTCGAGCTTGCCCGCAGCCTGCCTATCGACCTGCGCAAACAAATCACCCTGGTGTTCTTTGACATGGAAGATCAAGGCAACCTTCCCGGCTCAGATTGGATCCTTGGCTCCAGCGCATATGCGGAAAGCCTGCAAACCCTGCCTGAAAAAGTAGTGATTGTCGATATGATCGGCGACGCGAATTTAAACATCCATTACGAGAGGAACTCTGACGCCGACCTAATGACCGAAATCTGGTCCGTTGCCGCCGAACTAGGTTACAGCGAGCAGTTCATCAGCGAGTATAAGCACTCCATTTACGATGACCACTTTCCGTTCATAAAACGCGGAATTCCATCCGCAGACTTGATCGATTTTGACTACCCCTACTGGCACACTACCGGTGACACAGCCGACAAAGTATCGGCGGGCAGCCTTCGCGTTGTGGGTGATACCTTATGGCACTGGCTTCAGAAATAAGCCATTGCAACTATTATGAGGGTATGAAAAATCCCTGGATTTGAGGTGTATGGCGGGCGCTTCTATCTTGCCGCCTGAGCGGTCATTGAATTTCCAGTTACTTAACAGTCTGCGTGGAACGATTGGCAAAAAGCCAAACCTATCGTAAACTATAGATATGCAAGAAGCTGAGCTTCTCAAGACAATCCGGCCCATTTGGCTCCATCGCGCAACCCAATCTCTTGGAAAGGGTGTGACGATGCGTGACGATTTACGGGCTCAGCTTGAGATGTTCTTTTCCATGCTCGAGAAAGTCATCGCGACCGGCAGGCTCTCCTACCTCGATTCTCTCCTGTCCGATTGGGCTACATCGCTGACACAAACCGATCTCGAAGCAGGCCCCAGCAACCTCTCTCAGTTCATCAAAGAACTGATGGTACTTACCCACGACATCTGCCGGGAAACGCTGACAGGTGAACAAACGATTGCGCTGATTGGCGCGCTGCTTCCTTGCTTTGCCTATTCCTTTGAAAAAGCTGCATCCTACGAGATGCAAGTGCGTGTCTCCTACGTTTCCAACCAGCTCAAACAGGTTCAATCCACCCTCGAAAAGCTAGACCGCAGCAAGTCGGACTTCATAGCCGTAGCCGCCCACGAGCTCAAAACGCCTCTCACGTTGATTGAAGGATACGCAGCCATGCTTCGTGATGGGGGCGAGAGCCGCAAGATGTCGTCCTTCGAGATCGAACTCCTGGAGGGCATCAACAACGGTACCCGCCGATTGAAAACCATCATCGATGACATGATTGATGTCTCATTAATTGACAACAACCTGCTCGCACTCAATTTCCAACCCGTCTGGATCAATCGTCTGCTCACCGTATTAACCTCTGAATTGGATACAGCCGTAACTGAACGTCACCAGAAGTTGGAAATTTTGAACTTCCCCGGTTCAAGCGAAATGACTTTTGGCGACCCCGAACGGCTTCTTCAAGTTTTCCGCAATGTCCTCACCAACGCGGTGAAATACACTCCTGACGGGGGACACATCGTCGTGGAGGGTCGTAAGTTACCCGGATTCATCGAGGTCATTGTCCGCGACTCTGGAATTGGCATTGCCCCCGAAGACCAAATGGTCATTTTTGACAAATTCACCCGCCTGGGAAATATCGCTCTTCATTCCAGCGGAAAAACAAAATTTAAAGGCGGCGGCCCCGGCCTGGGCCTTCACATCGCCCGTGGCATTTTGGAATCTCATGGCGGCGCTATTTGGGTAGAATCGCCGGGCTATGACGAGGAAAAACTTCCCGGCTCAACTTTCCACGTGCTATTGCCACACCGCGTTGAACCACCCGATGATAAAATGGCCCGATTACTTTCGCCTTTAACCCACCCCACCTCCGAGGATCAATCCAGATGACATTGAACGACAATACGTTTCAGATCAAGCCGGCCGAACGTATCGCCGGCTTTAAGCCCTATTTCTTCGCGTCCCTCAACCAGAAAATCACGCAATTACGCGCCAAGGGTTTATCAATTATCCGCTTGGACATGGGCTCGCCCGATTTACCCCCTGCGCCATTCATCATCGAGGAACTCGCCCGCGCGGCTCACTCCGCCAACAATCATGGGTATACTCCTATGGGGGGGACGCCCGAGTTCCGCTCAGCGGTTGCTTATTACTACGGTTCGCGTTTCGGTGTCGAATTGGATCCACAAAAAGAAGTCCTGGCGTTGTTGGGCTCCAAAGAAGGTTTGTTCAACCTGAGTCAGGTTCTTCTCAATCCTGGTGATGTCGCCCTGGTTCCTGACCCCGGTTACCCGGTTTATAGCGCCAGTGGCATCATTGCCGGGGCGGAAATATACTATTTACCGCTGCTCAAAGAAAACAACTTCCTCCCCGATCTAGATGCGATCCCCGCCGATATTCTCCGCCGGGCAAAACTAATGTGGTTGAATTACCCAAACAACCCCACTGGCGCCGTGGCTACTCGCGAATTCTTTGAAAAAGCCATTCAGTTTGGCCGCAAAAACCATATCGTCATCGCCAATGACGCTCCATACATGGACATCTGCTTTGATGGCTACCATGCCACCAGCATTCTTGAAATCCCCGGTGCTATGGATGTAGCCGTTGAGTTCAATTCGCTTTCTAAGACTTACAACATGGCCGGCTGGCGCCTGGGCATGGTCTCGGGTAACCAGCAAATTATCTCCTACCTGCATACCTACAAGAGTCAGGCCGATTCCTCACACTTCGCAGCAGTTCTCCAGGCAGGCGTATCTGCTCTCACCGGCGACCAATCATGGATCGAAGAGCGCAATGAGGTATATAAAGAGCGGCGCGACGCAGTCGTAAGCGCGCTGCGCCAAGTTGGTTTTGAGGTCGATATGCCGCCTGCCGCAATTTATGTTTGGGCTCGGCTGCCTGAGGGCTATGCCAGCGCAGACGACTTCTGCAGTCGCCTTCTCGAAGAGACAGGCGTGAGCACCACACCTGGTAATGTCTACGGTGTTCACGGCGCCGGTTACATTCGCATTTCATTGGTCACTGACACCGCTTCCATCAAAGAAGCGATGCGCCGGGTCATTGACTGGGTTCAATCCAAGGCATAAACACAAATTTATGGCAAAGAAAGTAGCAGAATCCACGCGATCACCGCGCGAAAAAGCTTTTATGGTCGGAGTGGAATTACGAAAACAACCTTCTCCACTATCGCTGGAAGACTCGCTGGCCGAATTAGCCCTCCTGGCTGATACGGCAGGGCTGGAGGTTGTCGGCGAGACTACCCAAAAACTGGATCAGCCGAACGTCGAGACCTATGTTGGCGGTGGGAAAGTCGAAGAAATTCGCGCTCTGGTCGAAGAGACACTCTCCCAGGTAGTTCTGTTTGACAACGAACTATCCCCCAGGCACCTGCGCGAGCTTGAGGAAAAACTTGGGCCCAACGTAAGAATCATTGACCGGACAGCCCTGATCCTTGACATCTTCGCCCAACACGCGCACACAAAAGAGGGCAGCCTGCAAGTAGAGTTGGCCCAATATGAATACCGCCTCCCCCGACTGACCCGTGCCTGGACGCACCTGGCCCGTCAAGCTGGTGGCGGCGGCGGTCGCGCGGGAAGCGTAGGCGGCGTTGGGCTGCGCGGCCCAGGTGAAACTCAATTGGAAGTAGACCGCCGCGAAATTCGCCGAAAAATCGGGACTCTCAAAAAGGAGTTGGAGAAAGTCCGCGCCCACCGCTTACGCTATCGCTCACAGCGCCAGCGCTCCCAAATTCCGATTGTCGCTCTTGTTGGCTACACGAACGCCGGTAAATCTACTCTTCTTAACCGGCTGGCGCATTCCGACGTGTATGTCGCCAACCAGCTCTTTGCCACACTCGACCCAACCACCCGCCGGGTTGAACTGCCCCAGGGGCATTGGGCGCTCTTCACCGACACGGTTGGCTTCATCCAAAAGCTGCCCACTCAACTCATCGCAGCCTTCCAGGCTACCCTCGAAGAAATCTCGGAAGCCGATTTACTGCTCCATGTGGTAGATGTCACCCATCCGAATGCTTATGAACAGGCGGGGGCCGTTTACGAGACCCTCAAAGAAATCAAAGCCGACCACATCCCCGTCATCACGGTTCTCAATAAAATGGATCGTTTCCCCGACCAGCAAGCTGCGAGCGAGGTTGCAGCTCATTTTCAAGGCTCAATCGTCGCCATCTCTGCCTTGAAGGGCGACGGCATCGGCGCCATGCTTTCCCTGATCGAACGAGAACTCTTCGAAACTTATATTCCAGTTGAAATGCATCTGCCCTATCAGGAAGGGAATCTCATTTCTCTATTCCACGACCAGGGACGAGTAGATCGTGTTGAGCACACCCGTGGCGGGGTTGTCATCTACGGCAGCCTCCCCATTCGGCTAATGGCGCGTTTCCAGAACTTTCTTCCCGGTGAACAACTTGAAGAACCGGAGGATATTTGAGGCATGGCAGAAAAGTTATCCAAATTACTCGATAAGCTCTCCGATTTTCTATCCCATCGTAAGGGATTGCTCCCCATTATTGGGATCGCCCTGGTATTAGCCAACATGATCTTGAATCTGATCACAACCCAGGGTTGGTTGGCAGAATCTGACCTCCTTCTCCATCTTGGGGTGATTGTGGCGATCCTTGGATTTATGCTTTCAGCAGCCCTATAACAAAAAATCCCGCTCAAAGCGGGATTTTTTGTGGGTTGAGTTGAACGAACTCAGGCTTTCTTTTCTTTCTCAACAGCAATTACTTCTCGACCCTGGTAATGTCCGCAGTTCGGACAGACCGTGTGCGAGGGGCGCATTTCGCCGCAATTGCTGCACTGAACGAGGTTTAAAGCCTGCAGGCCATCAGCGGCCCGGCGGCGGTCACGGCGACCCTTTGAATGTTTGCGTTTCGGATGCGGAACCATTCCTTCTCTCCAATTCTATTAAATCAGTACTTGCCATTACGATAGCCGCATAATTCTACCCGCGACCGGGCAAACCGTCAAGG
>CAZMMI010000025.1:0-25748 GCA_964567255.1 uncultured Anaerolinea sp.
ATAAAGGCGTGTGAGGTAATAGGGTTCGAATTCCTATCGGGGCTGAATAGTGATAGAATTCACCCGTTAAGTTCCTAAAGTGGAGAAAAAATGACCTACGCAACATCCATCGCAAAAGAAATCAACATCCGACCCGAACAGGCACAAGCAGCGATTGATCTGCTGGATGCCGGGAACACAATCCCGTTTATTTCCCGGTACCGGAAAGAAGCTACCGGGGTGTTGGATGAAGAACAGCTCCGGCAAGTGGCGGAACTACTGGAGAAAAAGCGCGCCATGGACGAACGGCGCACAACAATCCTGGCGAGTATCGAGGCGCAAGGCAAACTCACAGATGAGTTAAAAGCGCAGATCGACGGCGCCGAGACGTTGACGCAGCTTGAGGACCTGTACCAACCCTATAAGCCGAAGCGGCGAACTCGGGCGATGATTGCTAAAGAGCGCGGATTGGAGACCCTGGCGGATTATATCGTCGCCCAACGGCGGACGAACGAATCGCTGGAGGCGCTGGCCAAACCGTTTTTATCGGAGGCAGTGCCTACAGTAGAAGATGCTTACGCCGGGGCGCGAGATATTGTAGCTGAGATGATCAGCGATCACGCCACGGTGCGCAGCCAGACTCGGGAGAAAGCATTGCAGTGGGGAACATTACGCTGCGATAAAACGGACGAGGCCGAAGATCCGAAGAAAGTCTACGAACTGTATTACGCCTTCGAAGGCCGAATTGACCGGTTGCGCCCGCACCAAATCCTGGCAGTGGATCGCGGCGAAAAAGAGAAGGTTTTGAGGGTGAAAGTGGTGGTGGATGAGCGCGATTGGCAAGGCGCAATGGCTTACGGTTTTCGTGTAGACATGCGCTCGCCGCTGGCTGAACAGATGCAGCTGGCGATGGTAGATGCGGCGGAGCGACTATTGCTGCCGGCGATTGAGCGGGATGTCCGAAGAGCGCTGACCGAAAAAGCCGGGTTACATGCGATCGGTGTGTTCGCGACGAACCTGCGCGCACTGCTTTCTCAACCGCCGCTGACCGGGCGAGTGGTGTTGGGGCTTGACCCGGGTTTCCGCACGGGCTGCAAAGTGGCGGTGGTTGACCCGACAGGGAAGGTGCTGTCAACGGGCGTGATCTATCCACATGAGCCGCAAAAGAAGTGGAAAGAAGCGTTGGATTCCTTAAAAGGTCTTGTTGAGAAATACGGAGTCAACCTGATCTCGATTGGGAACGGCACGGCTTCACGCGAGACAGAACAATTGGCGGCGCAGTTAATTCGCGAGGTAGGCGGAAACCTGCACTATATGATTGTGAATGAGGCCGGAGCGAGTGTTTATAGCGCCAGCCCGCTGGCGCGGGCGGAACTGCCGGACCTGGATGTTTCCATCCGGGGAGCGGTATCGATCGCGCGTCGCGTGCAGGATGCTCTGGCTGAGTTGGTGAAGATCGATCCAAAATCGATTGGGGTTGGCCTGTACCAACACGATGTGGACCAACCAGAACTCAGTCGGGCCGTGCAAGGTGTGGTGGAGTCGGTGGTGAACCGCGTGGGGGTCGATGCGAATACGGCTTCGCCGGCGTTGTTAACCCATGTGGCAGGGATTGGGCCAAAACTGGCTGAGCGGATTGTTGCCTACCGGGATGAGAATGGACCCTATGAGAGCCGGAATGCGCTGCGAAACGTTTCGGGTCTGGGACCGAAAGCTTTTGAGCAGGCAGCCGGGTTCTTGCGGATTCATAATGGGAAGAATTTGTTGGATGCGAGCGCCATTCATCCAGAGAGTTATCAAATTGCTGATGCTCTGCTGGATAAGATCGGTGTGAAGAACAGCCCGGCGAGCGCAGAACGGCGAGAAAAGATTGAGACTTTTGTACGAGCCAACCCACCGGCAAAGGTTGCCAAAGAGTTAGGGGTTGGCGAACCAACCCTGTCGGATATCTATGAGCAATTGGTGCGTCCGGGGAGAGATCCGCGTCAGGATATGCCGGCTCCGATCTTGCGCAGCGATGTTCTCAAGATGGAAGATCTGACTCAAGGGATGCGCCTGAAGGGAACCGTCAGAAACGTGGTGGATTTTGGCGCATTTGTGGACATTGGGATGAAACAAGACGGGCTGCTGCACCGCACCCAGATTCCACGCGGCGAAGTGCTGGCTGTTGGGGATGTCATTCATGTCGAAATCCAGAAGATCGAAGTGGATCGCGGGCGGATTTCGTTGGGGTGGGCAGGGTAAGGACACGAGGATCGGAAATGACAGAATCGGTGAATGAATTTTCGCTGCCGCTGCCATATCAGACCGACCGGCGTGGGCCGGTGCGGTGGGTGGCGTCGCACGCGATCCACAAGTGGCCTTACTGGCTGATCCTGATTACAGGAGCGGTGGGGAATGCCTGGCTGCTGGGCATCATCCAAATGCAGATTGGCACGGCGTTCAATGCAGTACTGGCTGTGCCGGCGAACCTCCAGCAGGTGCTTCAATCCGCATTGATCATCGGTGCGTTGGCAGTCACCCGAGGCGTGCTTCAATTTGGACGTGGATTTGGGGCGGAATTGCTGGCGCAGAACATGGAACGGGACGTCCGTAATGAGCTGTATATCAGCTTGTTGGGAAAGAACATGACTTTCCACAGCCTGCAGCCCGTGGGCGACGTGATGGCTCGGGCTACCAATGATGTTCGCGAAGTCAACTTCATGTTCAGCCCGGGTTTTAACATGGTGTTGGGGTCGGTGATTTTCTTGTTCATGCCTATTTTCATGGCTCCGCGGTATCACCCATCCTTAGTCATCACGCCGTTGATTTTCCTGGGTGGATATATTTTGGCGTTGGCTCAGTACTTGAACAGCCTGGCCCCGATGACCGACCGGGTGAGAGGCGCTTTTGGAAAGTTAAACAGCCGCCTGACTGAAGCGTTGGAAGGAATTGAGACAGTTAAGGGGGCATCTCAGGAGAAAGCCGAAGAACTCCGTTTTAAAGCGAATGCGGACGAGTACCGGGACGCTGCCGTGGCTCAAGGAGACACCGAAGCGCGTTTTCTACCCATGTTGCTTTTGGCGTTTGCCCTGGCGGGCGGCTTGCTGCACGCCTTATACCTGTTTCGCCTGGGTATCTTGACGGTTGGCGATGTGGTAGCGTACTTTGGCTTGCTGCTCATGCTGGATTTTCCAACCTTTACTTCCTTGTGGGCTTATTCGCAGATTTCGTTGGGATTGGCAGGGGCGCGGCGTATTCTGAGTTTGATGAATAAAGAGAATAAGCTGGATCAGAACCTGGCCGGTCATGCAGGGCCTATGCGAGGAGATGTCGAGTTCCGCAATGTTGATTTCGCCTACGATGATGACAGCGACACGATGCTGGAGAAGATCAACTTCAAAGTAAAAGCCGGTCAGACCGTGGCGATCGTGGGGCAGACAGGCGCAGGAAAGACCAGCCTGGTGAAGTTGATCAACCGCACCTACGACGTGAATCAAGGGCAGGTTTTGGTGGACGGAGTCGATGTTCGGGACTGGAACCTGGAGGCGTTGCGTAAAGGGATTTCGATCATTGAGCAGGATATATTCCTGTTCTCGCGTTCGCTGGGCGAAAACATTGCTTTTGGCAGGCCTGGGACGCCAAAGGAAGAAATTGAACAGGCGGCAAAATCGGCACAGGCAGATGACTTCATTCACACTTTTCAGGATGGCTATGAGACGGTGGTGGGCGAGCGCGGGGTGACGCTTTCGGGTGGGCAGCGACAGCGAATTGCGCTGGCGCGGGCATTCCTCACCGACCCACGTATCCTGGTGCTGGATGATTCAACGAGCGCGATTGACAGCGCCACCGAAGATAAAATTCAGCGCGCGATTTTTGCGGCCTCGAAGGGGCGAACGACCTTTATTATCACCCACCGCCTGTCTCAAATCCGCTGGGCAGATTTGATCATCGTTATGCGCAAAGGACGGATTGCCGCCGTGGGTACGCATGACGAGTTATTAAAGACCTCAGAAGCGTATCGACGGATTTTTAGCGAGTAAAAATGGGTTTCTTCGCAGGATTGAACGCAGAACAATATGACCGGCAATATGACGACCGGGTACTGGCACGACGCATCCTTGGATACTTCAAGCCGCAAATTGGCCGGATGATAGCGATCGCAGTTATCGTCTTGTTCATTTCGGGGATCGGGGCGTTGACCCCAATCGTTGTATCGCGAGGGCTGGATTGGATTAACGAGCATCAAGACCCGGTGGGATTCGTTGCTATTCCAGGGATTGTGCTAGCTTTGGGCATTGCAGGTTGGTTGGCGAACTGGATCCGGCGCAGGTTAACCGTGCGGGCAATTGCCGATGTGATGATGGACTTGAGTTTACAGGCCTTTGGGGCGGCTGCCTCGCATGATCTATCTTTTTATGATAAGTATTCATCCGGAAAAGTGCAGTCGCGCATCACCTCTGATACGCGGGAGTTTGGGCAATTTGTGACCTTGACTACAGATCTTGTGTCTCAATTAGCCGAAACGATTGTGCTGGGCATCGTGCTGGCGCGGACCGAATGGCGGCTGTCAATGATCGTGTTCGCGATGGTGCCGCTGGTCTTTGCGATGGCAATTTTCTACCGGAGGATGGCGCGCACGGCGACGAAACGTGGCATGCAGGCGATGGCTGAGGTGAATGCAACGATCAAAGAGACCGTGAGTGGAATCGCCGTGGCGAAGAATTATCGCCAGGAAGCCAGCATTTACCAATCGTTTGACCGGGCAAATAAGCTCTCGTTCCGGGTGAACTTGCAGCGCGGTTTGGTGCTGTCGGTCGTTTTCCCAACTTTGAACGCGATCGGTGGTTTGGCGACTGCCTTGCTGGTGTATACGGGCGGGTTGAGCGCGCAGCAAGGCATCATTACCGCGGGAGCCTGGTATCTGTTCTTGCTGAGCCTGGACCGATTTATGTTCCCGGTGATGAGCATGGCGTCATTTTGGACGACTGTTCAATCAGGACTGTCGGCTTCGGAGCGAGTGTTTGCCTTGATCGATGCTGAGCCGGCGGTGGTTCAAACCGCCCAGCAACCCGTGCCGGAATTGAATGGCAGAATTACTTTTGACCATGTGCAGTTCTTTTACAAAGCTGGAGAGCCCGTGCTGGAGGATTTCAGCCTGGAGGTGGCCGCGGGAGAGACATTGGCTTTGGTTGGACATACCGGCGCGGGAAAATCTTCCATAGCTAAGTTGATTGCACGGTTCTACGAATTTCAAGGCGGTAAGATCCTCGTTGATGGGCATGATATCCGCGGTTTTAACCTGGCGGAATACCGGCCAAAATTGGGGATCGTGTCACAGGTGCCGTTCTTGTTCGCAGGGACGGTGATGGAGAATATCCGTTATGCTCGACCAGGGGCAACGGAAGCTGAGATTCGCAGCCTGGCCGCGAAGATTGGCGAGGGGGAGTGGGTGGAGACTCTGCCCCAAGGCCTGGAAACAGAAGTTGGAGAACGCGGCGCCAGATTATCGATGGGACAGCGCCAACTGGTATCCTTGATGCGGGTATTGGTGCAGCGACCGGCTATTTTTGTGCTCGATGAAGCTACGGCCAGTATTGATCCGTTTACAGAGTGGCAAATACAACAAGCGTTGAACTTGATTCTGGCGAACACTACCAGTATTTTAATTGCTCACCGGCTTTCGACAGTGAAATCTGCCAACCGGATTGTGGTGATGGAGCAGGGACGGATCATCGAGATCGGTAAGCACGAAGATTTGCTGGCACAGGGCGGGCATTACGCAACCCTTTTCAACACCTACTTCCGGCACCAATCCCTTGCTTATGTGGACCAAATTCGCCAGTTGGCAGAATCGCCGGGAGATTGAGAGAGGTAGATTTCCGAAATTCGGAGACTGGCACGATGATTCCCGGGGTATATTTTCTGCGACTCTGAGCAGTTGCTTGTATAATGATGTTATGAAAGCCATCACGATATCTCGCCAGATGGGGAGTTTGGGCAGAAAGGTCGGGGAAGAAACCGCCCGTCGCCTGGGCTACCGAATGGTGTGGCGGGAAGTGATCAATGAGGCTGCCCTGAGAACCGGAGTTCCAGAGATGGCGTTGGCAACGATCGATGAACTGGGGTTGTTGGGTTTGAAGCCATCGGCGGCCAACCAGGAAGCTTATCTGCGAGCTGTCAGGCAGGTGATTCATGAGCTGGTGCAAGTTGAAAACGTAGTCATCGTGGGACGGGCGGGACAGATGATTTTGAGAGAGGAGAAGGGGGTGCTTCACGTGCGGGTTGTGGCGCCTTTAGCGGTGCGCATTGAACGCACGGCAAGCGATATGAAGTTGGAACCTGCTGCGGCGAAGAAATTGGTAGAGCAGAGCGATCGGGCCAGGGCTCAATATCTGAAACGCTATTATCACGCCAACATTGATGATCCCGGTCTATATGATCTCGTCATTAATACAGGGCGGCTGACGGTTGAGCAAGCGGCGGGGATTGTTTGCGCTGCGCTGGACACGCTGCACGAGTGAAACAATAGAGCGTGGATGCTGTGAGCGATTCTTCTGAGCCCTCTTCCCCTGTTTTTGTGCATCCTATCGAGGCGGCGTTTGCGAAAATCCTGGATTTTTATGGGATCCAGTGGGAGTACGAACCACGCACATTTGCGTTGAAATGGAACGTGGATGGTCAGGTGGTAGAAGCGTTTTCGCCGGATTTTTACCTTCCCGAACAAGATTTGTACGTAGAATTGACCACTTTACGGCCAAAGCTGACTCTGAAAAAGAACCGCAAGCTGAAACGCCTGCGCGAGTTATACCCGGAGATCAATATCAAGCTGTTCAAGCGAAGAGAGCTGCGTAATATGATGTTGCGTTTTGGCATGGCCGATGAAGCGGACCGCATCTTTGGCACCGAGGCGCAGGAGGATTGGGACGAATGAAGAAACCCATGCCGGCCGGTTATGAAACATTGTCCATTGATATACAGGAAGTCTTCTTGTCTTCTGAGGAGATCAGCGACCGTATCCGGGTGCTTGGCCAGGCAATCAGCATGGACTACAAAGACCGGAGCCCGGTGCTGGTCGGGGCGTTGAAGGGAGTCATGTGCTTCATGGCGGATTTGATCCGAGCGATCAGCATTCCGATCGAGGTGGATTTCATGGCGATTTCTAGTTACACAGCAGAGGCGCGCGACCGGGGCGTGGTGCGAGTGATCAAGGATTTGGATGTGCCAATTATGGACAGGCATGTGATCTTCATCGAAGATGTGGTTGATACAGGATTGACGCTCAATTATTTGCTCAGGAGTCTGAAAACGCGCGGCCCGGCCAGCCTGGAGGTCTGCACATTGTTTTCCAAGCCGACTCGGCGGTTGATTGACATTCCGATTAAGTACAAAGGGTTCGACCTGCCGGATTATTTTGTGGTTGGGTATGGCCTGGATTACCACGAAAAGTACCGCAATTTGCCATTTGTGGGTATCATCAAGCCGAATGTTTTGTTTAACAAGGGGAAAGGGGACGGTTAAATTAAAAAGTTGGGGCCCCAAGTAACCCGTCCAGCATGCTCATCTTTTTATTTTCCCAGTCTTCGTTAGTTTTGCCTTCTGCGGAGTGGCCTTTTCATGGTCCTCCATTACAAAACCTAATCGGTTTCTGACTTGGGTTAGATGAGTGCTTACCGAATTTCTCGGGGCTCCCTTAACCGGAGGAGCTTACATTTCCTTCGGCCACTTTTATCCTAGCATACCGCACATTAAAAGTCAACTACTTTTCGGAACAATACCAAAAATTTAAGGTCGGTTAGAATCTGCCGGGAGTCTGTCCGGACGATGGGATGAGAGGACAGTCGGCAGGACGTCGAACAGGCAGAATGTGCGCTGGGGTGAGTCGATGTCGATACGGGAAACGTGGATGCATTCCCCACCGGTGAGGACTTCCAGTAAGTGAGTATCTACCTGGCACAACTGGGGATGGGAGCGGATGAGGGATGAGTAGGGGCAGTTGTCGAAGCGGATGCGCGGGCCGTGGGGACGGGCCTCCCATGAGGGCTGGTATTGGCGCGCCTGGAGAAATTGCATGGTTTCTTTGAGGCGGCGGGCAGGCGCCGAAGAGGGTGTGAATCCTCCTGATAGGCGCAGGGCAATCGTATTGTAGAAGGCGGGTGGTGCGGCGCTGTCTTCGAGCAGGCTTAAGAGGGTGTCAGCCAGGTGGGAGAGGTTGTTTGGGCGGCGGATTGGGGCGACGCGGAAGACTCGGGCAGGATGGCCTGGGCGTCCGGAGGGTTGGCTTTCGGCCATTACTTCGATCTCGTGGGACTTGAGCAATGCCTCCAGGTGGTACCGTATAGCAGCTTGAGTCAAATTAAGGGCCTGACCTATTTGGGCGGCGCTGGCGCTGCCCAAACGGGAAATGACATCGATAATTTGAAGTTGCGTATTGACTGGCATGAATTGATTGTAGCATATCTTGTTAATTGCGCAAAAGAAATTTTGCGTTATTATGCTTGACAGGGTATTGGTTGATGATAGAATGAATTTAAGAGCATTGCATCCAAAAGATTTTCACATTTTCTGAATACGAGGCGAGTCCATGAGCGAGTCGATCAATTCTCCCGGATACGAAATCCCGCAAGAAGTTCAAGGACAGGTGAATATCACCACACTCGACCGAATCTACAACTGGAGTCGGAGAAATTCCCTGTGGCCGATGATGTTTGGCCTGGCGTGCTGCGCGATCGAAATGATCGTGACGGCAGCCAGCCGTTTTGATCTCGCCCGGTTTGGCATGGAGGTGATGCGGCCCAGTCCCAGACAGGCGGACGTGATGCTCGTGTCGGGGACCGTGACGAAGAAGATGGTGCCGCAAATTGTGCGTCTGTATAACCAGATGCCGGAACCGAAGTATGTGATCGCAATGGGCGCGTGCGCCTCGGGCGGCGGGCCATTCAAGGAAGGCTATAACGTTGTGGCAGGGATCGATAAGTATTTGCCCGTGGACATTTATATTCCGGGCTGTCCGCCCACTCCGCAGGCTCTATTGAATGGGTTGATGGCTTTGCAGAGGAAAGTGGATACGGAATCCATTAAGAAGGCGCGCTGGTATTCGCGGCGGGCATTGCCTGGAATTCCCGTGCCTGTTTTGGGGCCAGATTTGATGGACCCGCGCCGGTATGCAGAGATACGCGAAGTGTCTCGGCAGAAGGCCGAAGCATTAGCCCGTGCAGCGGAAGAAGCTGCTGCGGCTGCCCTTGCTCAGACCGATGAGCCGGCGACAGGAGGTTAGTGATGAGCGAAGAACAGGTGACCACGACTGCATATTCGCCTGACCTGATGTCCCGTTTTCCAGAATGGGTGACGCCCGACTCTCGGACGGGGTACGAAGGCTTTATTGTCCAGGCCGACCATCTGCTGGAGGTATGCACTGCCTTGCGCGATGAATTGGGTTACGATCTGCTCTCATCGGTGACAGGGGTGGATTATCTTCCTGATGGAAAGATGGAAGTTGTTTACCATGCGCTGCAAACGATCGGCGGGCCGATGCTGTGCCTTAAGGTGCAAATGCCAAGAGACAATCCGGTAGTGCCCTCTGTGACTTCGGTGTGGCCTGGAGCGGAATTCCAGGAACGAGAGGCTTATGACCTCCTGGGGATTCGCTTTGAGGGACATCCCGACTTGCGCAGAATTTTGTTATGGGAAGGGTTTGAAGGACATCCGTTGCGCAAGGATTGGCAAGAACCTTTCTACGAAGAAGACGTGAAACCTTACAAAAGCCGCTGGCCTGAAGGGCATATTCAACGCGCCGAGGAACGAATGCCTATGAAGGATGGCGTGCAGTACCCGGCTGGGTTCGATCCTGAGCAATGGACACCGGATGGGGATGAAGCTTTGTATAAGGGGCTCAAGCATCTGCTTTCGGAAGGCAAAGAAGAGATGCAGACCGACCGGGTGCTGGTGAACCTGGGCCCCCAACACCCGTCTACGCACGGCGTGTTCCGCATGGCGGCGGTATTAGATGGCGAGACCGTAGTTGATTTAAAGCCTGTAGTGGGTTACCTGCATCGCAACCATGAGAAGATCGGAGAACGCTGCTCCTGGATTCAAAACATGCCGTTCA
The DNA here is from genome assembly GCA_964567255.1 of uncultured Anaerolinea sp. Classification (GTDB taxonomy): domain Bacteria; phylum Chloroflexota; class Anaerolineae; order Anaerolineales; family Anaerolineaceae; genus Anaerolinea. The sequence goes on from CAZMMI010000025.1 coordinate 10,067, forward strand.
CCGACCGCCTGGATTACATCTCTTCGATGAGTAATAATTTCGGATATGCTGTGGCGGTGGAGAAATTGATGGGGATCAAGCCGCCGGAACGAGCCGATTATATCCGGGTGATGATGGCGGAGTTGACCAGGATCGTCAGCCATGTAATGTCGATAGGTTTCTTGATGAACGATGTGGGCGCGTATTTTACGCCGATGATTTATGCGTTGGAAGAACGCGAACTCATCCTTGATATCTTCGAGGCGGTCTCGGGCTCGCGGATGATGTGCAACTACTTCCGTTTCGGCGGTGTGGCTCGCGACTTGCCGGATGGCATTCTGGAAAAGGTGCGGGGTTTGATCGAAGATCGCTTGCCCCGGAAGCTGGATGAGTTCGAAAAATACCTGACAAAGAATGAAATCATTCAGAATCGCTGTCAGGGTGTGGGCGTGTTGACGGCCGAACAGGCGATTTCTCTATCAGCGACGGGCCCCATGCTGCGGTCCTCGGGCGTACCGTACGATATTCGCCGGGCGGACCCCTATAGCATTTATGACCGCCTGGAGTTTGATGTGGCGGTGCGTTATCACGGGGATGTTTTTGATCGCTACTTGCTGCGCTACGATGAAATCCGGCAGAGCATGAGGATTTTGAAACAAATCATCCGTGACATACCCGAAGGGCCTATTCAAACGGGCAAGCCTGTCTGGCAGGCGCGCGTACCGGCTGGAGAGGCCTACGGGCGAGTTGAAGGGCCGAAGGGTGAGTTGGGCTTCTATATCGTATCTAACGGCAAGCCGAATCCGTGGCGGTATCATGTACGGGCTCCATCCTTTGTAAACTTAACAACGCTTGCCCCGACCTCGCGAGGGATGAAAATCGCGGACGTGATGGTCATCCTGGGATCGATCGATATCGTTTTGGGCGAAGTGGACCGATAAGGAGAATCGCAATGAGCGGAATGGGCGTAATTCGCGGTTTATTTGTGACCTTCGGTCACTTCTTAGAGACTTACCTGGATGATTTTCGGATTGGCAAGAAACGCTACAACACCAAGGAAGGGATTGAGTATCGTTCGAGCGCGAAAACAACCGGCATTTTCTCGATCCAATACCCCGAGGAAAAAGCGATCATGCCGGAAGAGTTCCGCTTCCTTCCTTTCTTGGTGTATGAAACAGGGGAAGATGGCAATCGCAACTACCGCTGCACCTCGTGTGGAATTTGCGCCAAGGTATGCCCCCCGCAGTGCATCTGGATTGTGAGGAAGACCGACCCCGTTACGGGCAAGCCGGTTCCATCGCCGGCAGAATTTAATATTGATATGGATGTGTGCATGAACTGCGGATTGTGCGCGGAATTCTGTCCTTTTGATGCGATCAAGATGGATCATGACTTTGAGTTGTCCACGCAAGACCGGATGAGCGATCACATTCACGATTTGCATAAGCTGGGAAAACCAGTTGAGTATTATGCAAAGATAAGACCGTTAAATTATACGCGTGAGGAAGAGGCACGCCAGGCTAAGAAGCCTGCGGCAGCATAAACTGGGGAAAAGATGTATAATCCTGACACGGAAGTCTTTTTTCCTCTCCGAATTGTGCCGCAATTGCGCGGCTTGCGTGGAGAGGCGTGGAATCAACTGGTCGACCAGATCCAATCGAGTGAGGCTAGCCCGGCGCAGAAGGGGGCGTTTGTCCTCATGATGGTGAGGATTGGCGGGTGCGTCAATTGCAATTCTGATTCGTTCCGCGCGATGCGGGGTTGCTCGCAATGCGCGAAGCTGACGGTGAAAAGATATCGCGGGCAAGACAGCGAGTTGGTTGAACAGTTTCACCAAGTGCAAAAAGAAGTGGAAGCCTACCTGAAGAAACAGGCCGGGTAACTTAAAGATATTAGGAAAGGTGTAGATGAGTAACCATCCGATAACAAAAGAGGCTGTATTAGCGGCCTTGAGCAAGGTGCAAGAGCCTGAATTACACAAAGATTTAGTGACCCTGAATATGGTGCGTGACATCGAGATTGACGGCGATGCTGTTCGGTTTACGGTAATGCTGACCACTCCGGCTTGCCCGCTCCGTGGGCGAATAGAAAAAGAATCGCGAGAAGCTGTTCTGGCGATTGAGGGAGTAAAAAAGGTCGATGTGAAGCTTGATGCAAACGTGCCTTCGGATGGCAGAGTGCGTGGTTTGCTGAGCCTGCCTGTGCGAAACGTGGTTGCGGTTGCTTCTGGAAAAGGTGGCGTTGGTAAGACCACGGTGGCTGTGAATCTGGCTGTGGCCCTGGCGCAAAGCGGCGCAAAAGTGGGCCTTTTGGATGCTGATATCTACGGGCCGAACGTGCCCACGATGATGGGCGTGCAGCGTTTACCGCCTCAAAACGGGCAGAAACTTGTCCCAGCAGAGGCTTATGGCGTGCAGGTGATGTCAATCGGTTTCCTTGTCAAACCCGGACAGCCATTGATCTGGCGCGGTCCAATGCTGCACTCTGCGATCCGGCAGTTCCTGGCGGATGTTTCGTGGAATGAACTGGATTACCTGGTAGTGGATTTACCCCCTGGAACGGGCGATGCACAGCTCAGCCTGGCGCAATCTGTGCCGTTGAGCGGAGGCGTGATTGTGACCCTGCCGCAGCAAGTTTCGCAGGATGATGCCCGGCGCGGATTGGAAATGTTCCGCGAATTGAACGTGCCGCTGCTGGGAGTGGTGGAAAACATGAGTTACCTGGTGCTGCCTGATGGAACCCAAATGGATGTGTTTGGGAAGGGCGGCGGAGAGAAGCTGGCCCTTGAAGCGGATGTGCCGTTCCTGGGCGCAATCCCGATGGATCCAAACGTGAGGATGGGCGGGGATCAAGGGGCGCCGATTGTGATATCGCAGCCTGACAGCTCTCCTTCGAAGGCGTTGCGCGAGATCGCCGAAGCTGTCGCTGCGAAGTTGAGTGTCGCGGCATTGCAGAGTGATGGTGGCGTCGAGATTAAAGTGATCGGGTAGCACAATGGAACAGCAGAACGGTCCGCAAATTGTGGGGGTACGGTTTTCGAAAGTAGGTAAAATCTACCATTTCGATACCGGTTTAATTGAAGATATAAAAATCGGCGACATGGTTGTTGTTGAAACCAGCCGCGGGTGGCAGTTGGGCCAGGTGGCGCAATTGGCGCCTCGGGAGAAGCATCTCGGCGAAGGATTGAAGGCAATTGACCGGCGAGCGACTCCCCGCGACTTAGTTCTGCGGCAAATGTGGCAGACTCGTGAAGCCGAGGTGGTGGCAGCCGCAAAAGCACGGGCTGCCGAGTTAAATTTGAGTTTGATCAAAGTGGTGAGCGCTGAATACAGCTTTGATGGATCTCGGCTGGCCATCATGTTCAGCAGCGAGACAGATGAGAAGGTCGATCTAAAGTCGCTTCGTTCAGATATGGGCAGGGCTTTCAGCCCAGCCCAGGTGGAACTGCGGCAGATTGGACCTCGCGACGTGGCGAAGATGCTGTGCGGAATGGGCGCATGTGGATTGGAAACCCGCTGTTGTTCACGGTTCTTGACGGAGTTCAGCTCGATTTCTATCCGAATGGCGAAAGAGCAAGGTATCTCTTTGACTCCGACCGAAATTACCGGTATGTGCGGACGCCTGCGCTGCTGCCTGATTTATGAATATGATCAGTATGTCGAAGCACGAGCCGGCCTTCCGAAGAAGAATAAGCGGGTTTGGACCCCAGAAGGAGAAGGGCGCGTGTTGGATGTGGCGCCGATCCGTCAGGGAGTCATCGTTGCACTGGTGGATGGACCTGTCCGGGAGTTTCCATTTGAAAAACTGACTCTGCTGGAAGAGGGGCAACCTCTGCCGGTGATGCCTGTGCCCGAAAAGGAACCCATCGAGACGGATTCACCGAGTGAAGCCGGTTACGCTCAACCTCAAAGGCGGGCCGACCGGCCAGAGCGGCAGCGCCCGCAAGGCGGCGAGGAGAGACGTGGCGGGATGCAACAGCGCCCGCAATCGCGGCCTCAAGGGCCAGCGCCTAAGAAGTTCCCGCAAGGACCCCGACAGCAAGGCGAGGAAACGGCGCCGCCAGGGAATGAGGAAGAAACTCCTGCGGCCCAGCCTCCGAAAGGGGAGCAGCAGCAGAATGACCGGCGGTGGAGAGGTAACCGGCGCCGACCCCGGAGCGGTCCTAAGCCAGGCGGAGGCTCGTCCGGGCAGGGATAAATCTCAAAAGGGATGGAACCGATGGATGAGATCGTTGAACAGGCAAACCTGTTATATGAATTCACGCGGTATTTGCGGCAAGATTTTCACCGCCATCCCGAATTAGGCTTCAAGGAATACCGGACAGCCGGCATTGTGGCTCGCGAACTGGGCCAGATGGGGCTTGAGGTGCATACAGGCGTGGCCGAAACCGGCGTGGTAGGTTTGCTCGAAGGCGCCCAACCGGGTCCCGTGGTGTTGGTCCGGTTTGATATGGACGCTTTACCCGTTAACGAGGAAACCGGCGCGCTTTATGCTTCAGAGACGCCGGGTATCATGCATGCTTGCGGTCATGATGGGCATGTTGCCATTGGGTTAACTACCGCTAAAATCTTGCAAGAATTCCGCGGACGGCTGCATGGAACCGTGAAATTCATGTTCCAGCCAGCCGAGGAAGGGTTGGGCGGCGCCGAACGAATGATTGCCGAGGGGGTATTGCAGGACCCCGCGCCGCAAGCTTGCCTCTCGATGCATCTATGGAATGAGAAACCAGTCGGTTGGTATGGAATTAAACCCGGGCCGTTGATGGCGGGGGCGGATACGTTCAAGTTGACCTTGACCGGAAAGGGTGGCCACGGAGCACTACCGCATCAGGCCGTTGATCCGGTGGCGGCAGCCGCTCAGATCATAACGGCTATGCAGACGATTGTTTCTCGCAACCTGTCGCCGCTTGAGTCGGCGGTGGTGACTGTGGCGACCGTGAGGGCGGGGGAGGCGTTCAATGTCATTCCGCAGACGGCTGAACTGACCGGTACCATTCGCAGCTTTGACGAGGCGATACGGGAGAAGATCGTTGAGCGCATGAATGAGATTGTTGTGGGTGTGGCCGGGGCGATGGGCTGTGAAGCCAGCCTGGATATCCAAAAAATCACCCCACCGGTCATCAGTGATGTGAAAGTTGCCCAGGCCGTTGCTGAAGTGATGCTGGAGATGTATCCATCCGAGCATTTAGAAGCCAATTGCATGTCTATGGTGTCTGAAGATATGTCTTTCGTTATGCAGCGCGTGCCGGGCTGCTATTTTCTGGTTGGATCGGCCAACCCAGAGAAGGGCTTGTGCTATGGCCATCATCATCCGAAATTCGATTTTGACGAAGCGGCGTTGCCAAAAGCTGCTGCGCTGATGGCGGGCGTAGTTCTCCGATTAATGCAATGAGCCAACGAGATTTTGCCGACATCTTTTTGAAGTTCGAGAAACCACCGGCGCGGCTGGTTTCTTTGGCGCCTTCGTATACGGATAGTCTCTATTCGTTAGGCCTGGGGAAAGCGATTGTGGGGGTAACCGACTACTGTCCGGCTGCGGTCGGAGGCCTTGGGCAACCCGCTCGAGTTGGGGGGCCGAAGACAATCAACGTGGAAGATGTACTCAGGTTGCAACCAGACCTGGTGCTGGCGAATTTTGAGGAAAACACCCGCGAAGTGGTCGAAGCGCTTGAGGCGAAAGATGTGCCGGTGTGGGTTTCATTCCCGCGCACGGTTGAGGAGACGGTGTCGTTCTTGTGGGGCGTGGTGGATTTATTCCGCAGTCAACCGGCCAGTCTTTCTGTTAAGATGATCGACAGTGAGGTGGACTGGGCGCGACAGGTGGCAAATGACATGCCGCGCAAGCGGTATTTCTGCCCGGTGTGGCAGGATCAAACCGCAGATGGCCGGCTGTGGTGGATGACCTTCAATGACGATACTTATTGCGGTAACCTTTTACAATTGGTGGGAGGGGAAAACATCTTCGCGGGGCGAGAGCGTCGCTATCCTTTGGATGCGGATTTGGGTCTTGTCCCGGCTGAGGCGGCTGGAGAGAGAGATAGGCGTTATCCGCGGGTGACGGTGGATGAAGTTTTAGCGGGCGAACCTGAAATCGTGCTGCTGCCGGATGAACCTTTTTTGTTTGATGAGGCAGGAGAAGCAACCATCGTCGAGTTGCTGGCGGATACGCCTGCGGGGAAAAGCGGGAAAATCTTCCGAGTGAATGGTAAGCTGATCACCTGGTGCGGCACGATGCTGGGAGCCGCGTTAGCCGAACTTCCTGTCTTGTTTGCTGAATAATGAGGAAAGTCATAATTGACTTTCCTTGTGCAGCGCACTATACTGATGTTGTATTAATCTGATTAATACGATAAAAACAACTCAGCAGCTTACACCAAACGGTTTGAGCTTCCTTACCGGTGAGAGCAGACGCACGAAACTACAGGCGGTTTTTGTGGAGTCTCGATCAAATCCTGAAATGCTATCGGCATTTTTGCGCTATCTTGTTCAATACCAAGAGGGCGAACATTTGCCATCCTTAAAAGAGATCAGCCAGGAACTTGGCGTGAGCCAGGCCTTGCTTCGCGAGCAGCTCGAGGTGGCGAGGTCATTGGGGTTGGTTGAAGTGCGCCCAAAGCTTGGCATGCGCAGGCTGCCTTATTCATTTAAGCCTGCAGTGATGCAAGGGCTGGCGTTTGCAGTCAATGTTGACCAAGATGCTTTTCAGCGTTTTTCGGTATTCCGCAACCATATCGAGGCGGCGTATTGGTTTGAGGCTGTCGCCTTGTTAACGGGCGATGACATTCAAGACTTGTGCCGGTTAGTTGATCAAGCTGAAGCGAAATTGGCGAGTTCGCCGGCGCAGATACCATTTGTGGAACACCGCGAATTGCATCTGGGTGTTTACCGGCGATTGAACAATCCTTTTGTGCAGGGAATCCTGGAAGCATACTGGGAAATGTATGAAGCAATTGGGTTGAGTATGTATGCGGATTTGAACTATTTGCATACGGTGTGGCGCTATCACCGGCGAATGGTAGAAAGCATTCAAAAGGGAGATGCCAAGGCGGGCTATCAGGCAATGATGGAGCACGCCGATTTACTGTATCAGCGACCGAGAGCAAGCTCTCGGCAGAAGTTTGAGTGATGGATCCAAGATAGGATAAGGAGAAACTATGACTCTAGGCTCACCAGATGGCGCAAGTAATTTGTCGGCGGAGCAACGATCCGTGGTCAATGACTTTGCCATGACGTTCTGTACGGTGAACGGGTCGGGGAGCGCGACCGCGAATCTGACGTTGATGCGGGCGATGTTTAAGATGGGAATTCCGGTGTCAGGAAAAAACATTTTTCCTTCCAATATTCAGGGATTGCCCACATGGTATACGCTGCGGGTAAATAAGAATGGTTATGCCGCGCGTATCGAGAAAGACGACATGATCATTGCTATGAACCCGGCGACGTTTGCCAAGGATCAGACCTTCCTTGTGCCGGGCGGAGTTGTGTTCTACGCCGACGATATGAACCAACCCCTATCTCGGGATGATTTAACGTATTATCCGATGCCGATCAAGCAATTGATCAAAGCGGTCCAGGTGCCCCCGGCGTTGAAGGATTTTATTGCCAATATGGTATACGTGGGCGTGGTTGGACAGATTTTGGGAATAGAACTGGACGCTATTCTAGCAGCTCTGAAGTTCCACTTCCACGATAAGAAGACCCCCGTGGAGAGCAACTTCACCGTGATTCAGTCGGCCTATAACTGGGCTGCGGAGAACCTGACAAAGAAGGATCCGTACCGCGTTGAAAAAATGAACGGAACGGATGGGTTGATGCTGACGGATGGGAATACTGCCGCGGCGTTGGGAGCGATTTACGGCGGGGTGCAGTTTGTGGGGTGGTATCCGATTACCCCGGCATCTTCTCTAACCGAGGCGATTTACGAGCATTTACCGCAATTGCGCACCGATCCGGTAACGGGGAAGCAGAACTACGCGGTGGTGCAGGCGGAGGATGAACTGGCGGCCATTGGCATGACAGTCGGCGCCGGCTGGGCCGGACTGCGTTCCATGACGGCTACTTCAGGGCCAGGTTTCAGCTTGATGTCTGAATATATGGGTCTAGCTTATTATGCAGAGGTGCCGGTCGTTATTTGGGATGTTCAGCGTGTAGGACCGAGCACGGGATTACCGACTCGCACAGCCCAGGGTGACATCACCCAGGCCTATTTCACCGGGCATGGTGATGTGAATTACATTTTGCTTTTCCCTGGGTCGGTGTTTGAATGCTTTGAGTTCGGGTGGAAGGCTTTTGACATTGCCGAGCGAGTGCAAATGCCGGTTATTGTATTGAGCGATCTAGATATGGGAATGAATAACTGGATGACGCCGAAGTTTGAGTATCCGGATGTGCCCATGGATCGCGGTAAGGTGCTGTGGGAAGAAGATATCGATGCGATGGCTGAGCGGCTCGGAAAACCCTGGGGACGGTATCTGGACGTTGACGGCGACGGCATCCCTTACCGGACGCTGCCCGGAAACCGCCACCCACGAAGCGCATATTTTGCGCGCGGAACAGGGCATGATGAGTATGGTCGGTACAGCGAAGAGCCGGAAGTTTGGGAAAGGGTCATGGCGCGGTTGGCACGGAAATATGAGACGGCCAAGCAATATGTGCCGAAGCCTGTCCTGAGCCAGCAACCGGGCGCCGTGATCGGGATTCTCTCGGCGGGTTCAACAGAACCGGCGATCAATGAGGCGCGAGACTACTTGCTGGCGGGAGGAGTGGCGACAGATTATTTGCGGTTGCGAGCCATTCCGTTTACAGATGAGGTAGAGGATTTCTTGCAATCGCATGAGCGAATTTACGTGCCCGAATTAAACCGCGATGGGCAATTGCTGCAACTCTTAAGGATTCACTATCCACAGTATGCAGAGAAATTCCGATCGATGGCTCATTTGGATGGCCTTCCGTTTAGCGCGCGGTGGTTGCGGGACGAATTACTGGCGCAGGAGGAGAAATAATATGAGCGAGACAGCAGTAACCAGCGGCCCGCTGAACAGAGCGGGGTTGTCGAGGGGAGATTACCGCGGCGCGCCCAGCACCCTGTGCCAGGGCTGTGGCCACAACTCGATCTCGAATCAGATCATCGCGGCGATGTATGAGATCGATGTAGTGCCAGAGGAAGTGATTAAGTTCTCTGGGATCGGATGCTCGAGCAAGAGCCCGACGTACTTCCTGGGCAGGTCGTTTGCTTTCAATGGTTTGCATGGTCGGATGCCTTCGCTGGCGTTGGGAGCAATTTTTGCCGATACATCCGTGCGGGCATTAGGCGTCAGCGGTGATGGGGATACCGCGAGCATTGGCCTGGGACAGTTTAAGCACCTGGTAAGGCGAAATTTACCGATGGTGTACATCGTCGAGAATAACGGCGTGTACGGATTGACCAAGGGACAGTTCTCGGCGACAGCCGAGAAGGGGTTGACTCTCAAGCATGAAGGCACCAATCTGTACCAGCCCGTGGACATCTGCCTGGAAGCTCTCGCGGCAAACGCTACCTTTGTGGCGCGGTCTTTCGCCGGCGACCCGAAGCAGGTGAAAGAACTGATCAAAGCAGCCTTCAGTCACCGGGGGATCTCGGTGCTGGATATCATCAGCCCGTGCGTGACGTTCAACAATAAAGACGACTCCTTACATTCGTATGTGTTTGGTAAAGCCCACGAAATCCGGCTGCACGATTTGATCTTCAAGCCGGCTAAAGATGAGATTACGGTTGATGATTACGAAGAAGGCAGCGCCCGCGATGTGGAGCTATACGACGGATCAACGATCACCCTGCGTAAGTTGGACAAAGACTACGACCCGCACAGCCGTGCTGAAGCATTCCAGGTGTTGGAACGGGCGCGCGCTCAGCGAGAATTGGTGACCGGGTTGATTTACGTTGAAACTGATTCTGACTCGATGCTGGATCTTTACAAGCTTCCAGACAAGGCGCTGAACAGGTCCACACCGGATGAGTTGCGCCCAGGCCCGGAAACGATCGAGCAGGTGAATGGCTCGATGTTCTCTTAGGCGAGAGCAGAAAGTGAAGTAGAAAACCGGGCAGCCAGATCAATTGTGGCTGCCCGGTTGATTTTAAGGAGATAGCTTTTATTCTCCGCGCGCTATCGGGCGGGAGGGGTCTCGAATCCATTCAGACCAGGAACCGACATACAGGCGCGGGAGGGGTAGACCGGCAGAGGCTAAGGCGACCAGATGATGGCAGGAGGTGACTCCGGAACCACAGTAGACAATCGCATCGGCTGTGGATCTGCCGCCAAGCAAGGATTCGATTTGGGTAGTCAATTCGGCAGGGGGCAGGAAGGTGCCTTCGGGGGCGAGATTGTTGACGTGAAAGCGATTGAGGGCGCCTGGAATCCGACCGGCGACGGGGTCGATGGGCTCTTGCTCGCCGCGGTAACGGACTGGCGACCGGGCGTCGATCAAGATGGACTTGGAAGAGGAAATGGCCTGAACGACCTGCTCGGTGGTCACCAGCATGTCCGGCTGGGGCGAAGGGGTGAAGCCCTTGGGTGGATAGTTGTCGATGCCGCTACGAACGGGTCTTTCTTCCGCAGCCCACTTCGCGTAGCCACCATCGAGGACGGCGACAGCGGTGTGTCCACAGTAGCGCAACATCCACCACAGGCGGGCTGCGAATCCCCCGCCGACTGTGTCATAGACGACAACCTGGCTGGCGTTGGAGATGCCCAATTTACCGAAGGTTTGAGCAATCTGGTCAGGGCCAGGGAGAGGGTGGCGACCGGTGCTCGAGGTGATGGGAGCGGCGAGGTCACGGTCGAGGTGGGCGTAGGTTGCACCAGCGATATGCCCATGCTGGTAGTCCTCAAAACCCCAATCAGGTTTGGCGAGATCAAAACGGCAATCGACGATGACCCAGTCGGAGTCTGTGAGATGTTCGGCGAGTTGCTGGGTGGAGATCAAAGCAGAGTAGGTGTGTTTGGTGTTCGTCATAGCGATTTTAGATGTCTTTCCCATAGAAACGGTGGATTGTATTCCAGGTTACACCCAGTGCGAGCATATCCGATTTGCTTTTGAAATTGCGCTCATCCACCTGGACATACTCCAGGCGCTCAAGGCGAGGCCGCGCGCGGAGGGTGTTCTCGATTTCCGAGTATATTAATGCGTTTGCTCCAAGCCCCTGGTACTGCGGAAGGATACCGATTCCATTGCCGTCCACGATGCGGGTCAGTTTCTTGGAGAGCAGCACATCGATCCATCCAAAGGGAAATAAATGCCCGCGGCATCGGCGTAGCGCTGCGCAAACATTAGGATAAGTGATGACAAACCCAGCAACTACGTCGCCCTTCATAATGAGCTTGATCATGCCCGGCTCGGCGATCTGGATCATGGTTTTGGCCATCAGGGCGAATTCTTCGGGCGTGCTGGGTATGTAATTGGGGTTGGTGGCAAAGGCGGTGGCATGGACAGACTCTACATGGGGTATCCATTCCCGCATCTCCCGATTGGAGCGAAAGGTTTTAACCCAGAAATTGCCTCGTTCTTTGACCCGGTTAGCGACTTGATGAATTTTCTCGCCAACGGATTGACTCTTGAGCATGGTTCCAGAATAGAAGTCGGTTTCTTTGACGAAACCATTTCCTTCAAGAAGAGTTGCATAGTAGGGCGGATTGTACGGAATACCCATATCGGGAGGTTCGTTGAAACCTTCCACTAAAATGCCTTGCCCGTGGGAGCGCAGGAAGCCTTTGCTGCCATAGATGTGATTTAGCCCTTGTTTCCTGGCCCAACCTGCCGCGGCTTCCAACAAACTGGCGGCGATATTTTGGTCGTCGATACACTCAAACAAATAGAAAAAAGCCGTTTGACGCTGGTGGTGGGCACAGTAGTTGCGATGATGAAGCACGGCGATGCGACCGAGCACCTCATCGTTGGATTGTGCGACAAAGAATTCGGCTGTTGAGTGTTTGTAAAACGGGTGGCGCTGCCGGTTCATCATTAAACGAATGTCTGATTCGAATGGCGGGACCCAAAGGGGGTGATTCCTGTAGATTGGGTAGGCCATTTTGATAAAGCGGCGGACCTCCTGAGGATGAGTGGTGTCGACGCGATGAATTTCCATCCAGTCGTTTCCTAAACCATATCGCCGATGGTGTGGAGGAGGGCAAAGTTGGGTTTGCGCATGTTCCCAACTGGGAATCCAGAGATCAATACCATTTGCTGCCCGGGAGCGAGATCGGAGCTGGAGAGGGCGGCTGCTTCCACGTGGGCTAACATGCCTTCTACCGTCGAAGCGTAAGGGATGAGGAATGGCTTGACACCCCAGCACAGTCCCAGACGTTGGTAGGCTTCGACAGAAGGAGTGAAGGCCAGAACGGGGACACGGGGGCGGGATTTGGACGCCAGGAGGGCAGTGCGGCCTGTTTCGGTGAAAACCGCGATGGCTTTCACGTCACGATCATGGGCCAATTCCCGAGCGGCGCGGGTTATCGAAAGAGCGTCCGATTCGGAGGCTTCTTCGGGAAGGTCTTGATAGTGCCCCCATTGGTCATAGTTGCGTTCAGCTTCTTCCACGATGCCGGCCATCATGGCTACCGCTTCGACAGGGTACTTGCCACTGGCTGTCTCGCCAGACAACATGACCGCATCGGTGCCGTCAAAGATCGCATTGGCTACGTCGGAGGCTTCGGCGCGAGTGGGGCGCGGGCTTAGAATCATCGACTCGAGCATTTGGGTGGCGGTGATGACCAGTTTACCGTGGCGATTTGCAGTGTAGATGATGTCTTTTTGTAGGGTGGGGACTTCAGCGGGTGACATTTCTACGCCGAGATCACCGCGGGCCACCATCACTCCATCGGCGGCATGAACGATATCGTGCAGGTTCTTGATGGCTTCGGGAAGTTCCAACTTGGCAATGATGGGCGTTGCCGCTCTGAGAGGGGAAAGCAGGGCAATGGCTTCGCGGATTTTCTCAATATCTTCAGCATTGCGGACAAAGGACAGCGCGATCAGATCGACACCTTGCTGTATGCCAAAAGCCAGGTCGGCTTGATCTTTTTCGGTGAATCCGGGGATGGTAAGGTTGGCGCCAGGAAGGTTGACACCTTTGTGGGATTTCAACAGGCCGCCAATAACAACCCGAGCTTCAACCGATTCGGAGGTCACATCGGTGACAACGAGTTCCAGGTTGCCGTCGTCCATCAAGATTCGGTTACCAGGCGCAACGCTGTGCTCCAGGTCGGGAACATCCATGGGAATGAACGTTGCGCCTTCAGAGGCGGCAAGCTCGGGTGAGGAGGAGAGCAGGATCACTTCGCCGGGCTGCAAGGGAATTGAGCCGTCGGGGATGTTGCCCACGCGCAGCTTAGGTCCCTGCAAATCCTGGAGGATGGCGATGGGCTTGTGCAATTGGTTTGAAATCTTGCGAATCATCCGAATGCGCTCGGCGTGATCTTCGTGGGTACCGTGCGAAAAATTCAATCGGGCAACGTCCATTCCGGCCAGAACCAGTTTGATTAAGGTCTGTTCATCCGGGCAGGCAGGTCCAAGCGTAGCAACGATTTTGGCGCGTCTGTTCATTCACGATCCTTTTGGATGGGATAAATATAGTCTACCATAAGCGAGCAAACACGGTACAAAAACGGCGCAACTCCCATCATCGGGAATTGCGCCGGTCAGATTGAAACTGGATTGCCCTAAGGCTGACAGAGAACCGAGCGGATTTTCGGCAGGGCCCAATCGATTGTTTCGCGATCGATGATCAACGGGGGGGCGAAGCGGATAACGTGGGTATGGGTTTCCTTGGCCAGGATGCCATTTTGTTTCAATGCTTCGCAGAAGGGCCGGGCGCCGCCTGCTTCAGGTTTCAACTCTACGCCGATGAGCAGGCCACGGCCGCGGACTTCTTTGATGTGGCGGCTGGGAATCTCCGCTAACTGCTCGATGAAATACTCGCCTTGCACCGCGGAGTTTTCGATCAGGTTTTCCTCACGAATGACGCGCAAAGCTGCTCGGCCTACTGCGGCGGCCAGGGGGTTTCCGCCAAAAGTGGAGCCATGTTCACCGGGAACAAAGAGTTCCATGACCGGTTTGTCGGCAAGAACCGCGGAGATTGGGTAGAAGCCGCCGGAGAGGGCCTTGCCAATGACAATGATATCGGGGCGAACGCCCTCGTGGTCGGCGGCAAAGAGTTTTCCGGTGCGGCCCAGGCCGGTTTGGATTTCGTCATCAATGAACAGAACGTTTTCCTGGTCGCAGAGTTCGCGAACACCACGCAAGTATCCCGCAGGCGGAATGATGACGCCACCTTCGCCCTGGATGGGCTCGATGAGAATGGCGGCAGTTTGCGGGGTGATTGCGTTCTGCATGGCTGCTAGATCGCCGTAGGGCACTGCGACAAAGCCAGGAGTGAAGGGGCCGAAGAATTCGCGGTAGGACGGTTCTGTGGAGAACGAGATGACGGTGGTGGTTCGACCATGAAAGTTGCCGGCAGCGACGATGATCTCCGCCTGGTGCTTGGGTACGCCTTTCACCTGATAGGCCCACTTGCGGGCCAGCTTAACGGCCGTCTCCACGGCTTCGGCGCCGCTGTTCATGGGTAAGGACATTTCATAGCCGGTCATTTCGGACAGCTCTTGATAGAAGAGAGGAAGCTGGTCGTTGCGAAATGCGCGAGAAGTTAGAGTCACTCGGGAAGCTTGCTCGATCAGGGCGGAGAGGATTTTGGGATGCACATGCCCCTGGTTGAGCGCGGAATAGGCACTGAGGCAATCCAGGTAACGATTGCCTTCGACATCACTCACCCACACGCCTTCTCCACGGTCGATTACAACATCTAACGGGTGATAATTGTGCGCACCGTATTGTTCTTCGAGACGGATGAGTTCGGAAGCATTCATGATTTAGGCTACTCCAAAGATTCGAGCGATAACGGCTTTTTGAGCATGCAGGCGGTTGTGGGCCTGGGGGAAGATCACCGAATGAGAACCATCGGCGACTTCGTCGGTTAGTTCCTGATTGCGATGGGCAGGGAGGCAGTGCATAACGATCGCTTTCGGATCAGCTTCTGCCACAAGCTGGGCATTGACCTGATAAGGAGGGAAGACTTTTTCGCGCTCCTTGGTCTCAGCTTCCTGCCCCATGCTGGTCCAGGTGTCTGTGTAAATGACGTGGGCGCCACGGACAGCTTGATGAGGGTCGCGGTTGAAGTTGATTTGGCTGCCGCTTGATTTGGCGAAGTAGCGAGCGAGCTCAATGGCTTGAGGCTGGATATCGTATCCGCTGGGGCCGGTGTGGGTGAAGTTGCCGCCCAACATGGTGACGATGTGCATGAGGGAGACAGCGACGTTGTTGCCATCGCCCACAAAGGTCACGTTCACGCCCTTGATGGCGCCAAAATTTTCAATGATGGTCAGGGCATCTGCCATTGCCTGGCAGGGATGGTCGTAATCGCTCAGGCCATTAATGACCGGAACGCTGGAGTATTGGGCTAACTCCAAAATGTGCTGGTGAGAAAACACGCGCGCCATGATGCCGTGGACATAACCGGCCAGGACACGGGCTACGTCTGCTACAGCTTCGCGCTGGCCGAGGCCAATTTCTGCAGGAGACAGGTAGAGTGCATCACCGCCCAGATGGCGCATGGCCATATCGAAGCTAACGCGCGTGCGCAGACTGGGTTTCTGGAAGATCATTCCAAGAACTTT
>CAZMMI010000026.1:0-25601 GCA_964567255.1 uncultured Anaerolinea sp.
ACTAAATGAAATTACATCATTAAAAATCGAATATGAGGAGACCGCAAAGAAACTAATAAAAGATTTAGAAACTAATGAAGTCCTCAACAAATTAGAAGATTATTTTAAAAGTGAAATCAATGAACAGATACTAGATTTTGATATAAACTCAAATATTAATACTATGAGTTTTGCTGCAAGCGAAACCAGTGATTTATCAATGATTAAAGCAACAGTTTTTGCTTCCTTTTTTGGCGCAATTATCGGTGGTTTATTGACTATTTTGTTTACAATGTTTCTTGGGTGATCCAGAAAATGTGTATTTGCAAATGATGGAACGTGCTAAGACGTAAGTTTATAGAGAATTAAGATGTATATCTATAGGAGTTTGTTATCAACTCGCTCTGTAAAAAAGATGTGCCTAGAGTGAGATAAAGGTTATCTCTTTGAATAACAATAGTTGTAAGGTCATTTTGTTCTAATATAATGTAAAATTGAAATGGAGAAGGGTAATTCTAATGACAAAAAATTATCTTCCGAACTATAGGGAAGAAAAAGCAATTGCGGCAGCCTCGCTATTGTTAAGCCTCTCAAAAAATCAATGTGATAAGTATTGGCTTAATAAAGTGATGTATTACATTGAACGCCAATCGTTGGTTCTTACAGGCCAGCCTATGTTTAATGACTCTTTATATTCTGTAAAGTATGGCCCTATTTTAAGTGCGGTAAATGATGCAATCGATAATACGGCTTATCCATTTGATAATGGATGGAATAAGCATTTCACTTTAGATGGCAACACCATCCGATTAATTGCTGAATCCAATTATGATTCATTAAGTGATTCGGAAGAAACGATTATCAGAGAAGCATTTAATAAATTCAAGGGTTGGAATTTCACTCAACTTAAGAATTATTTTCACAGGTTGCCAGAACACAAAGAAACAGTATCCAGAATTGATATTGAATACCAGGAAATACTATCAAAATCTGGAGTTGATGAAGAGAGCATTCAAGACGCACTAGAAAATATATCTTATTTTTCTTATCTTAAAGACACATTGCATTGTGGGTAATAAGTATAGTCTAGAGGTGGGTGATAGTTTTGAAATTACAAATGCAAATGGTACACATTTGCATTTTATTATTGCAGAAGAATCCAATAAAGATCATTCTTTGATAATTCTTGTGTATATGTCTTCGTCTAATACAAGGTATAAGGATTCCACAACAATAATTAGATTTGGAGAGCATCCGTATGTCACAAAAAAGGATGACGAAAGTTGGATTCGGTATCAAAATACTCTGGTTTGTTCAAGAGATAGCATTGTTCCATTAATTACAACACACTATGGAAAAATATCTGATGATTTGCTAAACAGAATCCAAGGAGGTTTTGAAAATTCACGCAATGTAGAAAAAAGAATCAAGAACATATATTCTGAATGGAAAATGGATAAATTGTATGATTCAATCAAATAAAATTCTCGGATCGAACATTTTTTAACTTATCCAGAAGCAGTAAATGTATACTTATTGGAGTTGAAATCCAAACCGCTAGGTTCGAGTCCTCGACGAGGAGCCTACGAGGACTAATCCAGCCCCTATAGTTTTACACCCCGCCAGAAATGGCGGTTTTTTCTTTATACCTGACATCCTGGGGGGCGCTGTCGGCAAGGCTAACGGACCCCGGTGGATGCATTTGCCGAATCTCGCCTCGCCGCTGGGGGCAAGGGGCGCGCGCGATGATTCTTTGACAAAATCTTGACACCCCCCGCCGGTTAACCCTGCCTTTGTTATGTAGTATACTAATCTTAATTGGGGACTTAATTGTCCGTCTATCCGCTCTATGTGACGAAAGGAAACAATCTAATGGCAGACGACAAAAAGAAAAAATCGATTTTCGACAAAGCAATTGACGCTTTGACCGACCGCGACGAGAAAGCCGCCGCCGCGGAAAAAGCCGCTGCTGAGAAGAGCGCCGCCGCCGCCGCTGAAGCCAAAAAACGCGCCGAGGAACTGAAAGCTGCCGCTGAGAAGCGCGCCGCCGAAGCCAAGGCCGCTACTCAGGCCAAGGCCGCGACCGATGCAAAAGCTGCCGCTGACAAAGCCGCCGCCGCGCAGGATGCCGCCAAGAAGGTGATCGCCGACCGCGTGGCCGCCGAGAAGGCCGCCGCCGCCAAGGCTGCTGCTGAAAAAGCCGTTGCCGATGCGAAAGTTGCTGCGGCTGCCGCTGCCGCCGAAGCCGCCAAGAAGGCCGTCATGGCCGAGTACACCGTCGTCGCCGGCGATACGCTCAGCGCCCTGGCGCTGCGCTATTACGGTAACGCCGGTCAGGCCTACTGGAAACTGATCTACGAAGCCAACAAGGACATCATCGGTTCGAATCCCGGCATGGTGCGCACTGGTCTGACTCTGAAGATCCCTGCGCTCCCCGAAGAGTTGAAGTAGCGTGGACCAGCCTACCGTTTCAAAAACGGACCTCAGCAAGGTATTCGGATCCGTTGTCAAAGTGATGCAGGAAAATCGCGCGGCGTTGAACGCAGCCGATGAGTACAACCACAATCACGGCGACAATATGGTGGATACCTTCCAGGTGATTACCCAGGCGATGGCCGAAAAGAAGACCAGCGCACCCTCCACCCAGCTTGCCTATGCCAGCCAAAAGCTGAGCAAAGAGGCCCAGACGGGCTCGGCCAAGATGTATGCGGAAGGGTTAGCCCAGGCCGCTCAAAAGGTGAAGGGGCAGACGAGAATTTCGCCCGAAAGCGCCATGAGTCTGGTTCAGGCGTTGATGGGCGGGCAGTCGGCCCCGGCTGCATCTCAACCGCAAAGCCAGGGCGGCATGGCCGACCTGCTCGGCGCGTTGATGGGCGGACAATCGGCTCCGGCGGCGCAGCCGCAAAGCCAGGGCGGGTTGGAAGACCTGATGGGCGCGTTGTTGGGCGGCAGCCAGGCCCCGGCACAGCCCCAAAGCCAGCCGGACGCGGGCGATCTGTTGGGCTCCCTCTTGGGCGGACAGCAGTCTGCGCCTCAGGGACAGTCCGGCGGAATGGGGGACTTGCTGGGAGCGTTGTTGGGTGGTCAGCAGGCCGCTCAACCCCAGGCCGCGCAGCCGCAAGGCCAGGGCGGCGGGATTGATCTGGCCACGCTGTTAACCGCGGGAGCGGCTTTCCTCAAGGCCCGCCAAAAAGGCGCCGGCGCATTGGAAGCCATTGTCCAGGCGGTGATGGCGGGCAGCCAGATGAATAACTCATCCCACCGCCAGCAATCGGGCCAACTGGTTGCTGGAACGCTGCTGAACGCGCTCAGCTCAGTGATGAGCGGGGCGAAGTAGCCGCGCCAAACAATCGAATACGATTTTTATAAAACGCGAGGTGCTATTGCGCCTCGCGTTTTATGGTTTTATTGAGAGTGGACGCGGTGAGATCCGCATTGAGGGGATTTGCAGAGTATCTTTCCCTTTTCCGGGGTTTGGGGTAGAGGCATTCGCAGCGCCGGGGGTGGGTTCTTCACGCCAGGGCAGGGCCGTTGACAGTACCTTGCGAATGACCCTATGCGGCACTTGCCACGCCAATTACTAGAGTATTGTTTTATGATATACTTTTATCATAACTACTCAGCCAGAGGTGAAAGAGGGAGATTTCTCCACCCTCTGAGCAGTTTCCTTTTATCAATCGAACCGTTTTCGGAGGGTGAGATGAAGGTTTCGGTATCTCAGCAGCAATTGGCGCATGGATTAAATCTGGTTTCGCGGGCGGTATCGCCGCGCAGCACGCTGCCCGTGCTGGCAAACGTCCTCCTGGCGACCGACGAAGGCCGCTTGCGCCTGGCAGCCACCAACCTCGAATTGGGCGTTTCATGCTGGATTGGCGCGCAGATCGGTGAAGAAGGCTCGGTCACCGTCCCGGCGCGCTTGTTGTCCGACCTGGTGAACACGCTGCCCAATGATACCGTGCAAATGACGGTCAACATGTCTACCTTCACGCTGACCGTGCGCTGCGGCGCGTCCAGCACCGAGATCAAGGGCATCGATGCGCAGGAATTCCCGCCCATGCCCGCCTCCGACCCGGCTGAGGGCATCCAACTCAAGGTGACCGATTTCAAGGAAATGATCCAGCAGGTGGCTTTTGCCGCCTCGACGGATGAGGCCCGCCCGGTGTTGCAAGGCGTGCAGATGACCGTGTCGGGCGATGAAATTGCCCTGGCGGCGACCGACGGCTTCCGCGTTTCGGTGCGCAAGGCCGCGCTGCCCCAGCCCGCGTCGCGCCCGCTGTCGCTCATCATCCCTGCTCGGGCACTCAACGAAGTGGCCCGCATTGCCCAGGACGGCGACAGCACCTTGAGCCTCATCGCCCCGCCCGGCCGCGGGCAGGTCATCTTCCACCTGGAGTCCGCCGAACTGGTTTCGCAGTTGATCGACGGCAACTTCCCCGATTACAAAGTGATCATGCCGCGCTCTTTCAAGACGCACACCATCGTTTCCACCACGGCTTTCCTCAAAGCCTGCAAGCAAGCCGAGATCATTGCGCGCAACGGCAACAACGTGGCGCGGTTGAGCCTGCAAAAGCACGAAGACCGCCCCGGCGAGGTGGAAGTTTCGGCGCAGAGCGAAGAAACCGGCACGAACGAAACCAAGATCGATGCGAACATCGAGGGCCCGGCCCTGGTGCTGGCCTTCAATGTGAAATACTTACGCGAAGTGTTGGAAGTGGTCAAGACCCCCAACCTGGTTTTGGAAACCAACGACCAGAAGTCTCCGGCGCGAGTCCAGCCGGTGGGGGACGAGAACTTCCAGCACGTGATCATGCCGATGTTCCTCGGTTAGTTCTATGGTGCTTCCCGGCGCTACGCCAGGACGGCAGTTCAAAATCTATCTGGCGCTGAACCAGTACCCGATCATCAGCGGCCGTATTCGCGCGCGGATGCGCCGCGAGATCTTTGAGCGCGGGGTGGTGACGCCCGCCGAGTTCGAGTCGCAGGTTAGGGCGTTGGCCATCCAGACTCAAGAGTGGGAAGGGCTGCGCAATCCGTTCGGCGAGGAGCCATCGGAGATGTGGGAGATGCGCCTGGCGCGAGTACGCGACCAGCACACCGACTACCTGTTCAGCCAGTACCTTTCGTTTGAGTTGTTTGAGCAATTGGTCTGGGAGGTGCTGCGCGAGCGGGGCATTTCGCTGCGCGAGGTGGCCCTCTCGGTGAACCCGGAACTGGCCCCGCTGGAGATGGTTTTTGAGCAGGCCATGACCATTGAGAAGATGGTGCCAGGTGAGCGCGCTCCGCTGGAAGCCCGCCTGAAAGAATCCAAGGTGGTCATCATCCGCACGTTGATCAGCGACCAACTGGGCTACATCAATGTGGCCAAGGAATGGTTCACCACTGAAGATTTGGCCGACATTCGCCGGCGCAAGATTGGCACGGGCAAAATTGGCGGCAAGGCGGCGGGCATGCTGCTGGCCCTGCGCATTCTCAAAGATCGCGGGCGGCCTGAACTGCAAGAAACGCTGGTGTCGCCGGATTCGTATTTCATCGGCTCAGACGTGTTCTACACGTTCATGTCCATCAACAACCTTGGCCGCTGGAACGACCAGAAATACAAGACAGAAGATGAAATGCGCGCCGATTACCCGGCCATCTTCCACGACTTTGAGATAGGGGCCTTCCCGCCGGACATTCTGGATAAACTGCGAGACTTGCTGGAGCAGATTGGCGAAAAACCGCTGATTGTGCGCTCCTCCAGCCTGCTGGAAGATAACTTTGGCACCTCCTTCGCGGGAAAGTACGAGAGCGTTTTTTGTCCCAACCAGAGCACGCCCGCCCAAAACCTGAAAAACCTGACCCAGGCCATCATCCGGGTATATGCTTCCACGCTGGACCCGTCGGCGCTGCTGTACCGGCGCAGCAAGCGCTTGCAAGACTACGACGAGCGCATGGCAATCCTGCTGCAAGTGGTGGAAGGCGAGCGTTTTGGCAAGTATTACCTGCCTCACGGCGCCGGGGTGGCTTTCAGCCGCAACCTGTACCGCTGGGCCCCGCAGATCCGGCGAGAAGACGGCTTTGTGCGGTTGGTGTGGGGGTTGGGTACGCGCGCCGTGGACCGGGTGGGGAACGATTTTCCGCGCCTGATTGCCTTGAGCCACCCCATGCTGCGCCCTTCCACCGACCCCAAGCTGGTCAAGCGCTATTCGCAGCGCTACGTGGATTTGATCGACCTGGAAGAAAATTGCGTGAAAACGCTGCCCATTGCTGAAGTGCTCAGCCCATCCTATTCGCCGCTGCGTTATCTGGCCCAGGTGGATCAAGACGGTTACTTTGAGTCCCTGCGCAGCCGGATCATGGATGGCGATACCGACCGGTTGGTGTTGACTTTTGAGGATTTGCTCCGCCGGACGCCCTTTGCCGAGCGGATGCGCCAGGTGGTGAGCACGCTGGAGGTCAACTATAACTCGCCGGTGGACCTGGAGTTCACCTTGCACATGATCGGCGCGGAGCAGGCCAAGCCCAAATTACAAATCACCCTGCTGCAGTGCCGCCCGCAGAGCAGCCTGCTGCCCACCGAGCAGGTCAACTTGCCGGTTAACCTGTCGCCGGAAGATATTCTCTTCTCCACGCGCTTTGTGGTGCCGGAAGGCATCATTCCTTCTATCGATTATGTGGTTTATGTGCCCAGCGAGGGGTACTTCTCTCTGCCGGGGCAGCGCGAGCGTATGGAATTGGTGCGGGCGTTAGGGCGGCTGAATACGGCGATGAAAGATCAACGCTTCATTTGCGTTGGGCCGGGCCGCTGGGGCAGTTCCAATTCGGATCTGGGCGTGCCGGTGAACTATACGGATATTTACAACACGAAGGCGTTGATCGAGCTGGCCGGCGTCGGAGTGGGTGAAGTGCCCGAGCCCTCGCTGGGCACGCATTTCTTCCAGGACTTGCTAGAGGCGCAAATCTTCCCATTGGCAATTTACCTGGATGATCCCTCCAGTGTGTTCAGCCGCGCGTTCTTTGATCAGACTCCCAACCGGGTGGAGGAATGGATCCAGGTGGAGGAGCCTTTGCGCAATGCGCTGCGGGTGGTGAAGGTGACGGACTTCCACTCGGGCCGGCATTTGCGCATTGTGATGAGCGACGAGAAAAGCCAGGCGGTGGGATTCCTGGAAGAGAATTAATAGTCAAAAGGTAACTGCTCAAAGGGCGGGGACTTTCCTCCTCTGGCTAAGTAGTACCGTCAAGAATCAAATCAGCGCAGGGCGAACGCCCTGCGCTGATTTGATTCTTGACTAAAACACCCACCCAGAAAGTTTACTCGGCGATGGGCAGGAACAGGTCCAGGGTGATGTCGGGGAAAGAGAGTTTGATATCTCCGATGTGCTCTTCCATCCACTGGTGGTGGGCCGGGCGGTAGGGGCTGCGCTCGCGCCAGGCAACCAACTGCTGCCAGGCGGGGAAAATTTCTTCGCCGGTCACGGGGCGGATACTCAACACGGCGTACAGCCCGCCGGGGAAGTCGAAGACCTTGACCTCGCCCTCACTCTTGAAGCCCTCATCCACGGTAACCCACACGTCGTAGCCGTAGTTCGGGCTGCCGGGAGCCGGGTCGGGGTTGTTGAAACCGAATACGCGGTGCTGCTTGCCGTCGCGATCCAGGCCTTTCTCCCGGATGTACTTGCGCATTTTTTCAAAGGCGATATTTTCGGGGCCTTCGCCATAACCGTTGACGCAGGCGACGCGCATGGGGTCCAGGCGGACAATTTTCACATTCACAGTTTCGTCAGACATAAGAGTTCTCCATTGAGCTAAGATTTGTTTTGTGTGGATCGATCCTCAATCATCTTATCAAAGAATACTTGACATCTTGTGTCAGGAATTATAAAATGATTTCATCTCTCAAGTATATGTAAAAGAGACCGAAATTGAGGTGTTCATGGGGGCTTTGCCCCCATGAACACCTCAATTTCGGAAACTCTCTTCACCCTTCGTGGAGGTACAAATCGTTTTATGCGTGCCGATCGATTACTATCCATTTTGATGCTGCTGCAAACACGGGGCAAGATGACCGCCGTGGACCTGGCCGAAGAACTGGAGGTCTCCGAGCGCACCATCTACCGGGATGTGGAGGCGTTGAGTGTGGCGGGCGTGCCGGTGTATGCCGAGCGCGGCCCCGGTGGCGGCATTGCGTTGATCGATGAATACCGCACCAACCTGACCGGTTTGAACGCCGACGAGACCCGGGCGATGTTCATGCTCAGCATCCCTTCGCCTTTATTGCAATTGGACGTTGGGCAAGATCTCAAAGCGGCCATGCTCAAGCTCAACGCGGCGCTGCCCGGCGCGCGTGAAGATGCGCAACGCGTGGCTCGCCGGCGCATACATCTGGATGCCAGTTGGTGGGGGCAATCGGGGCAGCCGGGGCCTTACCTGCAAGTGGTGCAGCGGGCCATGTGGGAGGAGCGGCGGTTGCGCATTGTGACGCGCACGCAGTTCGGCATCGAGATCGAGCAGGAAGTCTCGCCATTGGGATTGGTGGCGAAAGCCAACGTGTGGCACCTGGTGGCTTTGCGCGCCGGGCGCCCCCAGGTTTACCGTGTATCCGATTTAGTACGAGCCGAGTGGCTGGAAGAGCGTTTTGAGTTCCCCGAAGATTTCGATTTGGCGTGCTTTTGGGAGGAATATGCTGTGCAGCGCGAGGCGCAGCGCAGCCTGTATTGGGTGACCGCGCGAATTTCACCGGCCATGGCCCAGAACCTGTTCATGGTGATGGGGGAGCAGGCGGCGGGCATTCTGGCGCAGGCCGGCCCGCCCGACGAGCGCGGGTGGGTGACGGTGCGCATGTCGTTTGAGTGGTTGGGGCAGGCCCGAGAAAAGCTGTTGGGCATGGGCGGCGCGGCGGAGATCCTCGAGCCGGAGGTCCTGCGCCAAAGCGTGGTCGACTTCGCCCAACAAGTGCTGAAAGTCAACAAAAATTTTCTCCACGAATGACACGAATTACACAAACAATTTATCCGCGAATGGCGCGAATAACAAAACGGGCAAAATGCTACGGAATGACTGTAGTATTTTGCCCGTTTTTATGTTTTTAATTCCGAAAACTTTCTTTTTCTTCTAATTAGTGTAAATTCGTGTCATTCGTGAACTGAAATTCTTCTCTTTATTCGCGAAAATTCGCGCCATTCGCGGAAGATATCTTAGTCTGCCCAGGAGAGCAATCGAGGGCGGTTGAAGGTGCGCACGATGATGCGAATGAGCACCGCATCGATGATCCATAGCACCGCGCCGAGAGCCAACCCCACCCCCACGCTCAAGTAGATTACCCCGGCCATCTGGCCGATCAGCAAGCCCATGACCAGGATGACCAGCGCCGCGCTGGACTGGTAGGCTTCCATGAAGGTCTGCACGCGGGCCGAAATCATCACGGTGATGGCGATAGCCAGCACGGAAATGGCCGGAGACACCCAGAAGATGAGTGGGTACCAGGAAGGCAGCGGGAACCAGATGCGGCCCATCACCGAATAGCTCGCGCCGTTGACCACAATAATGTAGACGACAAAGGCCAGCAAGGTGATCAGGAAAGCCGGGACGAAGGCCGCCAGCACCTTGCCCAGGAACAACTCGGTATCGGTGGCGGAGGTGTATAGGAGAGGCTCGATAGTTTTGCGCTCGCGCTCACCCGCAAAGGCCTCGGCGGCAATGACACTGGCAAACATGAGCGGCATGATCAAGAAGAAAGGCGCGAACATATAACCCAGGAAGAGCACAATCCCGGCCTGAGTCACGTCCATGCCCTCGATGATCTGGCTGATGAAATCCGGCAGGCGAGACATGAACCCGGCCAGGTCCGGGTCCTGGAACATCTGTTGGGCGGCTTCGGGCGAACTGGCGGGAATTAAGATGATCATCAGGGGCATCGCAATGATGAAAATGAGCGGCACAATGAGCATAACACTCACGACCATTTTATTCCGGCGAACTTCAATCCAATCCTTCTTCGCAATGGTAAGAATATTCTTCCAGTTCATGCTTCACCTCGCTCCTGCGCCTGTAATTTGAAATAGACATCTTCCAAAGAGGTCTTGACCGGCTGGACGCTGACAATTTGCGCCCCGGCCTCCACCAGCCCGCGAACAATGACGGGAACATGAGACTCGCTGTTTACCTGCACCTTGAGGGTGCGCCCATCCACGTTGACCTGCAAGACTCCCGGTTGGCGGCTGACGATCTCTTCGCCGGTGGGGAGGGGCATCCACAGCCCGATTTCGATCCACAGGCCCGGCAAGAAGCGCCGCCCCAATTCTTCCAGGGTGCCTTGAGCCAGCATCCGCCCGCGGTTGAGGATGGCGACACGATCGCACAGCCGCTGGGCCTCATCCAGATGGTGAGTGCACAGGAAGACGGTGTGCCCGTTTTGTACGCGCAGCGATTCGATCAGCTCGCGCACCTGCTGGGCCGATTCGGGGTCCAGGCCAGAGGTGGGCTCGTCGAGATAGATCAGCTCGGGGCGGTGTAGAAAAGCGCGGGCCAGGGCCAGTCGCTGTTTCATGCCCTTGCTGTACTTGCCCACCAGGTCGTCGGCGCGCTTCTCCAGCCCGAAGAAGGTCAACAATTCCTCGATGCGGCGTTTGAGGTCGGTCTTATCCATCCCGGCCAGGGTTCCAAAGAACTCCAGATTCTGTCGGGCGGTGAGGCGATCGTAGTTAGCGGGCGTTTCGGTGAGGATACCGGTCCGACGGCGGACAGCGTTGCCCTCGCTTTGCGGGTTCATGCCAAGCACCTCAATGCTGCCCTGGGCTGGCGCGTACAGGCCGTTGAGCAGTCGGACGGTGGTGGTTTTACCGGCGCCGTTTGGCCCGAGCAGCCCAAACACCTCTCCGCGCCGGATGTTGAAAGACATATCATCCACGGCCTTGAGCGTGCCGAAGATATGCGTGAGGTTTTGGACTTTGACAGCGTATTCCATCGTGTTGTTTTCCATGTGTGATTCGATCCTATTGTTTCACGTGAAACATAAGAACAGGGAGAGTGGCTAACCCAATCATTGTTTCACGTGAAACATCAAGCTTTCTTTTCCTGTGCGTAGTAAATATAAGACAAGACCACGGTGCCCAAACTGAGGACAATGATGGGGATGAACATCAACCAAAAGCCAATCTTGGGGAAGATCAGTCCCAGGAGAGCCATTGCGCCTGCAATCTTGAATAACAGCCCGCCGGTGCGGTGCGTCTTATCCCAAACGCTGGCGCTGCTCAGCGTCCAGGGGGTGCGAATGCCGATGAACCAGTTTTGCTTGGCGCGTTCAATCATGAATCCCAGGCCGATGAACAACAGCCCAAAAGCGGGCATGATCATGGTATTCATGTCAATTTTCCAACCCAACCCGGCAGCCAGGGTCACCCCGTGCAGGTAGGTGAAATAGACACAGAAACCCACGATGATCCAATGGTAGGACGAGCGAAATTTATCTACATTCGCCTTGAGCGGGTCCAGATTGGGAATGAAAATCAGCAACAAGCCCATTCCGAACATCAAGAGAGGCATAAACAGGGTACCGAAGGCGCGCGAGGAATATCCGTCCACTTCGCCCTTTTCGTTCCAGTGAGAGGGGACGGACTCGGGCAGTTGGGGGTAGGCCAGCGCGCTGAGCAATAGGGCCAGGGCGGTGAAGCCGAGGACGATGAAGAGGGTTGTTTTGCGAGACATAAGGTTCCTTCTTTCAAACCCTAAGGGTCTTCTTAGACCCTTAGGGTTTATTCCGTCAAAAATTATTCTTTCGGCAAATTCTGCTGGGCCAGCGAGACCATGCCGCTCACGCCGCCGAGGTTCATAGTGTCCACGGCGCTGCTGGGCACGATCACCAGGGCGCCCTTTTCCTTGAGGCCTTCGAAGAGCATGTTCATGGCCCGCAGGTGCAGCGCGGTGGGGTTGTTCAGATAAGCCTGAGAGGCGTCGGCAAAGCTGGATGCAATCTGCTTTTCCGACTCACCCAGAATGACGCGGGCCTGGCGCTCGCGTTCGGCCTGCGCCTGGCGGCTCATGGCTTCTTCCAGCCCCTGCGGGATGATCACGTCGCGGATCTCGACCGATTGAACGGTGATGCCCCAGGGCGTGGTGCGTTCGTCAATGATCTTCTGCAGGTCAGCGTCCATTTTGTCGCGTCCGATGAGGATGTCTGCCAGGGGCATCTGCCCAATCACCTCGCGCAGCGCGGTTTGTGAAGCCCAACCGATGGCATTGCGGTAGTCTTCCACCTCGAGAGCCGCCTTCTCAGCATCCCACACCACCCAGAAGAGGACGGCGTCCACGTTCACAGGGACTGTGTCACGGGTGAGCGTCTTTTCAGCGCTGAAGGGAGTCACCATAACGC
Organism: uncultured Anaerolinea sp.; assembly: GCA_964567255.1. Taxonomy (GTDB): domain Bacteria; phylum Chloroflexota; class Anaerolineae; order Anaerolineales; family Anaerolineaceae; genus Anaerolinea. The sequence continues at coordinate 12,329 of CAZMMI010000026.1, forward strand.
GCTGGTCGATCCAGGAGGAGACCGAATCCAGGACGGGGATGACCCAGAACATGCCCGGCCCGCGCAGTCCGTGAAACTTGCCCAGCCGCAACACGATCGCCTTTTCCCATTGGCGAGCCACCTTGATGGCGAAGAGGAATACGGTGCCAATGAGAATGAATCCGGACACGATCAGGCCAATGGTATCTTCACTCATATCTGTGTTGGCATCTAATATGACTGCGGCGATGATGCCTGCTACTAGAATGAGGCTGAATAACGCGATCGCCAGTGGGGGGATGTGCGGGTCGGTCTGATTGGTCTTACTGATAAAGGTGTTCCAACTGCTGGTGCGGTTTTCGCTTTGGGGAGAGGTTGTTTTCGACATTTTTAGCTCCTAAATCACTTGTCAACGGATTTTCTCTTCTGCAATTGAAAGTTCACTTCTGTGGCAATCTCATCAAGAACATAGCCGTGACGCGATGCGTCAGAAAGGAATTGATCAATCAAATCATCCAACCGGGCCCTTCTCAGCCGGGATTGGGATTCGGGTGTGTCGGGCTCCAGGATATAGGTGCCCCGCCCTTGCTGCGTGGAGATCAAACCCGCTTCATCTAGAATGCGGTAGGCGCGCGCGATAGTATTGAAGTTGACGCGCAGTTCCAGCGCCAGTTGCCGGACGGTGGGGAGTTGGTCACCGGGACGAAGGGCTCCCGAGTCGATCCGACTGCGCACCTGTTCTACGATTTGCTCATAAATCGGCGCGCCGGTACGAAAGTCCAGTTCGAATTTTAGCTCATTCACTTACTCGGCTCCCTTTGCAATGTATCATTGTATCATTGATTGAATTGTATGCACGTCTCGTCAATGAGTCAAGGGGGGGCAGCGTCAAGAATATGTAAAGGTACAGAACGTAATTGCCGTGTAGCGGATTTAGCCCCACGGTGACCCGGCTGGAAGTATAGACTGACACTAGATGAACAAGGGTTGATGTAACGCAAAGAGGAAATGTCAAAATTCGGTATAATAAGGCAACTTTTGTTAGATTAGGAGAGAAAGATGGCCGAAAATAAACCCGTATGCGTTTATTGTCAGGTGGATGGAGATACCGTGCCGCTGGTCGCTTTGACGTATCAAGGGCAGACGTTTCACATTTGCCCGCAGCATTTGCCGGTGTTGATTCATGACCCGCAGGCACTGGTGGGCAAACTGCCTGGTGTTGAAAAGTTGCAGGGGCACGCACACTAATCTGCCGACTTTAAAAAAAGAAAAACCTAAGGGTCTCCGAAGACCCTTAGGTTTTTTTGGTTGGTTTACCGGTTAGTCAACTAACTCTTTGCGGCGGAAGATCAGGTACAACCCCACAGCGATCAGGATCACCGGCCAGCCGAAGTTCAGCCAGTTGAGCACGGTGAGGGCCTTGCCGCCCGCCAGCAGGATGGCGCCGATGGCAGCCATGATCCCGCCGGGGATGAGGGGCCACAGGCTGGGGCGGCCATTGCGATTGGTGTAGAGGGACACCAAGGTGATGAGCGCCCATCCGCAGGCAAAGGCCAGCATGAACACACCGCCCGTGGCCGGGTCGCCGAGATTGGCGAAGGGACCTTCGACCAGGAAAGCGCCCAGCCCGATGCCGCCCAGAATGCCGCCGGGGATGATCAGGCCGGTTTGGCGGGACAGGATGCCCCACGCCAGGAAGCAGACAGACAGCGCAGGCAGGATGAACAGCCCGTTGAAGTCTACAAATTGAGCCAGCAAGGCCAGCCCGCCGATCAGGATCAGGATGATGCCCCCGACCCAGCCGCGCGCGGCGCGGTCTGTTGCTTTAGTTTGAAGGTTGGTTTCAGTAGTCATGCTTTTTCTCCTCGAAAGAATTCAGTTTGTGTTTACGTCCCTATCATACGCCGGGCAGGAAAAGGGCACATGTGCCGGTCGTCACGAGCTTGGGTCATGCGATGAAAATGACGGTCATGGGTTTTCGTAATGACCGTCACGGTGGGTTACCGGGCAGTTCATGCGCCAGTCATAGTAAAATCGTATTTGCTCAGAGGGTGAGGAAAGGTCTTTCACCTTTGGCTGAGTAATTACTTAAAATCGAGACCAACAGGTTTTCTTTCATGCGCCGCTTTGCCCAACGTTTACCCCGAATGGTTTTGCTGTTTCTGCTCATCGAGTTTCTCGACGAGCTGGTTTATGGGGCGACGGAGGCAGCCTGGCCGTTGATTCGTGACGATTTGGGCTTGAACTACACCCAAATCGGCCTGGCGTTGACCCTGCCCGGGCTGGTGTGCATTTTAATCGAGCCGTTGCTGGGCGCGTTGGGCGACGGCAGGCGGCGGAGAACGCTGGTGTTGGGAGGTGGCGTAGTATTTTGTGCAGCGATGGCTCTCTACGCAGCAACGCCGTCCTTTGAAATGCTTCTGTTGGCTGCGATGCTGTTTTATACGGCTTCAGGGGCTTTTGTAAGCCTTTCCCAGGCCACGCTGATGGACCTGGAGCCGCAGCGCCACGAGCAAAACATGGCCCGCTGGACCTTTGCCGGATCGGCGGGGGTGGTGGCGGGGCCTCTGCTGCTCAGCCTGTTCATCCTGTTGGGGCTGGGCTGGCGCGGCGCGATGGGCGGGCTGGCCTTTGTGGCGTTGGGGGTGTTGCTGCTGGCCTGGCGCGGTTTCCCGCTGAAGCCGTTGCAAACTGAAGAAGAGGACGAGCCGGCCCTGCCGTTGCTCGAGTCGCTGCGCCGGGCGGTGCTGCTGCTCAAGCGTGGTGAGGTGCTGCGTTGGGTAGTGTTGCTGGAGTTCTCCGACCTGATGCTGGATGTGCTCTACAGCTTCCTGGCGTTGTATTTTGTGGATGTGGTCAAGATGGACCCCGGGGCTGCGGCGCTGGCCGTCAGCGTGTGGACGGTGGTGGGGCTGGCGGGCGATTTTCTGCTCATCCCGCTGCTGGAGCGGGTGAAGGGGCTGGACTACCTGCGGGTGAGCGTGGTGCTGGAGTTGATTCTTTACCCGGCCTTCCTGCTGGTCGATCCGTTGTGGTTGAAACTGGTTCTGCTGGGATTGTTGGGGTTCTTCAACTCGGGCTGGTATTCGATCCTCAAGGGAAATTTGTATAGCGAACTGGGCAAGCAAAGCGCGGCGATACTGGTGCTGGATAACGCGGCGGCAATTGTGGCCAGGTTCATCCCCTTGGGATTGGGCGTGGCGGCACAGCGCTTTGGCCTGGGGGCGGCCATGTGGTTGCTGTTGCTGGGCCCGCTGGCGCTGCTGGTGGGGCTGCCGAGGAAGAAGAAGGATACCGGCTAAAAAAAACTACAGCAGCCCCAACTCCCTGGCCTTAATCGCTGCGCGGGTGCGGTCTGAAACATCCAGCTTGGTGAGGATGTTGGTGACGTGGTTCTTGACCGTGCCCTCCGCCAGGACGAGCTGATTGGCAATTTCGCGGTTGGTGGCGCCGTTGGCCAGCAAGCGCAGAATCTCAATCTCGCGCGGAGAAAGCGGCTCAGCCAGGCCGGCAGCAACGGGGGACTGTTCGGACAGGCGGGCGAACTCGGCCACCACCCTCGCGGCGACGGAGGGCTGCAGGAAGGATTCTCCGCGCGCGGCGGCACGGATGGCTTCGTAGAGCTTGTCCGTGGGTGCATCTTTGAGCAGGTAACCGATGGCCCCGGCGCGCAGCCCATCAAAAATGGCGGCGTCCTCGTCGAAGGTGGTCAGCACCAGAACCCGCACCTCGGGGTGAGTAGCTTTCAGTCGGCGGGTGGCAGCCGCGCCATCCAGTACGGGCATGCGCAAATCCATGAGCACTACCTGCGGCTTGAGTGCGTTCACTTTGGCAATCGCATCTTCCCCGTCCACGGCCTCACCGATGATTTCAAAATCGGGTTGGGAGGAAAGCAGCAGGCGCATCCCGGCGCGGAACATGTTCTGGTCGTCCACCAGCAGAATGCGGATCTTTTCTTGGGCGGGCATGGATCAAGCCTCCGGAGGTGTGTTGGGCAGGTTGGCTTCCAGGCGGAAACCCTGGCCGGGGGCAGTCTGCACATTGAGCGTGCCGTGCATTAGTTCCACCCGCTCGCGCACGCCCATCAAGCCAAAGCCGCCTTCGGTTTGTTCGGCGCCCTGGCCGTTATCCTCCAGGATCAATCTGACTCCATCGATCTGATATTCGAGTTGCAGACTGGCCTGCGTGGCCTGGGCGTGCTTGCGGATATTCGTGAGACCCTCTTGAGCCAGCCGGTAGAGAGTGAACTCGATTTGTGGGGCCAGGCGGCGGGCCGTGCCGCGCACTTGAAAATCGACCCCCATACCGGACGCTCCTACATCTTTCAGCAAGCCGCCCAGCGTTTCGGTCAGCGGGCGGCTGGTGGTGGGGTCGGCTCGCAGTGAGGTGATGGATCGGCGCACGTCTGCCAGGGCTTCCTGGGTCAGTGTTTGGGCATCCGCCAGGGCGGTTTTCATGTTTTCGGGGTCCTGCTCGGTCAGGGCCTGGGCCGCCTTAATTTGGATGTTGATGGCGGTCAGGTAATGGCCGAGTCCGTCATGGATTTCGCGGGCCAGGCGGTTGCGCTCCTGAACTACGGCCAACTCTTCGACCTGGGCGGCGTATTCGCGCAGTTTTTGGTGAGCGGCGGCCAGCTCCAGGCGGGCGTGTTGCTCGTTGACCATTAATTGGGTGAAGACAGCCACGAAAATGATCGCAGCCAGGAAGGGCATGGCCCAGCCGGCGCTGACCTCGATACCATAGATATAGAGAAAGGGTATGACCTGCCCGGCCCAGATGGCCAGGATTGCCAGCACGGAGAAGAAGCGCGGCAGGCCCTGTACGGCGGTGCTGACCAGCGGAAGCAGCACCAGCCACATCCCGCTGCCACCGCGATAAACCAGATAGGCGCCCAGGAGGATTTGAATGATGAAAAAGAGGGCTTTATTGATGGCGCTTGGATGGCGGAACAGCCAGCTCTCTCCCGCGGTCAGGTTTAAAGTGTATATAAAACCCAATCCCAGCAAGAGCAGGACGGAATTGAGTTCAAATTCGAAGTCGGGGGACAGGAAGACGGTTACATAGGCAGCCAACATGACCACCGCGGTGGCAATCAAGCCACTGCGGCGCATGGCGGGGGTCTCAGGAAGGTTATGTATATCGACCGGTTGAGTTGACATTGCTAAAGAAATCTCCCGAATTTGAAGTGTTCATGGGAGTAAAGTACCCACAAATACCGATTCCCAAAGAGCCCAAATACCGCATAGAAAGATTGTAGCATACAAGGATTGTGCCAGTAAAAGAAATTTAACGTCTACCCAAAGATTTCGTACTTGACTTTCGATCAAAAAAGTATACAATGATCCTTAAGTTTGTTCGTCAAACAAACTAATTTCCCCCAGGATGTTATGGCCCAACCGAAGACAGCCAACCAAACGCTTGTTCGCGAGATGAATGCGTCCATTGTCATGGATTGCATCCGCTTATACGCGCCCCTGTCGCGGGCCGACCTGGCTGCCCGGACGGGATTGATGCGCAGCACCATTTCGTTGATTGTCGACGAGCTGATTGGACACAGTTTTGTGCGCGAAATCCAACGCCAGGACTCAAAAATCGGCCGCCCAGGTACCCTGTTGGAGGTCAACCCGAACGCCGGTTTTGCCGTTGGATTGGAAATCGGCGTGGATTTCCTGGCGGTCATCGTGACGAATTTTGTGGGCGAAATCCTCTGGCGCCGGACTCAGCCAACGCCTGAAAATCAACATCAAATCGCCAAGCTGGAGCAGGTTGAACAAGCGATTGCCGAGGCACTCGAAGCAGGCAAGAAACTTGGATTGCGCCCGCTGGGCATTGGCGTGGGGGTGCCGGGTCTGGTGGATGCGGAATTGGGCAAACTGGTGTTTGCGCCCAACCTGCGCTGGACGGACGTGCCTTTGCGCCTGATTTGGATGCGCCGCTTTGGCTTGCCGGTATTTGTGGAAAACGAAGCCAATTGCGCCTGTCTGGGCGAGTATTTTTATGGCAATGCCCGCAACACTGAGAATTTTATTTTCTTGAAGACCGGTGTTGGTTTGGGGGGCGGGGTGATGATTGGCGGCAAGCTCTTCCGCGGGGCCAATGGCTATGGCGGGGAGATTGGGCACATGGCCCTGTATAAAGGTGGGGAATTGTGCGCTTGCGGACGGCGGGGCTGTTGGGAGACCTATGTGCGGCCGTCCAATTTGTACAGGGATATTATCCTGCGGTTGAATGACGGCAACAAGAGCATGATTGCCGACATGGTCGGCGGTGATTTGGACAAGATCACAATGGATGAAATCATCGATGCGGCTCAGCAAGGGGATGCAGTCGTTCTCTCTATATTAGAAGACTATGCCAGGCATCTGGCAGTCGGAATTTGCAACCTTATCAATATTTTTAATCCCGAACTGGTCATCTTAGGTGGTACGCTGAGTGGGGCCGGCCAATGGTTGGTGCCGGTCATTAGCGCTTCTATGCAGCAAAACGTCATGCCTCCTTTGCGGAACATTACGCGCATTGAAACCTCTGCGCGGGGAGAAGACGCTTGTTTGCTAGGGGCGATTGCTCTCGTTCTGGACGATATTCTGCGCGAACCCCTGGGGTAACCCCAGCATGGTTCGGGGAATTTCGGCCAGGGCGAGATTCTCAGTTGAACAGCCTCTGGCAGCGCTAGAGTCTATGAGAAGAAAACAGGAGGTGATTAGGAGAAAAGGAGAAGTTGTTCTGTCTACGCCGGATTCAATAACCTGATGGTTTCTATTTGGAGGAAAAAAATGAAAGGCAAGTTCAATCGCACGATTATGACCCTGGTAGGGTTGCTGGTGATTGCCAGCATGCTCTTCGGCTGTGTACCTGCGACGCAGGCGCCTGTCGTTGAAGAGCCGACCGCAGCTCCTGCCGCGGCCGAGAAGATTAAGGTCGGTTTGTCCTTCTCTGACTTCGCGACCGAACGCTGGAAGAACGAAGAAGTTCTGCTGCGCGGTATGTTGGAAGCCAAGGGATACGAAGTTCTGTCCCAGGAAGCCAACCACGACGTGAAGGCGCAGAACGACCAGATCGACAACATGGTCAGCCAGGGCGTGAAGGCCCTGATCGTGGTCGCGGAAGATGGCGACGCGGTTGTGACCTCTGTTGACAAAGCTGCCGATGCGGGCGTGCTGGTGATCGCCTACGATCGCCTGATCAAGACCCCCAAGATCGCCGCTTACCTGTCCTTCAACAACGTGGAAGTTGGCCGCCAGCAGGCGGACGGCGTGATGAAGGCCATCGACATCGAGAATTGGGACGTGGCCGCGAATGGCAAGGTTCGCCTGGTGAAGTTGGGCGGGTCCCCGACCGACAACAACGCGATCCTGTTCCGCCAGGGCCAGGACGAAATCCTCGCCAAGTACGAAGACAAGATCGAGATCGTTGCTGACCAGTGGGTGAATAACTGGGATGCTGCCGAAGCCCTCAAGCTGATGGAAAACATCCTCACGGCTGCCGGCAATGACATCGACGCGGTTGTGGCTTCGAACGACGGTACCGCTCTGGGCGCCTTGCAGGCGATGAAAGCCCAGGGTCTGGCCGGCAAAGTGCCGATCTCGGGCCAGGACGCCACGGCGGACGGCTCGAACAGCATCGTTCGCGGTGAATTGACCGTCTCGATCCTCAAAGACATCCGCAACCTGTCCCCGCTGGCTGTCGAAACCCTCGACACCCTGCTGCAGGGTGGCACGGTTGCCGGTCTGGCCAACTACACCATGGCCGAACTGACCAACGATCCCGCCTATCAGGGTGAGGCTCCTTGCTTGTTCCTCGAGGTTCAGCAAGTCAACAAAGACAACCTGTATGACCTGGTGGTCAAGAGCGAGTTCCAGCCTTACGACGATGTCTATCGCGACATTCCCGAAGATCAGAAGCCGCCCAAGCCCGGTGAAGAAGGCGCTGCTCCGGTTGTTCCCGCTGAGAAGATCAAAGTTGGCCTGTCCTTCTCTGACTTCGCGACTGAGCGCTGGAAGAACGAAGAAGTTCTGCTGCGCGGTTTGCTCGAAGGTCTGGGATACGAAGTTCTGTCCCAGGAAGCCAACCACGACGTGAAGGCGCAGAACGACCAGATCGACAACATGGTCAGCCAGGGCGTGAAGGCCCTGATCGTGGTCGCGGAAGATGGCGACGCGGTTGTGACCTCTGTTGACAAAGCTGCCGATGCGGGCGTGCTGGTGATCGCCTACGATCGCCTGATCAAGACCCCCAAGATCGCCGCTTACCTGTCCTTCAACAACGTGGAAGTTGGCCGCCAGCAGGCGGACGGCGTGATGAAGGCCATCGACATCGAGAATTGGGACGTGGCCGCGAATGGCAAGGTTCGCCTGGTGAAGTTGGGCGGGTCCCCGACCGACAACAACGCGATCCTGTTCCGCCAGGGCCAGGACGAAATCCTCGCCAAGTACGAAGACAAGATCGAGATCGTTGCTGACCAGTGGGTGAATAACTGGGATGCTGCCGAAGCCCTCAAGCTGATGGAAAACATCCTCACGGCTGCCGGCAATGACATCGACGCGGTTGTGGCTTCGAACGACGGTACCGCTCTGGGCGCCTTGCAGGCGATGAAAGCCCAGGGTCTGGCCGGCAAAGTGCCGATCTCGGGCCAGGACGCCACGGCGGACGGCTCGAACAGCATCGTTCGCGGTGAATTGACCGTCTCGATCCTCAAAGACATCCGCAATCTGTCCCCGCTGGCTGTCGAAACCCTCGACACCCTGCTCAAGGGCGGCACGGTTCCCGGTCTGGCGAACTACACCATGGCCGAACTGACCAACGATCCCGCCTATCAGGGTGAGGTTCCTTGCTTGTTCCTCGAGGTTCAGCAGGTCAACAAAGACAACCTGTATGACCTGGTGGTCAAGAGCGGCTTCCAGCCTTACGACGATGTCTATCGCGACATCCCGGATGCTGACAAGCCCCCGAAACCCTAGGGTTTAGCCGGAAGGCAATCCCCCATGTTCGGCTTAGACGCTAAAAAGCCGGACAGCTGAGTCAAAAGGGGGTCTGCGGTTCTCGTAGACCCCCTTTTGCAAACTAAAACAAAAAGAACAGTATCAATTTTTGGGATACATTCTATAATAAATAATTGAGTACTACTCAGTGCTTCTACCTGAGCTATTACAGATGAATGGAACTTCTAGCACGTCGGTCAGCGGGAAGCCAGGCTGATGAAGGAGCATTCCGTGAGTGATGATATTATCCTTGATATTCGTAATGTAACAAAGACGTTCCCTGGTGTGGTCGCGCTCGACGATGTGTCAATACAGATCAAGCGCGGTGAGATTCACGGCATGTGTGGTGAAAACGGCGCTGGGAAGTCCACCCTGATGAAAATTCTCTCGGGGGTCTATCCTTACGGTACATACGAAGGAACGATCCTGTATGATGGCCTGGAGTTAAAGCTGGCGGAAGGGTCGATCCAGCAGGCCATGAAAGACGGCATCGCCATCGTTTACCAGGAACTGACCCTGGTACCGAATATGACCGTGGGCGAGAATGTCTACCTGGGCAAAGAGCCAACGGAAGCCGGGATGATCAACTGGAATAAAGTATATTCCGACACCCGAGAAATTTTAACCAAGTACAAGCTGGATGTAGCCCCCCATGTGCCGGTCAAAGAGTTGGGCGTTGGTAAGATGCAGATGGTTGAAATTGCTAAGGCTCTTTCTGAAAACGCCAAGATCCTCATTTTGGATGAGCCGACCAGCGCTTTGAACGAAGCCGAAATTGAAAAGTTGATGGAGATTCTGGAAACGCTGAAAAGCCATGGCGTGACCTGCATCTACATTTCTCATAAACTGAACGAGTTTTTCCGCATTACCGATTCGGTAACTGTGCTGCGCGATGGAAAAACCATCATTTCTAAGCCGACCAGTGAGTTCACCCAGGAAGACCTGGTGCGCTACATGGTAGGGCGGGAAATGAAAGAGCGCTTCCCCAAGCGCGAAAGCCACCCCGGAGAGGTTATTTTTGAGGTCAAGAACCTGCACGCCACCGATCCATTAGACTCGAGCCGCGAGGTGCTGAAAGGGGTTAACCTCGAACTGCGCAAGGGCGAAATCCTGGGTATTGCGGGCCTGATGGGCTCGGGTCGCACCGAACTGGTGACGACCATCTTTGGTGAATACGCCAAAATCACCGAGGGTTCCATCGCGTTGGAAGGGAAACAGTTAAAAATCAACAGCGCGCATGAAGCCATGTTGCAGGGGATCAGCCTGGTGCCCGAAGATCGCAAGCGTCAGGGGTTGGTGCTGATCCAGACCATCTTAAAGAATGTGTCGCTGCCCAATCTGGATAAATTTGCGGCGTTCTTCCGGATTAACAGTGACGCCGAGTATTCTGCCGCCAGCCAGCAGGCCAAAAACCTGGCGATTAAGGCTCCTAACCTGGATGTCGAAGCCGAGACCTTATCGGGCGGAAACCAGCAGAAGGTGGTCATTGCCAAGTGGCTGCTTTCAAACCCCAAGGTGTTGATCATGGACGATCCTACCCGGGGTATTGACGTTGGGGCAAAGTTTGAAATCTATAAACTAATGAATGATCTGGCCGAGAAGGGTGTGTCCATTATCATGATCTCCAGCGACCTGGAAGAGGTGCTGGGGATGAGCGACCGCATCATGGTGATGAGCAACGGTAAATCCAGCCGGATTTTGGAGCTTGAAGAAGCTACTCAAGAGAATATTATGAAATTGGCTACCGGGGTCGTCGCCTGATCGACCTGATTTGTTGAGAGGAATTTAGAAGGAGGATGTATGGCTGTTACGCCTGATACAAAAAAGCCTGAAGTGGATCTCGGCCTGCTTGGCGAATTACAAAAGAAATTCCGCCAGAACATGCAAACCTATACGATCATCCTGGCGTTGATCGGCATCTGGGTGTTTTTTGCTGTTTTGACCAAAGGCGCGTTCCTGTCGTCGCAAAACTTTTCGAACCTGTTCCGCCAGATGACGGTGACCTCGTTCCTGGCCATCGGCATGGTGCTGGTCATTGTCACCGCCGGCATCGACCTGTCGGTGGGCAAAGCGGCCGGGTTTGTCTCGGTCATGGTGGCCTTCTTGCAGGCCCGCTTTTGGGTGCAAACGATTCCCATTGAAAACCCGATTGTAATGGCGATTTTGTCCGTGATCGTCGGTATCGTCATTGGGGTCATCTTTGGGGCGTTGCAAGGCGCGATCATTGCGTACCTGCGTGTTCCGCCTTTCATTGTGACCCTGGGCGGCCTGTTCATTGCCCGCGGTTTAATCCTGTGGCGCACGGAAGGCAAGACCATCCCGGCCAATCAGGTGGGCTTCGACTATATCGCCCAGGGCTACTTGCCCGACCTGGTTGGGTGGATTATCGGCGCGCTGGTGGTGGCCTTCTTGTTCTTCAGCATGTTCTCTGGGCGGCAGCGCAAACGCCAATATGGCGTGCATGTGCCGAACTTTGCCTATGACATCCTGTTGACCGGTTTCTTCTCCGCGCTGGTGTTGGTCTATGTATTCATGGTCAACCAGTACAAGGGCGTGCAGGTGCCGGTGGCTCTGCTGGCGGTGGCCTCGGTGATCATGTCCTACGTGGCCAGTAACACCCGCTTTGGACGCTACACCTATGCGATCGGCGGCAACCGTGAAGCGGCGCGCCTCTCGGGCATCAACATTAAGAAGACCCTCTTCATGGTCTATACCGTGATGGGGTTGCTGGTAGGCGTGGGCGGCGTGGTGCTGGCCTCTTACGTGGGCTACGGCACGATCGCGGCAGGCGAGGGCTACGAGTTGGATGCCATTGCCAGCGCCATCTTGGGCGGCACCTCTCCGACGGGCGGTTCCGGCACGATCTTTGGCGCGTTGATCGGCGCGTTGATCATGTCCAGCCTGACCACGGGGTTGCAAATGATGAACGTGCAGCCTTACGTGCAATACCTGGTAAAGGGTGTTGTGCTGGTGCTGGCTGTGTTGTTGGACGTTGCCTTCAAGAAGGGTAAAGCTTAACTCCTTTTTCCCATGACCTGCCCTGCCTCTTTATTTCCAGGGCAGGTCGCAGCATTCATCTTTTTCCCCTTTCTCTCCTTCCCCGCAATTCTTGGATTGCGGGGAAGGCAGTTAAAGGCGTTCTTGCAGACGCCAATTCCCCTTTTTGTAGAAGCAATTCATGAATTGCCTCTACGAAAAAGGGAATTGGCGCATGAATTCATTCAGGGCAGCTTGGCGGGTTTGCGCGCCGAGATCATCGCGCAGCAGGATTCGCTCGCCAAAATCGCCAATTTCCTGAACGGTCCACTCGTCTTGATAATACTGGAGGACCAGCGGATCGATATACGTTGGACCGTAGCCCTCAAAGAACAGCCGGGCTTGCGTCTCTTGCAGTCGGCGCGAATCCCCGGGCGTGTCGGTGACAAAAACCAAATCGCGTTCTTTGGGCGCCAGGATGATCTCGTCCCAATCCACAATGAAAAGTCGCCCTGTCGGGTCGATGAGCAGGTTGGCGTCGTGAAAATCTGCGTGGCAGAGGACGAAATCCAGAGAGGTAGATTGCAGGGCTTGCCCGGTTTTGGTTGCACGAGCAATGACTGCGTCGATTTCGGTTTGCTTTTCCCGCCAAAAAACGGCCAATTGGTGGGCCTCAGGGCTGCGCAGATCGCCGCGCGCCAGGGTTTCTTCCAGGCAGGTAATGACAGGAATCCAGGGGGGCGTAAAAGCCTCCCACGGCAGTTGGGCTGCCAGACGTGGCGGCAGCGCCAGGCTGTGGATTTTCTGGAGGACGGCGCCCAGTTCTTGCCGCAAGGCAGAGTCCAGCCCGGCCTGCATCCCGGTTAGCCCGGTGATGTATGGGTAGAGGATGAGAGAGAAGCCCTCCAGGGGGAGGTAGAGCAGGCCGGATGGAGTCGGGAGCGGGGCCACCACCTGGCCCAGCCCCTGATCATGCAGGTAGCGCGGAATGGTCAGGCCTGCCTCTTTGAGTTTTCCGGATTTGACCTTGAGGAAGTAGCTCGCGCCGGCAGCCCGCACCCGGTAGGCCCAGGCCGTGGCATCATTGCCGACGGGTAGGAATTCGAGTAAATCCGCCCGCACACCGAAGGCTGCCTGCAAGCAGTCCAGGATGGCTTCGTCGGTTAGGGTAGGTTTTTCAAGCATCGGCGTTACTCCTGGTCTGGGCGGGAACTTCATTATTTTACCGCGAGTAAGGCATACTCTCTAAACTCAGGGATTCTCAACGCCAATTTCTGTCGAGATGGAGAAGTATTACAAATTCATTACTAACCGATTCGTAAAGTATTTTGATGAATTCG
>CAZMMI010000027.1:0-3426 GCA_964567255.1 uncultured Anaerolinea sp.
CCGCCTTCACACCCCAAAATGCGGAACTTACCACGGCAACTCCCAGAGAGCCTTTTTATATTCGTGGATGGCGCCCCGCAAAATTTCAACAATTCATTGACAAATCCCCGCCCCTCTGATATAAACACCTCCAATGAAACCCAACTGCACCCGACTCCATCATCATACCCACCTCCCCCCAGCCTGACCGGAGGTCGGTTGCGTTTGCGTATCTAGTGACACCAAACAAGCCCCCGGACACCGGGGGCTTTTCTTTTACCCAGGAGAACCCATGCCCCAATCCATTGAACCCACCCCCATTCGACTTTCCTTGCCATCCAAAGGCCGCCTGGCCGAAGACTGCCTGGACTTCCTCGCTGAAGCCGGGCTGAAGATCTACAAACCCAACCCGCGCCAGTACGAAGCCACCATCCCCGTCCTGCCCGGCCTGACGGTGCTCTTTCAGCGCCCCGCCGACATCGTCGTCAGCGTGCGCGACGGCAGCGTCGATTTCGGCATCACCGGCATCGACGTGATCGAAGAGCGCAAGGGCGAAAACGGCCACTTGCTCATCCTGCATGATGACCTGGGCTTCGGGGCTTGTTCGCTGCGCCTGGCGGTGCCCGAAAACTGGGCCGAGATCAACGACGTCCCCGGTCTGGCCGCCTTTGCCGCCACCTTGGGCCGCCCTCTGCGCGTGGCGACCAAGTACCCCAACCTGACCGAAGCATTTCTCTCGAAATTCGGCATCCAATCCACGCTCATCTACGCCGAAGGCACCCTCGAAACCGCTCCCTCCATCGGCTACGCCGACATGATCTCCGACCTGGTTTCTTCTGGGCAAACCCTGCGCGACAACCGCCTCAAACCCCTTGCGGACGGCCTAATTCAAGCCTCCCAGGCTGCGCTCATCGCCAACAAGCAGTCCCTCAAGAGCAAAACCGGCTCGCTGCAAATGGCCCGCACCCTGTTGGAATACTTCGAAGCCCACCTGCGTGCCGAAGACAGCCTGCACATCTTCGCCAACATGCGCGGATCGTCGCCCGAAGCCATTGCCAAAAGCCTGTTTGCCCAACCCACCATTGGCGGTCTGCAAGGGCCCACCGTCTCGCGCGTGGTCACCCGCGACCTGGACCCCAACTGGTACGCCGTGAACATCATCGTGCGCCGCAGCCAGCTCTTCCAGGCCATCACCGAACTGCGCGAAATCGGCGGCAGCGGCGTGGTGGTGGTGCCGGTCAGCTACATCTTTGAAGAAGAACCTCCGCGTTACGCTGCCATGCTAAAAGCCCTGGCCGAATAGCGCTTGGACCCAAAGGAAAATCCTCATGCTCAAACAATATTCTGTCTCCGAAGCCCAAAAAACCATCCTTAAACGAATCTCCCTGGATGACATGTCCGTTCCGCCCGCCGTCCTCCAGCGCATCGCTGCCCTGTTCGGCGAGCCGCTCAGCCCCTACCAGGCGGTTGAGCGCATTTTGGCCGATGTGCGCCGCGAGGGGGATGCCGCGCTGCGCGAATGGACCGTCAAGCTGGATGGAGCCGCCCCCGACTCATTCCGCGTGCCGCCCGAAGATCTGCGCGCCGCCCTCGACGGGCTGCCCTCGGCTCAACGCAAAGCCTTCGAATTGGCTGCGGAGCGCGTCCTGCGCTTCCACCAGGCCCAACCCGTCACCTCCTGGATGACCCAATCCCTGGGCGGCACGCTGGGCCAGTACATCCGCCCCATCCGCCGCATCGGGTTGTATGTTCCCGCCGGAACAGCACCCTTGCCGTCCTCTGTGTTGATGTCTGTCTGCCCGGCTCAGGCCGCCGGCGTGAAAGAAATTGCCATCGC
The DNA here is from genome assembly GCA_964567255.1 of uncultured Anaerolinea sp. Lineage (GTDB taxonomy): Bacteria > Chloroflexota > Anaerolineae > Anaerolineales > Anaerolineaceae > Anaerolinea. The sequence goes on from CAZMMI010000027.1 coordinate 1,817, forward strand.
CGCCCCGCCGCAGCGCGGATTGGGCCGTATCGCCCCCAGCATACTGGCGGTGGCGGCCCTGTTGGGCATCGAAGAAGTCTACACCATGGGCGGGGCGCAGGCCATCGGCGCGTTAGCCTACGGCACCCAATCGGTGCAAGCGGTGGATAAGATTTTCGGCCCCGGCAACCTGTTCGTCACCCTGGCCAAGAAACAGGTCTTCGGCGTGGTGGGCATCGACGGGCTGGCCGGGCCCACCGAAACGATGGTCATTGCCGACGAGACGGCCAACCCGGAGTGGGTGGCTGCCGACTTGCTGGCGCAAGCTGAGCACGACCTGCTGGCTTCGGCCATCTTGCTGTGCCCCTCCCAGGCCATGATCCAGGCCGTGCAGGCCGAGGTGGCCCGCCAGTTTGCCGAACGTTCGCGCAAAGAGATGATCACCTCGGCGCTCAACGAACGCAGCGGTGCGGTGCTCACCCGCGACCTGGAGGAAGCCCTCGATCTGGCCAACGCCTATGCCCCCGAGCACCTGTGCGTGGCCACCCGCGAGCCCTTCCGCCTGGCAGAGCGGGTCACCTGCGCCGGTGGTGTTTTCGTGGGCGAGCACAGCTTTGAAGTCCTCGGTGATTACGTCGCCGGCCCCAGCCACGTCATGCCCACTGGCGGCACGGCCCGCTTCGCCTCCCCGCTCAACGTCCTCGATTTCGTCCACATCGTCAGCCTGGTTTCGCTGGACCCTGCCACCGCGCAGGCCATTGCCCCTGCCGCCGCAGAACTGGCCACCCTGGAGGGTCTGGACGCGCATGCCAACTCTGCCCAGGTGCGTCTATGAAAACCGCGCCCCGTTTCGACGATTTTCCGCCCTATACACCCATCGAGCCCTTCGAGGTGCTTTCGGCCCGCCTGGGCATTCCCGCCGAGCAAATCATCAAACTGGACGCCAACGAGAACCCCTACGGCCCTTCGCCGCGCGTCCGCAAAGCCCTGGCCGAGCTGCAATGGCCGCATATCTACCCCGACCCTGAAAACCGCTCGCTGCGTGAAGCCCTGGCGCGCTTCACGGGCGTTCCCGCCGAGTTTCTCATGCCCGGCGCAGGCGCAGATGAGTTGATCGACCTGCTCCTGCGCGTGCTGCTCGAACCCGGCGACTGCGTGCTCAACCTGCCGCCCACTTTCGGCATGTACCCCTTCGACACGCGCCTCAACGCCGGACAGGTGATTGAAGTCCCGCGCCGCCCCGATTTCTCCCTCGACCTGCCCGCCATCCAGGCGGCGGTGGCCGAGCGCAAACCCAAGGTCATCTTCGTCACCTCGCCCAACAACCCCGATGGCCGTGTAGCAACCGCTCAAGAGATCGAGACGCTGCTCGCTCTGCCCGCCCTGCTGGTCATCGACGAGGCCTACATCGAGTTCACCGCTGCCGGCGGCAAGCTCGGCGAAGCTCTCAGCCGCATCACCCAGGTGCCCCAGCGCGAGAACCTGGTCGTCCTGCGCACCTTCAGCAAGTGGGCCGGGCTGGCCGGGCTGCGCGTGGGCTATGGCGCGTTCCCGGCCTGGCTCATGCCCGTTCTGTGGAAGGCCAAGCAGCCCTACAACGTCAACGTGGCCGCCACCGAAGCCGCCCTGGC
>CAZMMI010000027.1:3526-23323 GCA_964567255.1 uncultured Anaerolinea sp.
GGAAGGCCAAGCAGCCCTACAACGTCAACGTGGCCGCCACCGAAGCCGCCCTGGCCTCCCTGGCCGATTGCGACTTCCTGGCAGGTAACGTCGCCCGCCTGCGCACCGAGCGCGAGCGCCTGCTAGATCTGCTCGCCGGGGTGCCCTACCTCCAGCCCCAACCTTCACAAGCCAACTTCATCCTCTGCCGGGTGCTGGACCGCTCTGCGCGTGAACTCAAAGAAACCCTGGCGGCCCAAGGCGTGCTGGTGCGTTACTACGACACGCCCCTACTGCGCGACTATATCCGCATCTCCGTGGGGCGTCCCGAGGACACCGCGGGGGTCATCGCCGCGTTGAAGGGCGAGCCGCGACCGGCACCCGCTCCGGCTGCCCGCCGCGCCCAGGTGTCCCGCGCCACCGCCGAAACCAGCGTAACTGTCAATCTTAACCTGGATGGCTCCGGCAAGCACACCATCAATACGGGCATCGGCTTCCTCGACCACATGTTGGCCCAAATTGCGGTGCATGGGCTGTTTGACCTGGACGTGACCGCCCAGGGTGACCTGCATATTGACCCCCACCACACCGTCGAAGATGTGGGCCTGACGCTGGGCGCGGCCTTTTCCCAGTCGCTGGGTGATAAAGCCGGGCTGGTGCGCATGGCCTCCGCCGACGCCCCCATGGACGAGAGCCTGGCCCAGGTCTCACTCGATTTCTCCGGGCGGCCTTACGCCGTGGTGCAGGTGGATTGGAATAGTCCTGCCGTGGGCGGGCTGCCCGTCTCACTCTTCGCCCACTTTCTGGAGAGCTTTGCCCAGCAAGCCCGCCTCACGCTGCACGCCCGCGTGCAGTACGGGCGCGACGACCACCACCAGGTGGAAGCGCTGTTCAAAGCTCTGGCCCGGGCTCTCGCGGCTGCCACGCGCATCGATCCGCGCCGCGCCGGGCAAATCCCATCCAGCAAAGGCTCGTTATGACCCAGGAGACCGCATGAAATACGACGCCATTCTCATCGACGCCGGAACCGGCAACCTGCACTCCGTGCGCAACGCCCTCGAGCACCTGGGCTACGCCATCCGCGTCACCGCCGACCCCGCCGATTTGCGCGAACCGGGGCGGGTGCTGCTGCCGGGCGTGGGCGCCTTCGCCGCCTTCATGGACGGCCTGCGCGCCCGCGGCCTGGATATCGCTGTGCGCGAGGTGCTGGGGCGCGGCGACCCGCTCCTGGGCATTTGCGTGGGCATGCAGGCCCTGTTCGAGGTGGGAGAAGAACTGGGCGAAACCCCTGGCCTGGGGCTGCTGGCGGGGCGCGTGAAGCGCTTTCCGGCGCTGCCCGGCCTGAAGATTCCCCATACCGGTTGGAACCAGTTGTGGTTTGCCCAACCTTCGCCGCTGTTTACGGGGCTGGAATCCGGCGCCTACGCCTACTTCAACCACTCTTTCTACTGTTCCGCCCAGGCCGAAGACACCCTGGCCCAAACCGATTACGGCATCAATTACGCCTCGGCTGTTCACCGTGACAATCTGTGGGGCGTGCAGTTTCACCCCGAAAAGAGCCAGCGCGTGGGCCAAACCATTTTGGAGAACTTCTTTAAGCTATGAACACTTTCACCGTATACCCGGCCATCGATTTGCGCGCCGGTCAAGTGGTGCGCTTGCAAGAAGGCGACCCCACCCGCCAGACGGCCTACAGCAGTAACCCGGCTTCAGCAGCCTGGCGCTGGCTTTCCACCGGCGTAAAATGGCTGCATGTGGTCAACCTGGATGGGGCCTTCGACCAGCCCGATTCGGCCAACACCGCCGCTCTGAAAGCCATCTTGTCCGTTGCAGACGAATTCAGCGCGCAGGTCCAGTTTGGCGGCGGCCTGCGCAGCCTCAAGGCCCTCGAAGCGGCCTTCGACCTGGGCGTTTCACGCGCCGTACTGGGCACCGTGATTGTAGAAGAACCCGAGTTGGTTCAACAGGCCCTGCAGCGCTGGGGGCCTGATCGCATCGCCGCCGGGTTGGATGCTCGCGACGGGTTGGTGCGCGTTCGCGGCTGGCAGCAATCCACCCCCATCCCGGCCCTGCAATTGGCCCAGGACCTGCGCGCCGAGGGATTGGACTTTCTCATCTTTACCGACATTGCCCGCGATGGCCTGCAAACCGGCATCAACCTGTCCGCTACCCGTGAGTTAGCCCAGCGCAGCGGCCTGAACGTGATCGCCTCGGGCGGCGTGCGCGCTGCCGAGGACGTCCGGGCGGCCCGCGAGGCCAACCTGGCCGGCATCATTATTGGCAGAGCTTTGTATGAAGGCTCTGTCAAGTTGGAAGAAGTATTATGAAAGCAAACGCCGTATGTTAGCCAAACGCATCATTCCCTGCATGGACATCGCCAACGGGCGCATCGTCAAAGGCGTGCACTTTGTCAACCTGCGCGACGCGGGCGACCCCGTGGAGCAGGCCAAAATCTACGATGCCGCCGGGGCGGACGAATTGACCTTCCTGGATATTTCCGCCACCCCCGAGGCCCGCGCCACCGTGGCCGAAACGGTGCGCCACGTGGCCGACTGCGTCTTCCTGCCGCTCACCGTGGGTGGAGGCATTCGCACGGTCGAAGACATGCGCCGCCTGCTGCTGGCCGGAGCCGATAAGGTCAGCGTCAACTCGGCCGCCGTGCGCACCCCCGAGTTGCTCACCGAAGGGGCCGAGCGCTTTGGGGCGCAGTGCATTTTGCTGGCCATCGATGCGCGCCTGGTTCCGGGCACAGAGTCCAACCCGCGTTGGGAGGTGGTCATCAACGGCGGGCGCACGCCCACCGGTCTGGACGCCGTGGAATGGGCCGCGCGCGGCGTGGCGTTGGGCGCGGGCGAACTGCTCCTCACCAGCATGGACGCCGACGGCACCCTGGCCGGGTTTGACATTCCCCTCACCCGCGCCGTTTCTCAAGCCGTCAACGTGCCCGTCATCGCCTCCGGCGGCGCGGGCAGTATGGATCACTTCGCCGAGGTGCTCACCGAAGGCTGCGCCGATGCCGCCCTGGCTGCCTCGCTGTTCCACGATGGCAAGCTGGCCATTCCCGATCTCAAACAATACCTGGCCGAGAAACACGTGCCCGTAAGGATGGTGTAAGATGCCTACTCAAGAACCTCGCTTCGATGCCAACGGCCTGCTCCCCGCCATCGTTCAGGATGCCGACACCGGGCAGGTGCTCACCCTGGCCTACATGAACCGCCTGGCTTACGACCTGACCCGCTCTAGCGGGCAAACCCACTTCTGGTCGCGCAGCCGCAACGAGTTGTGGCATAAAGGCGCTACCTCGGGCAACATTCAGATCGTCGTCGAAATGAACCTGGACTGCGACTGCGACGCGCTGCTCGTGCGCGTACATCCTGCCGGCCCGGCCTGCCATACCGGTCAGGCCACATGCTTTCACAACCCTGTCCCCTCGGAGAATTCCCATGCAAATTCGTGACTTGTATCAAATTATCTGCGATCGCCGTGACAATCCCACCGCCAAATCCTACACCGCCAGCCTGTTCGCCAAGGGCGAGGACGAAATCCTCAAAAAAGTGGGCGAAGAAGCCGTGGAAGTCGTCCTGGCGGGCAAAGCCCAAAGCGATGATCGCCTGATCGAAGAGGTCGCCGACCTCACCTACCACACGCTGGTGCTGCTGGCCTCCCGCCGCATCGACCCCGCCGCCGTTGCCGCCGAACTGGAACGCCGCCATAAATAACCCGCGCCGGTTTGCCTCCGTCCCCCAAAAAGCACACAACGCGCCGCATAAGCGGCGCGTTGTGTGCTTTTTGGGGAAGTTTCCCCCGCCTTGGGGCGGGGGCCAGGGGGTGGGGATTTCTATCTTAACAAAAATACCCCACCATGCCGTGTGCGACGAAGTTTTGAACCTGCTTTCGCAGGCGGGAACCTACCTGTACGCTCCGCCTTGGCCGAAGCCTATCGCGTCACGTCCTGAGAGATGGGCTCCCTTATAACTGGTGTTGGCTCAAAACCGGTTATGCCGCATCACGAACACAGCAGGGCATTAGTAAAGATACCACAAATTTTCAAGATTGTGAAGTCGACTCGATTCGCGTCACTCGGTCACAATCTCGCCGCGCAAAGCCGCCAATTGATTTTCCAACTCAGAGCGCTTCTCCTTGGCAGCCAGGCGCACTTCACGTTCCACCTGTTCGACGTATCCAGTGATATCCGTTCGGATTTGCTTTCCTGAAGAAGGCGTGAGCAGCAGTGTCACCACGGCTCCCAACACCGCCCCCGTCAACAGACCAGCGAAAAGATTCAATACGCGTCGCATAATTATCACCTCTCCTTGTTTACCAGCCCCAATCGCCGGAAGAGCAGCGGGGCAAATGCCGATACCCACAATCCAACTAAAGTATAGCGCACAAAGCGCAGAAAATAACTAATGAAATCCGCTTCGCGGGGGAAAATCTGGCCCAATCCAAACCACAGCGCCATGATTCCCACAAGCCCCACCAGGTAGCGCAAAATCTTTTGGTTCAAGCTGCCCGCCGGGTCATAGCCGCCTTTCGCGCGGAACAACCACGCCGCCCCGCCCAGCATGCCCAGCCAGGTCCCCGCCAGCGTGTAAGCAGTTTCCATGTGCAGCGGGTCGATGCCCTCGCCGCTGCTCCGAATAGCCTGCTGCTCCCATTCCACCGGCACGGTCCAATTATTCAAGGTCAGCCGCACCGCGCTGATGAGCACGATGAATGCCAGCGAGCTGAGCAAGCTGGCCCACAACAGCCGGCTCAATCCCTGCTTCGAAACCCAGGCCACCAGTCGTTTTTCCAGGCGCAAGAACAAGAGCAGCACCAGTCCGCCCACAATCCAGCCCACAATCACATCGCTGGTGAAGTGCATACCCAGGTAAATGCGTGACAGGCCAATGGAGAGTATGATCACCACCGCGCCGATGATTGCCCAGCCTCGTTTGATACTCGCGGCAGCCACACCCCACACCGACGCCGCGATTTGAGCATGGTTGGACGGCAGCCCAAATGCTTTTTCCACGCTCCAGGCTTGCACGCGATCATCCACCCAGTAAGGCCTTGGGCTGTGAAATGCCAGTTTGAGCATCATGTTCACCCCGTTGCTCAACAGCAACATGACGCCCACGTTGAGCCCCATCCGCACGCTCACGCACCAGTATAGCGCCGGGATGATCAACAAAAAGAAATCTTCCGTGCCCAGGAATGAAATTGCAGACATTGGGCCGACCAACCAACCACCCACCTGTTGGTACAGAAGGGTCAGTACCATCTCAAAATCGTGTAACAACTCAAGTATATCCACCGCGCCTCACTCCTGTTGTTTGCCAGAACCCCTAAAATGCGGATCTCATCGCACCAATTCCCAATGAACCAAAATCTGGCATGTGAATCGTTGACGGTTATGATGGTTTTATTGTACACTCAGTCCATGCAAAAGAGACAAACTCGCTGGTGGGATCTGCCAATCATCCTCTTCTTCGTCGCCGCGCTCCTGGCTTCCGCCGCTCGCCTGCAAACCACCAACTGGACGGCACACCTGGTGCTCACCCAACTGGCCGCCTTGACCGGCAGCGCGTTGGGCATCGCTCTGGGCTACAGCCTGTTCAAGCCGTGGGCAAGCTTTTTCTATGGGCTGTTCTTTTCTATCGTCTTCCCGGTCTGGATTTTAGGGTCTATCTTCAATGGAGAATGGCTCTATCGCCTGGAGCGGATGAACATCCGGCTGGGCACTGCTCTGGGGCAACTGATCGCCAATCAACCGGTCACCGACCCGGTTCTGTTCGTCACACAAATGATTTTGGTCTTTTGGCTGATCGGCCTTCTGGGTGGTTATTTCCTTGTGCGCAAGGGAAAACCCTGGCTGCCTCTTCTGGTTGCCGCCCTTCTCGTCCTCACTGTGGATTACTCATTCGATATGTTTGGCGCCAAAGATACGGGCAGCCTCTTCACAATTGTTTTCTTCTTACTCCTCCTGCTCATCTTCGCCCGGCTCAACTACCTGAGATCCCAAAGAGATTGGAACCGCACCGGAAAAATGATCGAGACGGAAGTCGGCATGGATATCAGCCGCAGCGCAGCCGTCACCGCCATTGTTCTTCTGCTCCTGGCCTGGTTTTCACCTCGCGTGGTCAAAGCCTTTACCCCCGGCACTCCGGAACAGATCAAAATGTCCGAGGATTTCCGCGCCTGGCGCCAGCGCATTTCAAATGCCGTTTCCTCACTCGAAAGCCAAAATCCAATTACCGTGGAAACCTTTGAATCCACCCTCAACCTGGGTCGCGGCACGCCGCTGAGTGAAGAAGAGGTGTTCACCGTCCGGATGAATGCCCAACCCAGTTCCTATTACCGCTTCTACTGGACAGGGCGCACTTATGACACCTTTCTCAACAACCAATGGATCGCTGTTGAAGAATCCTACATGCCGCTCAGCCCAGATAGCTCCAATATTAGCTACCCCTGGCAAGGTCGCCCAGAAATCAGCTTCACCTTCACCAACCGCATCCCCTATTTGGGCTCGCTGTATTACGTCAATGCCCCGGTATCGATCAGCCGCGCGGTGCAGGTCCTCCAGCGGCCTACTACCGCCGACGGCCTGGAAATCACCGGAGTTGAAATCAACCCACCGCTGACATCTGGCGAGAGTTACAGCGTGCTGGCGGCAATTGGCGTCCCCAGTGTTCGGTCGATGCAATTGTCCAGCGTCGAACCTTACCCCGACTGGGTAACCGAACGCTATCTTCAACTTCCCGTTGACTTCCCCGACAGCATTCGCGAACTGGCCGAATCGCTGACAGCCGGCAAACCTACCGCCTACGATAAAACCATCGCCATCACCCGCTACCTGCGCGAGAACATGGTCTATACCACCACGGTTCCCGACCCACCGTCCGATCGCGACCTGGTGGAGTGGTTCCTTTTCGACCTGCAAAGGGGCTTTTGTAACTATTATGCCAGCGCCGAAGTGCTCATGCTGCGCTCGGTGGGTGTTCCTGCGCGCCTGTCCATCGGTTACGCCGCCGGCGATTACAACACAGATGCAAAACAATATTCCGTCGCCGCGCAAGACTATCATGCCTGGCCCGAGGTTTACTTCCCCAACATCGGTTGGATTGCCTTCGAGCCGACTGTTTCGCAACCCGCTTCAACTTTTCCCTCCGGCGAAAACGTGACCTTGAACACGGAACCCTTGTCCCAACCAACCCAGGTCATTCCGCCCCCCATTGAAGGCCTGGAAAACATCGAGCGCGGTAATGAAGCGGAACTTCAGGCGCTCCAAGAAAAGCTTCGCCGTCAGGCGCTGATTCGCACGGTTATCACTTACGGTGCTGGTACGGCGATCATCGGATTGCTAGTTTTCGCGGTCATCCGCTTCAAGAAAGTAGCCCTCAAAGAAACGCCTTTGCCTACCTGGATTGAGCGCAGGCTCGAAGTGCGCGGCATTAAATCGCCCGCCTGGCTACGAAACTGGTCAATCCGCGTCCAACGCAGCCCTATCGAAACGTTGTTCGCCATCGTTCAAGAGCTGCTGCGTGTTTGGGGCCAGCCGGCCTCATCGGGCATGACCGCTGCTGAACAGGTCGACGCATTGGTCACCATAGTCCCGAAATTGACCGTGGACGCCAAAGCACTGCTCAGCGAATATCACCGCTCCACCTACAGTCCCTATCCCGCCAACCTGGACAATGCCCGCCGGGCAGTCTCCAATCTGCGCATGAACGGATACACCCTTTGGGCGCAGCGCCTGGTCGGCTACAAAGATTAAACAGTAGGCGAAAGTGGCAAGCACCCTAAACACTTCCACGCTGGTATCGGTCGATCAGCAATTGATTGGCATTTCTACGATTTTCAAGGAAATCCATGCTTATCTAAACCAATATCGCCCGGCGTTTATTCCTGAAAGCGTCTATATGGCGGTCGCGGAAATGTCCCGCGAGCTGCCCACCCTTCAAAAGCAGATCCAATCTCTGGAAGGAGAATGGCGCAGTCTGAGGGCTCTGGCGCAAATCGGCCAGGTCATCAATTCCTCGCTCGACCTGGACAACCTGCTGAAAATTGTAATGGACAACATCGTCCAATTGACCGGGGCCGAGCGCGGATTTCTGATGCTGCGCAAAGAAAACGGTGAATACATCGTGCAGGTTGCGCGCAACTGGGAACAGGAAACCATCGACCCAACCGAATTCGCCCTCAGCCGCACCATCATCAACCGGGTGGTCATCGACCGTCAGGCCGTCCTCACCACCAACGCCCAGGATGATCCTCGTTTTGAAGGCCAGCACAGCATCATCGCCCACAACCTGCGCTCCATCCTGTGCGTGCCCTTGCTGCTCAAAGAAGAACTCATCGGCGTCATCTACGCCGATAATCGCATTCGCAGCGGACTCTTCACCCGCCGGCATCTTGAATTGCTAACCGGGTTCGCCAACCAGGCTGCTGTAGCCATCGAAAACGCGCGCCTGTTTGCCTCGGTGCGCCAGACCCTGGCCGAAGTAACCGAGTTAAAAAACCTGATGGATAACGTATTCACTTCCATTCCCAGCGGCGTTGTTACCACCGACGTCGGCTCGCGCATCCTGTTAGGCAACCGGGCAGCCCGAGAAATCCTGGGGCGCGCCGAAACGGAACTGACCGGTTTGGCCCTGCCGGATCTGTTCCCGGCTGCGCATGGCATGTTACACGCGCAAATCAACCGCGTCCTTTTGGCAAATGAAACAGTCACCGGGCTAGAACTCAACCCGGTGCTACCCGAGCGCGGCGTGATAGATTTGCGCCTCAGCCTTTCACCCCTCAAGGACAGCCAGCAGGCTACTCAGGGCGTAGCCATCGTGTTCGAAGACCTGACCGAAAAGAAAAAACTGGAAGCCCAATACCGCCTGTTCGAGCGAATGGTCTCACCGGCGGTCATTCACCAATTAGATCTCAACAGCATTCAACCCGGCGGGCAGCGCCGCGAAATCACCACCCTCTTCGCCGACATTCGCGGATTCACCAGCTTCAGCGAGTCGGTCACCCCGGAAGAACTGGTCGCCAACCTCAACCGTTACCTGGGAGCCGCCGCCGATGCCGTGCTGTCCCAAACGGGCACCATCGACAAGTTCCTCGGTGATGCCCTCATGGCCTGGTTCAACGCCCCCATCACCCAACCCGACCATGTGCTGCGTGCCGTGCGGGCCGCCCTTGCCATTCGCCATTCCGTCGCCGCGCTCAACAACCGGCAGCCCGCCTCTCGGCGGCTGTCTTTTGGGGTCGGCATTCACGTAGGCGATGCCATCTTGGGGCTGGTCGGCACCGATCAACGCCTCGATTACACCGCCATCGGCGACAGCGTCAACACGGCTAAGCGCATCCAGGAGAACGCCGGACCGGGCGAAATCCTCCTCAGCCAAACAGCCTACGAGCGCATTGCCGACCGGGTTTCCGTTCGCCCCCGCGATCCAATCATCGCTCACGGCAAGCGCGAACCCGTCCAGGTGGTGGAAGTGGTGCAGTTGAGCTAGGAAAACGGAATTCCAGTAGCGCGGGTTTCTTACCCGCGATGTTCGCTGGCATCAGCAATTTGATGTAGGGGGCAGTTCATGAACTGCCCCCTACATCAAATTTCCCTACGGCACCACAAAATCGATAAACACCGGGTCGCCAAAAGCCTGCCCGTCTGGGTTATATGCCTGCCACGCGCTGCGATAGGTCCCCGGCTCGACCGGCGCCTGGAACACGATCCGCAAGGTCACCTGCGTGCCGCTGCGCGCCGGGAACAGCATCTGCTCCTCCTCGGCCCCCAGGTTGTCACCGCTGATCAAGCGCAGGCGGTAGCGTTCGTCCCAATTGCACCCGCCGCTGTTTTCCACTTCCCAGCGCTTATCCATCGTCGAATTGGCTTCCACCTCGGAGCCATCCGGAATGGTCACGTCGGAAACAAAGCTCAAATTATCCTGACAGGCCTGGGTAGCCTGCTGCTTCGCCTCAGAGGGCGTCCCGAGGGGCGTTGGCGTGACCGTGGGCGGCGGCGGCGGCACAAACAGCGCCTGCGTGGCTTCTGGCTCACGCGAGGCAGGCTGGCAGGCCGCTGCCATCAACAACAGCCCTGCCAGTACAGTTGTAACCCATGTTCGCCGACCGTTCAAATCCGCCCCGCTTTCCCGCTGGATGACTCATCCAACAGGGTTCTATTCGTCGTCGTCCCCGCTCTCGGGCGCAATCACCAGCGGGATCTCGCCTCCCACCGCGCGCTGCCGCACAGCCAATTCAATCTCACCGGCAATATCGCGGTTCTGGCGCAGGAATTCCTTCGCGTTTTCGCGGCCCTGACCCAGGCGGATATCGCCGTAGGAGAAGAATGCGCCGCGCTTGGTGACAATTTCCAGCGAGGTAGCCAGATCGACAATATCGCCAACCTTAGAAATACCCTCGTTGTACATAATGTCAAACTCGGCCACGCGGAACGGGGCCGCCACTTTGTTCTTGACGACCTTCACGCGCACCCGGTTGCCGATCACTTCCTGCCCCACCTTGATCGATTGAATGCGGCGGGCATCCAGGCGCACCGAAGCGTAGAACTTCAGCGCCAAACCGCCGGGGGTGGTTTCGGGGTTGCCGAACATAATGCCAATCTTCTGGCGCAGTTGGTTGGTGAACACAACCGACGTCTTGGTCTGGTTGATGGCTCCAGACAGCTTGCGCAGCGCCTGGCTCATCAAGCGCGCCTGCATACCCATGCTGGCGTCGCCCATATCGCCTTCGATTTCCGCCCGTGGAACCAGGGCTGCCACCGAATCGACCACTACGATGTCGATGGCCCCGGAGCGCACCAGTGTTTCGGCGATTTCCAGGGCCTGCTCGCCCGTATCCGGCTGAGAGATCAACAGGTCGTTGATGTTCACGCCGCAGCGGGTGGCATAATTTGGATCCAGAGCGTGCTCCATGTCGATGTAAGCCGCCAGCCCGCCCAGGTTTTGCGCCTCGGCCACAATGTGCTGGCAGATGGTGGTCTTACCCGATGACTCCGGTCCGAAGATTTCGGTGATGCGCCCGCGGGGAATGCCGCCAATCCCCAGGGCAAGGTCCAGCGAAAGCGAACCCGTCGGAATCGATTCCACCACCATGTGCTGTGCTTCGCCTAATCGCATGATTGCTCCTTCTCCGTAACGCTTGGTAATATCGCCAAGCGCTTTGTCGAGCACAGCCCGTTTTGCGTCATCCATCGGGCTACTGCCAGACGGGGTTTGGATTGGTTGTTGGGATTTTCGCGCCATTTATCTCTCCTCAGTTATTGTGTTCAAATTATATCCCAGGTAAAAGACTTCTCTATAGTTCACTCACCAAAGCTGGGGAAGTTCCCGAATTTGAGGAGTATGTGGGTGCTTCGCACCCACATACTCCTCAAATTCGGAGTTTTTTACCACTGTGCGAATAGTTACCTCTCTATTATAGTACATATGTTCAATTGGTCAAGAGTCAATTGCCATTGGCGCGCAGTCTTAAACACCCAGCTTCGCCTTCAATTCCCCATCGGCGGGCTCGACCAAAATGCTCCCATCCGGAAAGATGATCGTCGGTACGCTGCGATAGCCGTGGTTGATCTCCTCCACCCGTTTGCGCGCTTCCATGTTCTCATCGATGTCGATCCACTGATAAAGGATGTGGTGATCATCCAGAATGCGCTTTGCGCGCCGCGAGGCCCCGCACCAGGACGTTGCATATACGATGATATCGCCTTCCGCCATTTTGCTCTCCTTATCTTGGTCAAGAACGGTTAGCTTGTCAGCTTTTCCAATAAATCAATTAACCTTTTCGCTTCCGTCAGCAAGTCAATCTCTTCCGGCAAGCGGAACTCTTCGTCGACACGCAGTAAGAGATTCTCGACTGCCTTTCTGCCTTCCTCGGGTAGGCTTGCTTCATCGCGCAGCCCAGCCAGTAAATCATAAGCATTAGCATGCAGGGTTGCTTGCCCTCTCAGACGGCGGTACTCACGGATGGCAGCCCCTGTTGCTCGCCGCGCGCATACCCGCGCCCGCCCCTCAAAGCCCTCTTGCCGGGCAGTTGCCCCGCGGGCCAACTCTTGCTCAATCTCAGCCTTCACCGACTCGCTGAACATAGCACCATTTTACCTGATCTTTCGGATTCTGACCTTTCCCAACCGGTTCAGTAAAGCGGATGACTGTAAACTCTTCGTAGCGGCAGGGGGAACGGCCTAGAACAGGTTTCTACCATCAACCCCCGTGCCTGGAATAGACGGCACGGGGGTTGTCCGGCAGGGCTGCATGGATTGAGCAATCCCCGTGCCGCTACATAGAGGCGAATAGCAATACAGGAGAACAATGATTGACGCTTCCTTGTACGCACAATTTGACTTTTAATTCGATCATGGTTATCCTAATCAATAGTTTAAGGAGAACCGCCTTGCCCCATTCATCCCCCACCCCTGGCTGGATTGCACTCCTCGGCTCCGGCGAGACCGCTGCCGCCGGAGGGCAGTGGTTCGAGCAGATCGCCGCGGCCTTGCCCAAACCCGTCCACATCGCGGTTATGGAAACCCCCGCCGGTTTTGAGCTCAACGCCCGGCGCGTGGCCGAGCGGGTCAGCGAGTTTCTCAAAATCCGCCTGCAAAATTACCGCCCGCGTATCGAAACGCTCTCCTTGCGCCATCGTGGGGGAGCTTTTTCCACCGATGATCCGGCCCTGTGCCAACCTTTGCTCGACTCCAACCTGGTCTACCTCGGCGCAGGCAGCCCCACCTACACCGCTCGCCAACTGGCAGGCAGCCTGGCCTGGAACCTGGTTCAAGCCCGCCACCGTCTGGGGGCCACCATAGGGCTCGCCAGTGCGGCAGCCATCGCTGCCGGGACGCACGCCCTGCCCGTCTACGAAATCTTCAAAGCCGGAATGGATTTGCACTGGCACACCGGGCTGGATCTGCTGGGACCCTTCGGACTGAATCTGGTGTTTGTCTCGCACTGGAACAATAACGATGGTGGCGCAGAACTGGACACCAGCCGCTGCTTCATCGGCCAGGAGCGCTTCGAACAACTCACCGCCATTCTTCCAGCCGATTCGGTCATCCTTGGTCTGGATGAACACACCGGCTTGATCATCGATCTGGCGGCAGCCGAGTGCAGGGTGGTGGGGCGCGACGCTGTGCACATCCTGCGCTCCGGTCGGCAAGACAGCTTCCGCGGCGGTGAAACCTTCCCCATCCACCTTTTGGGCAATTACCACCCCCTCGAGGATCCCGCCACCGATCTTCCCATCGCAGTCTGGCAGCAAGCCGTCAGTTTCAATCCTTCCCCTGCCGGGCAGCCCGAGCTATCTGCCCGTGTGCAGGAATTGCTCTCTCTTCGCCAGGCAGCCCGCGAGTCGAAACAGTGGGTCGAAGCCGATCGACTACGCGGCGAGATCGCAGCCCTGGGCTGGCTGGTCAAAGACACTGCTGCCGGGCCAGAACTACAGCCGGTCGATTAAGTGAAACAGCCCGGGAGGAAATCCTACCGGGCTGAGATAATCAAAGTTAAGGGCGAATTACCAGCCCTGGTTCTTCACAAAATTGGTGATGACCGGGATTTCGAAGGTCTCACCCTTGTTGGCTTTGACACCCAGGTAAATGTTGATGATGATCGTGATCACACTGGTGATGCAGCCAATCACAACGAAGCTCAACGCGACGTTGATTACCCATTCAATAACGCCTAAAATGAGAGCCTGCATGTTGTGCGCCTTCAGGAAGGGCCGTTCCTTCTTGTCGGGCATCAGCAGGATGACGAGGGGGATTAACGGCGTGAAGATATAGGTCAGCGTCGCCCATAATTTATCGTCGCTGGTAATCTCCGGTTGAAATGACGGTTGTTCCATGTGTTACCTCCAAGGGTTATCAAATATAGGGGACTTTAGACACAATTGTACTTGTTTTTTCTCTCTATGCAACTGTTTTGACGATATCAAATTAATCCAGGATTAATCAATAGGCCATTCCCCGCAACTTTCCGTCACAATCATCGTATACTAATACAGAAGTGACCCCTTCATACTTGCACTGTTACTACTCAGCCAGAGTAGGAAGAAAACTAAATTTGAGGTGTATGTGGGGTGCGAAGCACCCCACATACACCTCAAATTTAGGAACTTTCATCGACCTCTGAGCAGTTACTTTGCACTAACCTTTTTTCAGGAGCCTGGTATGTCCGAAGAACCTGTCGTTGTTGAAACAACTCATCACGGCCGCAAAAGCAGCGGTGGTATCGTTTGGGGCTTGATCCTCATTGTGCTTGGCACGCTCTTCCTCCTCCAGCAATTGACCGATTTCACCTTCGAAAACTGGTGGGCCCTATTCATCCTCATCCCCGCCATCGGCGCCTTCAGCGGAGCCTACTCTGCCTTTCGCCACACGGGCCGCTTCAGCGAGGGCGTCCGCAGCGGCATCTCCTCCGGCTTGATCATCCTGGCGGTGGCGTTCATGTTCCTCCTCGACCTGGATTGGGGTACCTGGTGGCCGGTCATGCTCATCATGGGCGCCTTCTCCTTCTTCCTCAGCGGCTTCACCCTGCCCGGCACCAAGGAAAGCGCCCGGCCTCTTGCCGAGCGCCTGTACCGCCCCTGGACTGGCTGGATCGGCTTCGCCGGTATGGTGCTGGGAGCCGGGTTCTTGGCCCGCAACCTGGGCATCTTTGATCCCGCCACCCTGCTCCAGCGCTGGTGGGCCGTCCCCATCCTCATTCCCGCTCTGGGCGGTCTCATCACCGGTCTGCGCTTGATCGCCTCGGGCAGCGGGTTTGGCTGGGCCACCACCAGCAACCTCATCACCACTGCCATCGTTGGCGCAGTCGGTCTGGTAGCCCTCACCAACCTGGACTGGAACCTGCTCACCCCCATCGGCATCATCGCTGCCGGCGTGATCGTCCTGTTGGGCGTTTTTCGCAAATAATTTACCGCTTGGGCGGTCCCCCTGATAATCGTTAAAGGCAGGTCAGCGCAATGCGTTGACCTGCCTTTTTACTCAGACGGCGAGGCTAATCGTTCGGGGTAGATACGATTGCCCAATCTCGCCTCGCCACTACAGTGTACGGGCAAACCTGAGATACATAACGCCCAAATTTTTCATGTTATAATCGGATCAATGCTGCCCAATTTACTTTCTCGCCGCGAATTCCTCTCCCTGGCCGGTCTCGGATTAACCGGTCTGGCAATGCGCCCGGTTGCCAACCTCTGGCAAGACCTCAACGGCGCTGAAGTCGCTCGCATCGCCACCACTTCGGTCAGCGTGTATAACAAACCCGACGACGAGAGCACCATCCTTTACCAGCGTACTCGCGACGAGCTGGTCAACGTTTACTACGAACTGACCTCCGAGTTTGGTCCCGGCTACAACCCCATCTGGTACCGCGTCTGGCGCGGATACATCCACAGCGCCCACCTGCAAAAGGTGAAAGTTTGCCTCAACCCGGTAGTTGAGGAATTCCCCGAAACAGGCCAATTGGCCGAAGTGACCGTGCCCTTCACCCCCACCATGCGCCACAACCCCTGGCTCAAAACCTGGGAACCTCTCTACCGCCTGTACTACCAATCCCATCACTGGGTCCGCGGGGTGGATGTTGGCCCGGATGGCGAGCCCTGGTACCGCCTGCACGACGAACTACTTGAGATCAATTACCATGCCCGCGCCGAGCATTTCCGCCTGGTCCAGCCGGAAGAGTTTGATCCCATCTCGCCGGACGTGCCTTCGCACCATAAGCGAATCGAGGTATCCATTCGCCGGCAGGAGATGAAAGCCTACGAAGGCGATAAGGTCGTCTTGGAATGTCGCGTCTCCACCGGCATTCCGGGAATGAACAGCCCTGGCCAGACCAAAACAGAAACCCCCATTGGCGATTTTTACGTGTATTCCAAGATGCCCTCCAAGCACATGGGCAATGGGGCCTTGACTTCAGACATTGAAGCCTACGAACTGCCCGGCGTCCCCTGGACCACGTTCTTCCAGGACACCGGCGTTGCCATCCACGGCACCTATTGGCATCGCAACTACGGCATCCAAATGAGCCGCGGTTGCGTGAATGTGCCCGTAGATATTGCCAAATGGGTGTATCGCTGGACGTATCCGGTAGCCGCGCCCGAAACCTGGGAGCAGCGCGGTCACGGCACGCTCATCACGGTTGAGCCTTAGTCGTCGGCCAAAAACGCCGCGAAAACCTGGTTGCCCAGCAGCCGTCCTTTGCGCGTCAAGCGCAGGCAGCGCTCCTCCCCCGCTCCGGCCCATTCCAACAATCCGGCTTTGCTGAAGTAAGCAATTGGATCGGGGTACGCTGCTTCTAACGACTGCCCAAACCGCTCCATGAAGCGCCGCGCCGAGACGCCCTCTTCGGTCAGGCGCAGGCCCACCATCATCGTTTCACCGATCTCATCCCGCCGCGCAATTTCCGTCACCGATTCGTTCGCCGGGCTCTCCGGGAAAACCTGCCATTGGCCGTGCACCGCCTGAATATACTGCCTCACGCCGCGCACATCGGCCGTGCGGCGCCCGTGACTGTATCCATGCGCTCCAGCCCCCAGGCCCAGGTAGGGCAGGTTGTACCAGTATTGCAAATTATGCCGGCACGACAACAGCTTTCCATCACTGCCGGTCAACGCCCAATTGGAGATTTCATACTGCCGGTAACCCGCCTCCGCCAGAAGTTCCATTGCCATCTCGTACATATCGGCGGCCCGGTCATCATCCACAGCTTCCACCAATCCCTTCGCCGAAAGGCGTTGTAAAGGCGTGCCTTCTTCAATGGTCAGGGCATACAGCGAGAGGTGCTCCGCCTTCAATCGCAGCGCAAATTCCAATGTGTCTTGCCAGCGTTGCACAGTCTGGCCGGGCAGCCCGTAGATCAAGTCCAGATTCAAGTTGTCAAAGCCTGTCTCGCGCGCCCAGGCCACCGCTTGAATCACCTCGGGCACGCCGTGCAGCCGCTCCAGCAGGGCCAGCTCACCCGGATGCATGGACTGCACCCCCAGGCTCAAGCGGTTGATCCCTGCCTCGCGCAGGGCCTTCAATCCTTCGAGTGTAAGCGTGCCGGGGTTGGCTTCCAGCGAAATCTCCGCCTCCGGCTGCACCTGGAACGCCCCCCGCGCCGCCGCCAGGATAGCCCCCACCTGCTCCGAGGTCAGCAGCGAGGGCGTGCCTCCGCCAAAAAAGATCGTATGCACCGGAACGGCGCGCTCCGAAAGGTCTCCCAGCCCCTCTATCTCAGCGATGAGTGCTTGCACATACGCGGGGATTAAGCCTTCTAATCCCGCAAATGTGTTAAAATCGCAGTAACCGCAGCGCTTGCGGCAAAAAGGAATATGTAAATATAAACTGTGCGGCTCCATCATGAGTAGAGGATAACATAAGCGCGCCGATTTATCTATATCCTCCATGCATGGTATAATCCGCCCAGCCGGGGGTAGTTCCCCGGCATTTCATTAAAGGTCTATCTAAATATTATTATTGTGGTGAGGTTTGGGCGACTTCGTCGCCCAAACCTCACCACAAAAAAATTTCGGATAGATACTAAGGCAACTATGAGCTTGGAAAACACATCTAATACCCAAATCTGCCCAACCTGTGGAACGCGCCTGAGCGCCACCGCCGCCAAATGCACGGTATGCGGCACGGTGCTCTCCAAGACCGCTTCCACAAAAGCCGTCAAGGTCCAACATATGCCGGAGCTGACTCTCAGCCTGCCGGTCATCATCGGCCTGGTTGTCCTACTCCTCGCCATTGGCGCAGGCACCGTCTACGCAGTGATGCAGTCCATGCAGCCGGAACCCGGCGCTACGCCGCTGGTTCCCACTGCCACCATCACCATCACCCCTACCATCACCATCACCCCCAGCCCCACGGCAACCAGTACCCCCGAGCCTACCCTCACCCCTCTGCCGCCCCGCTCGTATACGGTCGCCGCGGGTGACACCTGCCTTTCCATCGCCATTCTCTTCGATGTCAGCTACCAGAGCATCATTCTTGAGAATAACCTTTCGGCAGATTGTATCCTCAGTCCGGGCAACACCCTGCTCATCCCGCAGCCCACACCTACCGCTTCGCCCCAGCCTACCAAGACCCTCAATCCCACCGAGCAAGCCGCGTTAAGCTGCGAATCGATGGATTACCTGGTCACCGCTACCGACACACTGGGCGTCATCGCGGGCACCTACGGCGTCACCATCCAATCGATCAAAGACTTCAATGGTCTGCCCTCCGACATCATCTACGAAGGACAACTGATCAAAATCCCGCTGTGCGACCGCGGAGAGAAACCCACCGCCACGCCCACGCCCATCCCGCCCTATTCGGCGCCCAACTTGCTGCTCCCGGCGGATGGAGCCCCCTTCAGCGGGACGGATGTCATCACCTTGCAGTGGGCCTCGATCGGCGAACTGCGCGCCAATGAAGCGTACGCCGTGACCCTCGAAGATTTGACTTCCGGTGAGGGCATCAAAGTCGTCGAGTACGTCACCGACACCAAGTTCATTGTCCCCGATGAAATTCGACCGCCCGCCGGCATCCCCCACGTCTTCCGCTGGACTGTGCTGCCCGTGCGCCAGACCGGCACCGATGCCGACACCGGCAACCCCGTCTGGGAACCCGCCGGTCCGGTCTCTAACATCCGCACCTTCAGTTGGACGGTCACAGCCGGGCAATAGGATTT
Organism: uncultured Anaerolinea sp.; assembly: GCA_964567255.1. Classification (GTDB taxonomy): domain Bacteria; phylum Chloroflexota; class Anaerolineae; order Anaerolineales; family Anaerolineaceae; genus Anaerolinea. The sequence continues at coordinate 22,159 of CAZMMI010000027.1, forward strand.
CTTTTTTCTCGACAAAAAAACTGCGGCGCGATGCGCCGCAGTTTTTTTGTCGATTTTTTACTCGTTTTCTTCCAGGAACTTCGCCGCCTGCATGGCAGCCGCCGCGCCCATCCCCGCCGAGGTGATCACCTGGCGGAAGATCGGGTCGCAAGCCTCTCCGGCAGCATAGACGCCCGGAACGCTGGTTTGCATACGCTTATCGGTCACAATGTACCCACCCGCATCCATCTCCAGTTTGCCCACAAACATGGAGGTGTTCGGCTTATGTCCGATAAAGATGAATAACCCATCGGTGACAAAATCACTCATCTCACCGGTCTTGACGTTCTTCAACTTCAAGACCTTCACAGCCTCCTTGCCTACCACCTCAGTCACTACCGTATCCCAAATGAAGCTGATCTTAGAGTTGGCCTTGGCTCGCGACTGCAAAATGGCCCCGGCCCGCAGTTCGTCGCGTCGGTGAATGATGGTCACCGAGCTGGCGTAGCGGGTCAAGAAAATGGCCTCTTCCAGCGCCGAATCCCCGCCGCCCACCACCGCCACCTTCTTGTCTTTGAAGAACCAGCCGTCGCAGGTCGCGCAGTAAGACACACCCTTACCGGTCAACTCGACTTCGCCCGGCACGTTCAGATGCGTGGAGCTGGCCCCGGTCGAGATGATCAGCGTCTCGGCCTGGAATTCCTGCCCGTAAGTCTTCACCGTGAAAGGCCGCTTGCTCAGATCCACTTCGGTGGCGGTGTCAAACTCTACCCGCGCGCCAAAGCGCTCGGCCTGTTTCTGGAACAACTCGCCCAATTCGGAGCCGCCCACGCCCTCCGGGAAGCCGGGGTAATTCTCGATGGTGTGGGTCAAAGCAGCCTGCCCGCCCAATTCCATCCCCGTCAACACCAGCGGAGCAAGCTCTGCGCGCGCCGCATACAATGCCGCTGCCAGCCCCGCCGGGCCGGACCCCAAAATCAACACCTTGTAGGGATGCTGCTGATGTTCTTCTTCTGCGCCGGTGAGATCGTTCAAGTTAAAATCCATCGGTTGCTCCTTTGCTCCACACTTCCAAAATTGATTGGCCCAATTCTACTCGAAAACTGTTACCCTTTTGCCGCCCGATCGGTAATTTCCAGGGCTCGATCCAAAATGGCAAAGCCCTCTTGCAGTTGCTCTTCTGTAA
>CAZMMI010000027.1:23423-25287 GCA_964567255.1 uncultured Anaerolinea sp.
ATTTCCAGGGCTCGATCCAAAATGGCAAAGCCCTCTTGCAGTTGCTCTTCTGTAATGATCAGCGGCGGGATGATCAACACCGTATGCCAGTGAGTATAGGCAAACAAGCCGTTGTCCAACAGGGCCTTGCGCAGGGCGGTCATCTCGGCGCTGCCGCCGTTGAAAGGCGCCATCGGCTCGCGCGTCTTGCGGTCGCGCACCAGTTCCAGCACGCCAAACAACCCGATGGAGCGCACCTCACCCACCGATGGATGCCGCTCAACCAGTTCAGCCATCATCTCGCTCATCACCTGCCCGGTCTGGGCCGCTTTTTCCACCAGCCCGTCGGCCTTCATCACCTCGATCACCGCGCAGGCCGCCGCCAGCGAGATGGGATGACCGTTGTAGGTCAACCCACCCACGAATTCGCGCTCATTGAAGGCCGCCGCGATCTCCTCGCGCATGGCCACCGCGCCCAGCGGCGCATAACCCGAGGTCAGGCCCTTGGCCATGGTGACGATATCGGGCTTCACCCCCCAATGATCCACGGCAAACCAGCGCCCGGTGCGCCCAAAACCGCTCATCACCTCGTCGCAGATCATCACGATGCCGTAACGGTCGCACAATTCGCGTACGCCCTGCAGGTATCCCTGCGGCGGCACAATCACCCCGTTGGTCCCGGTCACCGACTCCACCAGGATGCCCGCAATGGTTTCGGGCCGCTCGTACTGGATGATTTCCTCCAGGTGGTTGAGATAATCCTGGCAGAAATCCGCTTCCGAAATGTCGGGATTCGTGCGGTGAAAGGTGGACCGGTAGCGGTAGGGATCCAGGAAGTGCACCGTGCCCGGCATGACGCTCGGCTCCCAGGCGGTGCGGCGCGGATCACCGGTGGCTGCCATCGCGCCAAAGCCGGCCCCGTGATAGGAGCGGAAGCGCGAGAGAATCTTGAACTTTCCCGTGTACCCTCGCGCCAGCTTAATGGCATTCTCATTGGCGTCTGACCCGCCCAGCGTGTAAAGATAGCGGTTCAGGCCTTGCGGCAGGATTTCGGACAGCAACTGTCCCAGCGCGGCCCGCGGGCGCGTGGCCATGCCCGGCCCAGCGAAAGGCAGCTCACGAGCCTGCTGCACAATGGCCTCAATCACCCGCTCGTCGCCGTGCCCAATGTTGACGCACATGACCATCGAGTTGAAATCCAGGTAGCGTTTGCCTTGCGTGTCCCAAAAGTACACGCCCTTGGCTTGCTTCACCGGGATCGGCTTGACCTTGGCCTGCGCCGACCAGGTCCAAAAGTTGTGTTCCAGGCTGAGGGGAAGAATTTGATCGTCCGTGACCCAATCCAGCATAATCGCCTCGATGTAGGAAGATTTTCGACCTTCATTGAATTATAACGCTATCGATCTCTCGTCGTTTATAATTCTCCCATGCCCACCACCCCCTGGCCCCCTTCCAACCTCTCTGACTGTTGCAGCGGCGACCTGCATCCGCTGGCCCTGAAAGGCATCCGCCTGTTCAACGCCGGGGATTACTTCGCCGCGCATGAAGAACTGGAGCTGGCCTGGCGCGCCGAAAAAGGTCCCATCCGCGAGTTATACCGCGGCATTCTGCAAGTCGGCGTATCCTACTACCATATTCGCCGCGGCAACTATCGCGGCGCGGTCAAAATGCTGCGCTATAGCAAAGTCTGGCTAGAGCCCTTCCCCGATCAATGCCGTGGCGTGGACGTGGCTCAACTGCGCCAGGACGCCTTGCGCGTCGAAGCCGCCCTACTCGCCACCCATCCCGACCAGCTCTCTGGCTTTGACCAATCCCTCTTCCGCCCCGTGTGGGTGCATGGGGGCACAACCTCCGCCTTGTAGATGCTCGGTCCCCGAGCCCGTTG
>CAZMMI010000028.1:0-22774 GCA_964567255.1 uncultured Anaerolinea sp.
GCTCAGCAGCAGCGCGCAAAAGCGCGGTGTTATACGATTTTTGGCGCAGACTTCCAGAGACACCTAATATCTTTAACGGACGATCAGTTGCCATTCTTCTTCCTCCCCAGATGATTTTGGCTTAATCATAACAGGGATTGTGGATTGCAAGTCGGAAATCCGGTGATGCCGGTGATGTGTGCGAGGCTACTACCAACAAACTAAAGTGGGAGGACTCTAAAGATTGGTCTACTCAGGCATTATATGGAAAATACGGACCTCTGCTAAACTTATCAATAGAAAACGTAACTGCTCAGTATGAGGTCGATGATCTAGACGCCTCGATTTTCCGTCTGGGCGGCCGTAAAAAAGTAGACTCGCTTGAAGTGGAGCGCGTATTTCGATGCCTTCCAAGCATTCCCCAATCTATCAGTTCAAAGTCTGTCTGGAGGATGTTCGTCCAACCGTGTGGCGGCGCATCCAGGTGCCGGCGATCATCCGGCTAGGCAGGTTGCACGAGGTCATCCAGGCGGTGATGGGTTGGACCAACTCGCATCTGCACCGTTTTGAAATTGGCGGCGTGAATTATACCGACCCGATGTTTGATGAAAACGGAGAATTGGACTTTCTGGATGAGTGGGAAGTGCGTTTGAAAGATTTGGAGTTGAAAGAACGCGGAAAAATATTCTATGAGTATGACTTTGGGGATAGTTGGGCACATAAAGTAGTGCTGGAAAAAATTCTTCCACCCGACCCCAAAATGCGCAATCCGGTGTGCCTGAGTGGAGCCCGGGCTTGCCCGCCCGAAGATGTAGGAGGCTTTCCCGGATACGGTCTTTTTCTTGAAGCAATCCGTGATCCCCAGCATAAACAACACGAAACTTATGTGGAGTGGTTTGGCGGAGCATTTGACCCGGACTTCTTTGATTTGGATGAGGTCAATCGGAAGCTGCGAAAACTGAAGAACCGTGAAACGTTGGATTCCAGCGACTGGGCTTATGAGCCGGATTACATTGATGTGGTCGTGGGGGAGGTAAAGGCGGTGGACGCAGCCTGGTTGGAGGCTTTCAGCCAGAAATTCCATACTGAGGCGAGCGGGCTGCCTTTGCGTCACGATATGCACGCCTTGCTTGATTATCTGCTGGCTAACCGGGTGATTGGCACTCAGTCAACAGGGAATTTGCCGGTAAAGGTTGGGGCGGCAATTTGTGCGAATTTTACCCAGCCGATCTCATTTGAAAGCGAGAACGAAAGTAATTTCTTGAAGGTGCAGAGTTCTGCCGAGGTGTGGCCGTTGCAATTCCTGCACATCTTGGCGGCGTGTGCCGGGTGGGTGCAGGGCGGGCCGGGACGACGCTGGCGGGTGACTGACCTGGGGGTGGATTTTCAACAATTGCCGGAAGGCGCGCAAGTCTGGGAGTTGTTCTATACGTGGTGGACGAAGGCGAATTGGGGTATCGCTGCGGGGATTGGCCCTGCCGATTATCCCACGCAGTATATCCGGCCAATCGTTCTTAAGCACTTGCTGAGCATACCGCAACAAAACCCGCTGCCCTATGAGTTATTTGCCGACCAACTCATGGGGGTCTTAGCCGCGCAGGCGCAGGAGGGTGACACAATCGATCGCCGGCTGGGTTTCCACAGTGAAATGCGGATGGTTGTGGCTGAGCCACTGCGAGACCTGGGGGTGCTGGCGTTGGGCACAAAACCGCATCCCTTATTGGGCGAAGAGTACCCGGTGCTGACGGATATAGCAGTGTCGGCGATGGGCCGGGAGATGCTCCAGCGGCTGGAATACGATGGAGTTGTGGATGCCTAAAATGAAGGTCACCTTATTTGACTCATGGCATTGATAAATATCGGACAAAAATCTCATGCTATACTAAGGTGGTGAAAGGATTGTCTGATACTCACCCCCAGATGGAAGAATTGCAGATTCATTTACTGCGTGAAATACCGCCCTGGCGGAAAATGCAAATGCTGACCGAGCTCAACAGAACCGTACGTCTGTTGGCTTTGACTGGTTTACGGGATCGTTTTCCTAAGGCGAGTGAGGAAGAGTTGCTGCGCAGGTTGGCAGATTTACTGTTGGGGGAGGACCTGGCTCGGAAAGTGTATGGGGAGCGCCATGCCACTTCTTGAGCCTATCAAGGTGACTCTTCAAGTCACGGCAGTTTTTGAACGCTTAGCGGTGCCATACTTTATCGGTGGTTCTTTAGCCAGTACTTTGTATGGTACAGTTCGTTCAACACAGAATTCGGACATTATTGCAGAACTGTCAGCGGAGAAAGTTCCTGCCTTTGTTTCCGCGCTGAAAGATGACTTTTACGTGGATGATCAGATGGTTGCTGATGCCATTGCAGGGCGGACCAGCTTTAATATCATCCACAGGGAAAGTATGTTCAAAGTAGATATATTTGTGTCTCGGGATCGGCATTTTGAACAAATCCAATTCTCCCGTTCTGGTAAGGTGAACCTTTCCAATAGACCAAAGAGAAGCGCGATATTTTGCAGTCCAGAAGATATTCTCCTGGCAAAAATGGAATGGTATCGAATGGGTGGTGAAACCTCAGAACGACAATGGCGGGATATTGGCGATGTTTTCAAAGTTCAAAAAGACTCATTGGATATGGACTACTTGAACACCATAGCAAACGAGTTAGGGGTTGCGGATTTGCTTGAACGCGCTTTGAGTCAAACTTAGTTTATTCCTGAAGGCCTTTCGTACCTTTCTTACATTGCTGTTGCTTCCATGCCAAACCTCACCATCGATCAGGTATCCAGTCTCGCCCCCGACCCAGCCGCCCTGCGGGCAGCTCAAGGGTTGGCCAATGAGCGGCATTGGGTATCCCTGGGCAAGGATGATCTGGCGTTGTGGGGTGAGTGTAAAGGCAGCGCCAAAGAGCCCTACAAGGTGCGAGTCGATCTTTCGAACAATGGCACGGCATGTTCGTGCCCCAGCCGGAAGTTTCCCTGCAAGCATGCCCTGGCCTTGATGCTGCTGGCTGCTTCGTCGGCAAAGATTCCTGCGGGAAACCCACCTGCATGGGTGAGTGAATGGTTGGAAAAACGGGCGGCGCGTAGTGAAGCCGCCGAAAAGCGCAGCGAGAAGAAGCCTGACCCGGAAGCGCGCCAGAAAGATGCAGCCCGGCGAGCCCAAAAACGGGAAAAGCTGGTTGGAGGTGGCATTGAAGCGCTGGAGCAGTGGTTGAAAGATGCGGCCCGCCTGGGGCTGGCCGCGGCGCAGACTGCGCCGGCTTCGTATTGGGAAGAGGCCGCGGCCCGTATGGTCGACAGCCAGTTGCCTGGCGCGGCCCGCTTGATCCGCGAGATGGGACTGCAACCCAAAGCGGGGCCGGATTGGGCGCAAAAGCTGTTGTGGCGCATGGGGCGTCTATACTTGCTGGCCCAGGCTTACCAAAAGCTGGACAGCCTGCCGGTTGAATCGCAAGCAGATGTGCGCTACCTGTTGGGTTGGAACGTCAACCAGGAAGAACTGCTCCAAAACAACGCTGGAGTGTTGGACGATTGGCTGGTATTGTCGACGCGCACGTACGAAGACGAGAAAACGGGTTTGCGCACGCAGGTGAACTGGCTATGGGGAAAGGAAAGTCGCCGCGCCGCACAGATTTTGCAATTTGCTCATCGCAACCAGCCGATGGATACCAGCCTTGCCCCTGGGCTGGTTGCCAGAGGGGAATTGGTGTTCTTCCCTGGGGCCTACCCGCTGCGCGGAATTTTTAAGCAGATGCAGTTGGCGAGCCCGGTGTTTGCGCCAAAAGGCTTCTCGACCCTGGGGGCATTCCTGGATGAATGCGCCGCCGCGCTGGGAAAAAATCCGTGGTTGGAGGTTTTCCCGGTGGTGCTGGAAGATGTGGCGCCACTGCGCATTGGCGAGAACTGGGCGCTGGGTGATCGGGAGGCGCGCATGCTGCCGCTGGCGGCGGAATATGCTGCTCCGTGGGAGTTATATGCCCTCTCCGGTGGACGCCCAATCACGGTTTTCTGCCTTTGGGATGGTTTCGCTCTTACTCCGCAGGCAGCCTGGGACAAGCAAAGGATGGTCAGCCTGTGAGCACGCTGCGCACGCTGGCTCAAAGCGCCATGCTGGGAACCGGGAACGGCTTTCCGCCACCGGAGGTTGAAGGCGTCTCTTTGCCTGCGAATAACCTGGATGCAGCTGTTTTGGCTGCCGCGGCGGCTTTGGGAACCGCCCAAATGGGCGGGGTGGTTGCGCAGATTGTGACCGAGCAGCGCGCACCTTGTGCGTCCGAAACCCTGCGCCCGCTGCCCGATCGTGCTGTTGCCTTGCTGAAACGCACCCTGGAGGAAGAGAACGCTTTTCTTTTACCCGAGTTCCTGGGGCAAATTGCGCAGCGTGGAATGAGCGTGCCGCCGGAAACGATCCCGGCGTTGTTGGGGTTGGGCAAGAGCGAATTGCGCCCGTTGGTGGTGAAAGTGAGCGGGGCGCGCGGGCGCTGGCTGGCGGAAAGCAACCCATCCTGGGCCTATGCGCTGGGGCGGGAGGCGCATGACGCCTGGGAGCACGGTACGCGGCTTGAACGGTTGGCTGCTCTGGAAGAAATCCGCGAGAAGGACCCGGCCACGGCGCGCGCCTGGATGGAAGCAACCTGGCAAAGCGAGCCCCCCGAAGAGCGGGCGGCCTTTGTGCGCGTATTGCAAGCGGGTTTGAGCATGGCGGACGAGCCTTTCCTGGAGGCGTGCCTGGATGACAAGCGCAAAGAAGTGCGCGAGGCTGCCCGCGGGTTGCTGATGGGCCTGGAAGAGTCGCGCTTTGCACGGCGGATGTGGGAGCGAGCCAGGCCGCTGGTGCAGTTGAAATCCCGCTTTTTGATGGGGGACCGTTTGGAGGCGCACTTGCCCGAAGGCTTGGATGCGGCAGCCAAACGAGACGGGTTGGGTGGTACGGCGCTGCGTAAGGATATGGGTGAAAAGGCCAACCTGCTGGCGCAGATCCTCTCGCTGGTTCCGCCTATGCGCTGGTCTCGGGAGTTAAATCGACCGCCAGAAAAGCTCATTGCCGCGGCACTGGGCTGCGAGTGGAAAGAGGCCTTGTTGTTAGGCTGGCAGTTGGCTGCTCGGAACGCAGGTAGCCCAGAATGGGCGGAAGCGCTGGTTGATTTCTGGATAGTGAACCGGCAGGACTCACGCTTATTGGATGGAGAATATTTGAATGAATTGATCTTGATGGTGAGCTCGGAAAAGATGGAAAGAATGGTACTGGGGGCGATTAAGCCGGTGTTCCAGGAGTTGGATGATAGAAGCGCGCTTTTTGCAATACTGACCCATTATCACCGCCCGTGGTCAAAGAAGCTGGCGCTCGCGGTGATTCGCAGCGCGCAACGGCAGGCCGGTGGAAAGGGATATTACCTGCCGGCAGCTTTGCCTAATTTTGCCCGTTATATCCCGGTCGAGCTGTGTACGGAATTATCTGGCGGTTGGCCGAATGATATGAAGGGTTTTTGGCAAACCTATGTCCAACAGTTTTCACAAGGTTTGAATTTCCGCTCCGAGATCCAGCGCAGCCTGGCGGAGTAGACCAGAACAAAGGAGAGTTTATGCCCGCATTATTACGAGAACATGCAGAACAGCAGTTTGCCGAGGAACTAACCGAGCTGGCGAAAACGGATCAACGCCAGCGACCGCCGAACTGGAAGCTTTCTCCCTGGGCGGTGGCCACTTACCTGCTGGGTGGTAAGCTAGAAAATGGCTTTGTGGTTTCGCCGAAGTACATCGGCAGCCGCAGGGTGATTGAAATTGCCATTGCCACCCTGGCCACCGACCGGGCTTTGCTGCTCCTGGGGGTGCCGGGAACGGCCAAGACCTGGGTGTCGGAGCATCTGGCCGCGGCCATCTCGGGTGACTCGACCCTGCTCATCCAGGGCACGGCCGGGACGGCGGAGGAGTCCATCCGCTACGGCTGGAACTATGCGCTGCTGCTGGCGGAAGGCCCCAGTGAACGGGCTATAACGCCCAGCCCGGTGATGACCGCCATGCGAGCGGGGAAGCTGGCTCGGGTGGAAGAGTTGACCCGCATCCCGGCGGACGTGCAGGATACCTTGATCACCATCCTTTCGGAAAAAACGCTGCCCATTCCAGAACTGGACAGCGAAGTGCAGGCAGTGAAAGGGTTTAACGTGATCGCAACGGCCAACAACCGCGACAAGGGCGTGAACGAGCTGTCCTCGGCGCTGCGCCGGCGTTTCAACACGGTGGTATTGCCGCTGCCTGCCAGCCTGGACGAGGAGGTGGATATCGTCCGCAGGCGCGTGGAGAGCCTGGGACGGGCCCTGGAACTGCCTGCCGAGCCACCGGCCTTGGAGGAGATCCGCCGTATCGTGACCATTTTCCGCGAGTTGCGCGGTGGGGTCACCGGAGATGGCAAAACCAAACTTAAGACCCCCAGCGGGACGCTCTCAACGGCAGAGGCGATTTCGGTGGTGAACAACGGGCTGGCCCTGGCGGCTCATTTTGGCGATGGCAAAATGCGTGCTCATGATGTGGCAGCTGGTTTGGTTGGCGCGGTGATCAAGGACCCGGTACAGGACCGTATCGTGTGGCAGGAGTACCTGGAGACCGTGGCCAAAGAACGCAAGGACTGGAAAGACCTGTACCGGGCTTGCAAGGATTTGAACGAGTAAGGCATGGTGACTGTATTTGGCATCCGGCACCACGGCCCCGGTTCAGCGCGCAGCCTGCGCGCGGAGCTGGAAAAGCTGCGCCCCGACCTGCTGCTGGTGGAGGGTCCGCCGGACGCGGATGGGATGATCCCGTTGGCGGGGCTGGCGGAAATGGTCCCGCCGGTTGCTTTGCTGCTCACCCTGCCTGACCGGCCTCAGGAAGCGGTGTATTATCCTTTCGCCGAATTTTCGCCGGAGTGGCAGGCGATTCTTTTTGGGCTGCGGGCTGGAATCCCGGTGCGCTTCATGGACCTGCGGCAGGCTCATCAGTTGGGCGTAGAAACCCCGGAGGATAAAGGCGAAGGGCTTGACCCCTTTGCGATGGTGGCAGAAGCCGCCGGGTATTCGGACGGGGAGCGCTGGTGGGAGCATTTTGTGGAGCAGCGCCGGGAGAGCGGCAGTGTTTTTGAGGGTATTTTAGAGCTGATGACCGCGCTGCGAACAGAAGCCGAGCGATTGCCGGGCGGGGTGCGCGAGCGGGATTTGCTGCGCGAGGCAGCCATGCGAGAGATACTCCGCGCCGGGCAAGCGCAAGGCTATCAACGCATCGCCGTAGTGTGCGGGGCATGGCATGCGCCGGTGCTGGCGGATTTGGAGCGCTTTTCCGAGGACACGAAGTTGCTCAAAGGGCTGCCGAAGCAGGATGTGGCCGTTACATGGGTGCCGTGGACGTACGACCGGCTGGCAAGGTTCAGCGGATACGGGGCGGGGATCAACTCGCCGGGGTGGTATGAGCATCTGTGGCAAACGGATGAGCAGGTTGTGGAGCAGTGGATGGTCAAGGTAGCCCAGATGCTGCGCGCCGAAGACCTGTACGTTTCTCCGGCCCACGCCATTGAAGCCACCCGCCTGGCAGACACCCTGGCGGCGCTGCGCGAGCGGCCTTTGCCAGGACTGCCCGAACTGCTGGAAGCGGTGCAAGCGGTGATGTGCTTTGGCGACGATGCGCCCATGCGCTTGATCGGTGAGAAGCTGCTGGTGGCGCAGAAAATGGGCCGCATCCCCGATTCGGCGCCGACGGTGCCCCTGCAGCGCGACCTGGCTGCCCAGCAGAAGCGTCTACGCCTGGAGTTAAGCGCATCACCGGAAACAATCGACCTGGATTTGCGCAAACCGCTGTTGCTGGAGCGCAGCCAGTTGCTGCACCGCCTGGGGTTGCTGGGAATCCCCTGGGGGCAACTGCGCGAGGCGCGTGGGGCGAAGGGCACCTTCCACGAGATTTGGCAGGTGGAATGGAAACCTGAGTTCGCTGTGGTGGTGATCGAAGCCAGTCTGTGGGGGAACACGGTACTGGAAGCGGCGACCAACAAGGTACAGGCCGAGGCAACCCGGGCGACGGAGCTGCCGGTCTTGACCCGCCTGGTGGAAGGGGCTCTGCTGGCTGATTTGCCCGAGGCGATTCCTGGTTTGCTGACTCGGGTGCAGCAGGCAGCGGCGATCAGTAGCGACATTTTGCACCTGATGGAAGCCCTGCCGCCGCTGGCCAATGTGCTGCGCTACGGCAATGTGCGCAACACCGATGCGAGTATGGTTGCTCAGGTGGTCAATGAGCTTGTAGAGCGCATTTGCATTGGGCTGCCGGCGGCTTGCCAGTCGCTCGATGATGAGGCGGCGGGGGAGATGTTTGAGAAAATCAACCAGGTGCAGGGCGCCCTGGCAGTGATCCAGAACGAAGCGCACCAGCAGGCCTGGACAGGCGCGTTGACGCATCTGGCCGACCAGGAGCGCGTGCACGGGCTGGTGCGGGGACGGGCTGCGCGGCTGATCTTTGATCGCGCGCCGCAGGAAGAGGCCGCCGCCTGGCGCATGAGCCAGGCCCTTTCGCCGGGAACGCCCACGGGGCAATCTGCGGCGTGGGTGGAGGGGTTCTTCTACGGCAGCGGGCAGGCCTTGATTCACCACCCGCGCCTGTGGCAGTTGATGGACACCTGGATGGTGGAACTCCCCGAAGAGCAGTTCCGGGCAGTTCTGCCGCTGCTGCGGCGGGTGTTCAGCACGTTCTCATCTGCCGAACGTCGCCAGATTGGCGAATTGGCCAAGAACAACGGCTTGATGGTCGTGGAGACTGGCGAGATGGAAGTGGACCCGGTCAGGGCGCAGAAAGCGCTGACGCTGGTGGCGTTTATCCTGGGCGGAGAGAGCAGTGCTGATCAATGAGGATTGAGCAATGACCGATATGCAACCGGATGGCCATTCCGCCGAGCAACGCCTGCGCCGCTGGCGGCTGATTTTGGGTGGTGAGGAAGACGGGACAGGCTTTGCCTTGAGCGCTTCTGAAGATCTGGGCATGGACCGTACCCTGGCGGAGTTGTACTCGGAGGAGAAGAAGTCGGGCCGCGGCGAAACGCGCCTGGGTGTGGCGCGCTGGTTGGGCGACATTCGCACTTACTTTCCGACTTCGGTGGTGCAGGTGATGCAGAAAGACGCCCTGGAGCGGCTTAACCTGCGCCAGATGCTGCTGCAGCCCGAATTGCTGGAAGCAGTTGTGCCGGATGTTCACCTGGTGTCCACGCTGATCTCGCTGAACCGGGTCATTCCGGAGAAGACCAGGGAGACGGCGCGGATGGTGGTGCGTAAGTTGGTGGAGGATTTGGAAAAGAAATTGGAAGGACCGCTGCGCCAATCGATTCTGGGCAGTTTGAATCGGGCGGTGCGCAATCGCCGTCCGCGGCACAGCGACATGGATTGGCAGCGCACCATCCGGGCAAACCTGAAGCACTACCAGAAGGATTACAAGACGATTATTCCGGTGACGCGGATTGGTTTTGGACGCAAGCGAACATCTTCCAGCCTGCGAGACGTGATCCTGTGCGTGGATCAATCCGGTTCGATGGCAACCTCGGTGGTGTATGCCTCGATTTGCGCCGCGGTGATGGCCTCGATTTCCGCGGTGCGCACTTCACTGGTCGTTTTCGATACGCACGTGGTCGATTTGACCCCCGACCTGCAAGACCCGGTGGATGTGTTGTTTGGGGCGCAGTTGGGCGGCGGGAATGATATCGAGCGAGCGCTGGCTTATTGTCAGGGGTTGGTGCGCACGCCGCAGGATACCATTTTGATCCTGGTAAGCGATCTGTATGAAGAGGAGAACCGGGCCAGAATACTGCGCCGGGCGCAGACGCTGGTCAACGCCGGGATCCAGTTCATCACCCTGCTGGCGCTGAGCGATAAGGGGGCGCCATCGTTTGATCGCGGGATCGCGGCTGAGTTCGACGCGCTAGGCATCCCGACCTTTGCGTGCAGCCCCGATCAGTTCCCCGGCTTGATGGCGGCGGCAATTAAGCGCGAGAACATCCACCAGTGGGCTGCTGGAGAGGGAATTGTGACCGTGAGGGCGATGGAATAAAGAGATCAACGGATTGAATTTGTTATAAGTTGTGTATACAATGAATCATGGCAGTTGATTCACCGGATTTCGCGGTAGCCGCTCGTTTCATCTAATCGGCGGTTGAAAGAAGGGAATTGGCCATGAAAACCTTGAAGTTTGTCAGTCTTGGGATTGTTTGGGCTGTGGTTCTTTCATCTTGCGGTATACCGCAGAAGTCTATCTCGGTTCCAGTTACGGGTATAGTGCAACCAGGGGGCCGTATCGGCGAGATGACCGTAGAACAAAGTTCGCCCACATTGCCCTATCTCTCATTATGGGATTATTGTGAGCCCATGCCTGATAGCCTGGAACCGAATTCGAGTAAGGTGTCCTGTGATGTGCCGCAAATGTCCGGAATCACGGTTTCATTTGGCTGGTTGGCAAGGGAGGGACATTTTCTAACCAATTGGCGGTCAATGGCCTGGGAGTTATCCATTGACGGAGTCCCGGTCGATGTGGCGAGCTATCCATGGGAAGAATTTGCCTACCTCCAGCACGGTGATGACAATCTTGAGAGACGCTGGTTAATAGATTTAAAGAACCTGACGCCAGGCAAACACGTGCTCCGCCTGGCGTGGTCGTCTGGTATCGATGTAGATAACGGGATCAAGGTTTATAAACCGGGCTTGTATGAACATAAAGTGGAATTCACGGTGATTGAGCAAGCGCAGTACCCGGTTCTGTCGTCGGAACCAAAAATTGGCCAGCATCCCTTTTCTTCTGAGCAAGCCGGTCTGGATTTTCTGCTGTACTTGCCGGAGGATTATGGGGAAGAGCCCACGCGGGAATGGCCTTTGATCGTTTTTCTTCATGGAGCTTACCTGCGGGGTGCGCCGATAGACAGACTCAAAGAAGAAGCTCTTCCGAGTGAACTGGATAACCGCGGAGATCTACCTTTTATAGTGGTGTCGCCAGTTGGAGATGGTGGTTATGAGTTCTGGGCACAAGAGGAAATGTCTAACCGGCTTTTGATTCTACTGGATCAAATTCAAACAGCCTATCCGGTGAATGAAAAGCAGGTATACCTGATTGGCGATGGTATGGGCGCGAACGGAGTTTGGATGATTGGATTGCATAAGCCAGAATACTTCGCAGCGCTGGTGCCGATCGGCGGGTATGTTGGGGACCCCTTTGAAGTTCCGGATAATATTTGTGCGCTCAGCGATGTGCCTATATGGGCCTTCCATGGAGGCAAAGATGCGGTGGTGCCGGTTCAGGTGGAAAGGGACTTGGTGGATGCGGTGAATGCCTGTGGAGGAAATGCACAGTTGACTGTACAGGAGGATATGACCAATAATATCTCCTGTTTGGTTTACCGAGATCCCGAGCTGTATTCCTGGTTGTTGGCGCAATCGAAATAGGTAAGGCAAGATTCTGTCGGCTGCCCCACAGTTGTCCACTTGCTACCTAGATGGAAAAGCTTGCGAATAGGGGCCACACGTGATCTACGATGCGGCTCCTAACGCAGCTTATTTTTTCAAGGGATATTGAGTAGTTCTACCTGCCCATCGCGATGCGCATCGCGATATTGATGGGTTTCAACCCGATCCATATCTGCTGGAGGCGGTCGGAGAAGGGGGATCCGCCGGGAGCCACATCAGCCAGGGAGCGCACGCGCAGTGCCTGGCGAGCCTGATCCACCGTCCAGCCGGCGGGGAGCGGGCAATGAATCTGTGCCGCCCAGCCGGCTGGCAGGTCGAAGTAGTTGTCGCTGAAGACGACCTGCGCGCCTTCAAAACGCAGCCAGACGAAGCGGGCCAGGCGGCGGCTGGTGAGCGTGATGGTCAGGTCAATCCCCTCGCCGGCGAGAGTCCATTCCAGGGATGGGTCGGGTAGTTGCATGTCTTTTTCGGGCGCGAAGGTCGCGATTTGCCAGGCAACGCGCCGGTCTCCTTCGTACAGGGCGGCGGTGAAGATCAGGTTGTTTTTGCCGTGGGCTTTCAACTGGGAGGCGAAATCAAACTGTCGCAGGCAGGTGGACCGCAGCGGTTCGGCATTGGATTCCATGAGTCCGGAGTCGATCTTTTCACCGTCCAGCGTTTCGAGAGTCCAGCGCATCGACCCCCTCCAGGGTTGGGGTAGGTCGTTGGCTACGTACACGCCCACTTGAGTGCCTTCATCCAGCAAAGATAGGGTTACAGGAGCATAGAAGCGCCGCGCGGCATAGTGGAGAGCTTTCCAGGCGCCGTTGTAATCCACGCTGGCCCACGAGGCAACCGGCCAGCAGTCGTTGTATTGCCAGTAGAGCGCGCCGCTGCAGCGGGGGAAGTTTCGCCGCCAATGCTCGACGCCGATGCGGATGGCTTCAGCCTGCTGTACCTGGGTAAGGTACACCAGATCCGAAAAATCGCGTGGGAAGCGGAAGCGTTCGGCCAGATAGTAGAGCATTTTGTCGTTGCCGCCCACCGAACGCTGGTGGTGGCGCATGGTGACCGAGTCTAATTTGAAATTTTCGGGCGCGCAGAAACCGGCGATGGTTTCCATGTCGGGGAAGGCCTCCATGCCGAATTCACTGGCGAAGCGGGTCATGCGCTTGCGGTAGAAGGTGAAGGGCTTCAGCCCGTGCCAGACCTGCCATAGGTGGGTGTCACCGTATGCGTCGCTGTTGGTCTGCTTTAAGAATTCGCCTGAAGAGGGCGAACTGGGCCAATAGGGGCGGTCTGGATCTAACCCGGCCACCCATTCGGGTAACTGATGATAGAAGAAGCTGTCGCATGCGGCGGTGAGGGATTTGTTCCGTTGGAACAGCCCCCACATCATTTCGATCTCGTTATTACCACACCATAAGGCCAGGCAGGCGCGATGCCGCAGGCGGCGAACAGCATCCGCAGCTTCGAGGCGGGCGTTTTCGAGGAAGGCGGGCTCATCGAAGGGGTAGGCGGCACAGGCATACATGAAGTCGTGCCAGACCAGGATGCCGTGGCGATCACAGGCATCGAAAAAGGCCTCGTTCTCGTAATATCCGCCGCCCCAGATGCGCAGCATGTTGATGTTGGCGGCGGCGCAGTCGCGGATCCAGCGCTCGTAGCGCTCGGGGGTCAGTCGGGTAGGGAAGGAGTCGGCGGGGATCCAGTCGGCGCCTTTGGCAAACAAGGGTACGTCGTTCACCTCAAAGGTGAAGGTCTTGCCCCACTCATCCGGGTCCTGACGCAGCGCCAGGCGGCGCAGCCCCACCTGGAAGGGACGCGCATCCAGGGTTCGCTCGTCCGCTACCAGGGTGACTTCTGTTTGATACAGCGGTTGTTGGCCGAGCCCATTGGGCCACCACAGTTGCGGCGATTCTACTTCCAGAGAAAGCTGGACGCTCAGGCTCTGTGGGCTGGCTGTAATCGCATCGAGAGGAGCTTGTGTACCTTGAACTGAGCCGTCTGGGCTGGTCAATTTCATGTACAGGGAGAAATGGCCTGCTTGCCATGTTTCTACCTGCGCATCGGCGGTCAAGGTTACCCGCCCATCTTCGTGGCGCTGGCGGAGGTGAACGTCGGTGAGCCGGGCGGCAGTATACCCACGGAGTTCGATTTCGCGCCAGATTCCGCTAACGGGCAGGCGCGGACCCCAATCCCAGCCGAAGTGGCTTTGCACTTTGCGCAGGTGGGCCATGCCGCCGTTCATCGCAGTGGGCAGTTTGCGCTCCTGCTGGCGCTTGTCAACGTAAGCAACTGGAGAGCGGAAGATGATTGACAGGGTGTTCTGGCCTACCTGGAGAGCGCTCTTCACCTCCCAGGTATAGGTGCGGAACATGTTGTTGGTTGTTCCCAGGAGTTGACCGTTGAGCGTGACCTCGGCCAGCGTATCCAGTCCGTGACAAACCAGTTCGATGTGATCCTCGCTAAGCAGGTCGTCGCTCACCTCAAACTGGCGGGTGTATTCCCAATCGCGGTCTGCCACCCACTGCACCTGCTTTTCGTTTTCACGGTCGAATGGGTCGGGGATTTTTCCGGCGGTCATCAAGTCGGTGAAGTTGCCGCCGGGTACAATTGCGGGCAGCCATTCGTTGGTGGTCACTTCACGCATTTGCCAGTTACCGGACAGGGATTGTTTGATCATTGGGGATCCTTTTTCAGGAATTTGTGGAATTCATCTATTCTACGTTGAATAATAACAAAATGGCGGTTATGATATGGATATATTTTTTAGATTTCGGCAAAAATTTTAGGCCAATCCATGCAATCCAAGAAACTCAATCGCGCAATTCAACAATTGAAGATGGCTGGATATCAGCATGTTTCCCCCGAGTTGGAACAGGTCTGGTTGGCCATGCTGCTTAATGAGCAGATTGATCTGGAACAATATCTGGCTCCCGAGAGCCTGGGCCGGTATGAACTGGCGGCAGACCCACTGCGGTCCATCAAGAACATGATGATCTGCCTGGTGACAGTGATCTGCCGCCACGCAATCACGCTGGGAGTGGATCCAGAGAACAGTTATGCGCTTAGCGATTATTCAATTTTTGAGATGGAAGAGTGTGGCACCCGAGAAGAGGTCAGCCAATTGGCAATCCAGGTAGTCAGAAATTACGCCGAACTGGTCAAGGCAGCCAAAAGTTCTCGCTATTCTTTCCCTATCATGCGCGCATTCCAGTATGTACGCCAGAATCTCTACGAACCCTGCCGTTTGGAACAAATTGCCAGGGCGGTGAAGCTCAATCCGAGTTATTTGTCGGCCTTGTTCAAGAAAGAGGTGGGCGCGAACCTCAAGGAAACCGTTCGCAAGCTGAAGCTAGAAGAAGCCCGGCGTTTGTTGGCTGTGGATGAGTACAGTATCGCAGAAATTGCCTCTTTGTTGGGCTATTGTAGTTCGTCCCATTTCGCAAGAGAGTTTCAAAAGGTATACCGATGCAGCCCGCGAGAGTTTAGGATTAGCGCTGCTGGCGATGACATAGTGGATGGGAGTGGGCTTCCTGTCTTGTAGTATACGATATTAGACCGTTGCAAAGCATCTGTTAGTAAATTGAAGTGTGCTAGAATCGAATTATGAACGAGCGTTTGCCCTATGTTTGGGATTATGACATCGATGCCGGGACATTCGGAGACATCTTGAATGGCAAGCAAGTGATGGGTCGGTTGGACCAGGATTGGGCCGCCAGGCGCCTAATTGAGTACGCCCCTTACGCGGAGATTGTGCGTTTAATTGGCTTCAGACGTTTGGTTCAAAACTGGCCGCGGTGGCGGGCAAGAATTCGGTCAAAGAGCCGGCGGCGAGGTCTGGACTTTCTGGTTTCCTGGCTACCCGAGCATCATCCAGAGTTGCTCCATGAATAGATGGAGTTAATATGGTGGTTTTCTCTGGCCCGATCCATTCAGGATCGGAGAATGTGCCGGGGTTCGCGGACGGCAAAACGTAAAACCGCCCAGCTAATGATCCCAAAAATCGCTGCCACGATGAACATGGCCTGGTAGCTGACGGCTCCTGCGAACCAGCCGCCGATGAGCGGAGCGACTGCGGCCATGATCCCTGGGATGGTATTGGCCAAGCCGATATAGGTTGCGCGGTTCTCGGCATCCGTGAATTCGTACACGATAGAAACGCCCGAAATATATGTCCCGGCGCCGATGGCCCCGCGCAGGAAGAAGATGAGAAAGAACCACAGCGGGCTGGGGGCCACGACAGCCACCAGCAACCCTAGTGTGCTCAGAATTATACATATCTCCAGGTTTATTTTGTGACCTTTTCGATCAGCCAGGAAACCAAAGAACAAGTTTGCCAGGGCCAACCCAACCTGCATGACGATGGTGAATCCGCTGGCTTGCGCATCGGACATGCTCCAGGTTTTTACGGCGTAAACTACCAGAAATCCTGCGGCCATGCCATTCAAAGAAAAGAGGATTTGGGCCAGCAGGTACATGCGCAGGTTGTGATCCTTGCGTAAGACCTGGGGTAACGACCGAAAATAATCCCATTGGGAGACCGGAGGCTTAGTGCTTTTGACGGCGGGCTCGCGTGTGAGAGAGAGGAAGAACCAGGAGAAAAAGATGAGCACACCCGCGATGGCAAAGGAGATCACAAAACCTTGAGGAAACAGGAATCTGGATAATACGAGCGGAACCGCCAACGCCCCGAGGATGCCCATTCCGTTGCCCATGAAGTTGGTAATTCCAAAAAAACGCCCGCGTTTATCTACCGGAATGATCTTGGCGATCATATCTTGATAGCCGACAATTTGCCAGCCGGTCCCTATGGTGTGCCAGGCGTATAAAAGGAAGAAAGCCAGCATGGCCCAGATGGGTTGGTCGGCGGCCAGGAAGAAAGTCGCCGGGGCCAGGAGAAAGATTGGCAGGCGCATGAGAAAAAAACCCAGGTTGACCGGGAAAAATTTCTTAACAGGCGCCTGTTCTACAACATTGGCAGCGAATAACTGCGGGATGAGATATCCGGCCGTGCCGAAGAAGGGAATCAGGCCGATCAGGATGGGGTTGTCGGTGAAATGGCTGATATACAGCGGTAGAATGACCGCGGTAGACATGAAACTAGCGCCGAACCAGTAGCTGGTCCCATCTAGCATGTTGACGATGAAATTCCAGCGGAAATCCTTGCGGATTTTTTCCTGGGCTGTGATGGTTTGATCTGTTGTGTTCATAGGGCTGGTTTCGCTTTCCTGGCGGTAGAGGTGATCTTCATGATGATACGCTTGTTTGCGAAAACAAGCCAGGATTCAGGCAGGTGCAAACACAGCGGATACCCTTCAAGGGGCGTTTATTCACTCATCGGGGACTATTTAGGCGTTAAATTCTGCACATCAATCGGTTGTTTTTGTATTTAGTGTATGTTCTGAACTCACGTATAATATTTGCAGTACATCATTCGGCTGTCCGGCAAAAAACGTGTCCCTCGCAACCAGGCGTAAACTTCTTCTTTTTCTCCTGCTCTTCACTGCCACACTGGCGCTGATTGCTATTGCATTGCCCGGATTAGAGCTCCAGCCCGGAGCGCCCATACCGCGCCTGGAAAAAGACCTTCTGAAGGCGGGTGGTTCGGGGGATGGGCAGAACAGCGGCTACAAAATTAACAACTTGTTCTTCACCTTGTTGATGGTCGCACTGTCGGGAGTTGCGCTGTGGACCATCTATAAGGTGATCCGCGGCACCCCGTGGAATGAGCTGCGCAAACGCGCGCTTCGCTATGTGGGGATTAGCCTGGCTATCCTCAGCGTTCTGATGTTAATCTCGCTGATGGTACCCACTGGTGAGGTCACGGAAGTCGAACAAGAATTGCCTCCCATCCCCATGGTGATCGATCGGGTTCCTTTGGATGCGCCGCCACCCTTATTGACATGGATCATGGGCATCGTCTTGACGGTGGGCGCCGTGCTGGTGGCTGTTTGGATCATTCGCGCTCGCCCGGCTCCTGTGCAAACCATGCTACAGATTGAGCAAGAAGCAGAAAATGCGCGCCAGGCACTGCTTGCTGGAATGAGCCTGCGCGAGGTCATTTTGCAATGCTATCGCAAGATGAGCAATGCGCTCCAGGAAAACCACGGCATACAGCGGCAGTCGTTTATGACTACCGGCGACTTTGAACACCTGTTGGAGGCAGAGGGCTTTCCTGCCGCGCCGGTGCGGCAGCTCACCGGCCTGTTCAACGCTGTGCGTTATGGCCGCTGGCAGCCGGGGGTGGACGACGAACAGAATGCCATTGCCTGCTTGGAAGCGATTATCCAGCACAGTCGAGAGACGCGAAAGGAGGGCGAGAATGACTGACCGCCAGCGCGTCGCACTTTTAATTTTGATTTTTGCCGTGATCATTTTCTTGGGTTTCCTATTCGCGCCATTTGTGATTGAACACGTCCTCAAACCGCTCTCGGTGGCGGTCTGGTTGTTCTTGCGCATCTTTATCTTGAGCATTGATCAGGGGATTTATTGGGCTTTCTTGATCCTGATTGCGCTTTTCTGGTTGGCGCGCCGATTGGTGGTTCGCGGATCAGAGCCCGTGGCGATGGCTGTCGCTGCGCCAAATGATGCTGTGCTGAACATCGAAAAATGGTTCAACAGCATCACACTGGCGGTCAACTATCCCAATTGGCGCGACCAACTCAAGAGTGAGTTGATCCAGATGTTGATCGGTTTGTTCTTCTCTCGACAGCAGGAAGTGACATTTCCTGAAATCAACGATATGCTTCGTCAGCGCCAGATTCCTATTCCCGATCCCGTATATGATTTCTTGTTTGCCTCCCAGGCAAAAGATCAGCCACTCACATTCGTTCAAAAAATCCGCTCACTTCCGGCACTGCCGCGCAAATGGTGGCGCCGGTGGTCTGGGCGGGATACGATCGAATTTCACCGGTCGGTGGATATTGTCCTAAATTTTATGGAAACCATGCTGGAGAATCCTGATGACTATGAACCCTCAAACAACAGTAAGCATTGAACAGGTGGCCGCGTTGAGCGGCAAGGTGATCGATGAAGTTGAGAAGGCCGTGGTGGGTAAACGCGCGGCTTTGAGCATGTTGATGGCAGCCTTTCTGTCATCGGGCGGGCACATTCTGCTTGAAGACTTCCCCGGTCTGGCCAAGACGCTGATTGCAAACAGTTTTGCTACCGCACTGGGCATGGATTTTCGCCGAATCCAGTTCACTCCCGATTTGCTGCCCGGCGATATCACCGGCGGTTATGTGTTTGACAGCAACCAGAATCGCTTTGTGCTGCGCAGAGGACCCATCTTCACCCACGTCCTGCTGGCTGACGAGATCAACCGCGCCTCGCCCAAGACACAGTCGGCGCTGCTGGAAGCCATGCAGGAATACCAGGTGACACTGGAAGGCGAGTCGCTGCCCCTGACGCATCCGTTCATCGTGATCGCTACTCAGAATCCGATTGAGTATGAAGGCACCTTTCCGCTGCCCGAGGCCCAGCTCGATCGCTTTATGGTGCGCCTATCGATAGGCTACCCCAAGGTGGAGGAGGAGGACGAAATCTTGCGGCGGCGGACTGAACGCAAGCAGGATGTTGTACAACTTCAGCCGGTAATCTCTCCGGAAATATTCCTCGCCATGCGTGCTGCCGTAGAAGATGTGTACGTTGACCCTGATGTTCGCCGATATATTGTCAACCTGGCCGATGAATCGCGACACCACCGGCAGGTAGTTGTGGGCGTCAGCCCGCGAGGATCGCTGGCGCTGCTCAAGATGTCTCGCGCCTGGGCCGCCTTGCAGGGTCGGGACTTTGTCATGCCGGATGATGTTAAGCAATTTATTTTGCCGGTCTTCGCCCATCGAATTATCCTTGACCCCAGCTTGTGGGGGACGAAGAAGTCGGAAGTTACGTTGATCGGTGAAATCGCCCGAGCGGTTACGGTGCCTGTGCTTAATAGGGATAATGAATAACAAGGCGTTGACATTATCGTTGCTGGTGGCAGGCCTGTTCCTGGCGGCGATGGTCGCGCACAGTGGCGAGCTGGCCTGGTTGTCGCTGCTGTTCCTGGCGTACTTAGGCGTTGGGATTTTTCAGTATCCGGCGCGCGAGATGGTGCGATTGGAGGCTGAGCGACAGGTTCGTCGAAGGGACCGGGAGGAAGGCGAAGACACGCCTCTGGTTGAAGTTCGAGTGAGCTTGCGCAATTTGGGGAAGAGGCTGGACCGGGTGGTGTTAACCGATGCGCCCGTGGAAGGGCTGGTGCTTGTTGATGGTTCGCTGCATTGGGAAGGCGCTTTGCGGACCGGAGAAGAGGCGCAATTGGTCTATGCCTACCGTGAAAAGCGCGGTAGTTATGCCTGGAAGACTGTCCACGTGCGGGTGAGCGATCCGCTCGGCGTTGTCAGCACAGAATATCTATTGCCTGCGCCAGGCGAGATCGAGGTGCTGCCGGAAGTGGCAGCCATGCGCCGCCTGTCGTTGCGCCCGCGCTCCACGTTGCACGCGCCAGGGTCCATCCCGGCGCGGATAGGCGGCAGCGGGACGGATTTTTGGGGTGTACGCGAGTACCAGCCTGGAGATTCGCTGCGCTGGTTGGATTGGCGGTTGACCGCCCGCCACCCACGAAAATTCTTCACCAAGGAGTTTGAGCAGGAAGAAATCGCCGATGTAGGGCTGATTGTGGACGCGCGGGAGAAAACGAATTTGAGCATCATCGACTCAGCCAGCGGCGAGGAGGACACCCTGTTTGAGCATACGGCATCTGCGGCAGCGGCCCTGGCCGAGGCCTTTTTACATCAGGGTCACCGGGTGAGCATGCTGGTGTTCGGTGGCAGAGTGGAGCCCGTTTTCGCCGGATACGGCAAGGTGCAGCTTAACAAAATCATGCACTGCCTGGTCAATACTCGGGTTGGCGGCGGCGGAATCGCCGACTTTTCGGACTACTTGCCGCTGCGTATGTTCTCTAGCCGAGCGCTGCTGATTGTCATTTCTCCCCTGGTGCGCAGCGATCGGACTTTTTTCCTGCGGCTGCGTGCTTCGGGCCACCAAGGCCTGCTGATTAGCCCTGACCCGTTTGACTTCATGGGAGACGGTTCAACCCAAGGGAAGTCCCAGGTGGGTGGAGTTACCCCGCGGCAGTGGCAAGGGCGAGTTGAAACGGGCCTTGCCTGTCGCACGGCACGCCTGGAGCGCGGCCTGCTGTTGCGCGATATCAGTCAATTGCAGGTTCCGGTGATTGATTGGCAGGTGAGGGAACCGCTGTACCCGCTGGTGCGCGCGGCTCTCAACCCTGTGCATATGCAGGGTGACAGGCTTCGAAGGCAGAAAGGGGCAGTGGGATGATGGAACGCGGTGATGGTCTGACGCTCTTTCGTGTGATCCGTTTTGCCTGCCCGCTTGTCGCGGCGGCCTGCCTGTCAGTAGGCCTGGCCCTTTCGGTGCAGGAGAGGGCCGTTTCGGTGATTGCCGTTACCGCCGCGGCGTTGTTGTCTGCGCTGGCGATGATTTTCACCTGCCGGTGGCCGTTCGCGCGAATGGCGACTTATGCACTGGTGGTGTTTACGGTCCTGGCAGCTTACGGTCTGGTGGCCCAGGTGAATGCGCTGTTCATGCTGGTTGGGGCCGCCGCTGGGCTGGCTGGATGGGATCTGGCGCTGGAGGAAATCCGTTTTGCAAACGATGCCGGCTCAGACAAGGCGTCCTATAGCTTATTCGGGAGCAGTCACCTGCGTTCGCTGGCTTTGGCTGTTGGCGGCGGGCTGATGGTCGCCGCGGTCGGGCAAAACATCCAGGTGCGGCTGCCGTTCCTTGTGGTGGCCTTGCTGGTGGGCGTGGGCGTGTGGGCGTTGGAACGGGTTCTGTGGGAAGTCAATCGATAGAGATAGACCAGGATTATGGGATGCGCTTATAAGGCGTGTAGCCGTCGAAAGGGCCAACCTGCGGTTGAAGGATCAGGGCTGATTTGGGCGGCACACAGACGTCCAGCACAGCGGAGAAGAGAACACTGGGTTGGGTGCTGCCGAGCAGATCGACAAAACGGGTGCCGTTCATGATGCGCGAGTCAGGCACAAGCAGCTTTTCGTGCACTTCTGCCTCCGAGGGATTGGCCACAATGATGAGCGTTTCGGCGGCTTTTTCGGTGCAGCGTTCGAAGGCCAGCAGCTTTTCGGAGAGAACCGTGCGGTAGTCACCGATGCGCAGGGCGCGGTTATCGTTGCGAAGTTGAGTGAGAGTCTTATACCATTGAAGCACTTCGTTATCTGGTGTGACCAGATCCCAGCGCATGGGGGCACGGTTGGCGGGATCCTCGCCGCCTTCCATCCCGAGCTCGCTGCCGTAATACAGGTTGGGCGAGCCGGGCAGGGTGAACTGGAGCACCTGGGCCAGGCGCCGGTCGCGCAAGTCGGGGAGGGTGGCGGTGAGACGGGGGAGGTCGTGGTTATCGAGAAGAACCCAGGATTTGAGCATCGGCTCGATCCCGGCGTCTGTGATGACTTTTTGGATGAATTGGCTGGCCATGACCGGAGAGAGTTTGCCGCTGAGGAATTGCAAGAGTGTCTCGCGAAGGGTGAAGTTCATGACCGCGTCGAGGGCTGGAAACCACTCTTGCGGGTAGTTCCAGATCTCGCCTACTACCAGCGAGCCTGGTTTTTCGGTGTGGGCCGAGGTCGTCAACTCGGCGAGGTATTGGTAGCCCAGTTCAAAAGCGGTATCCAGTCGCCAGCCGTCGATGCCCTGGCGAAGGTAGCTGCGCACCACCGAATTGGGGTCACCATAGATGTAATTGCGGACGGCGAAATTCTCGAAGTTCAATTCGGGTAGGCTGGGGGCATTGGCCCACAGGCGCACGTCGCGAGAGAACTGCTCGCCGAAGTAGAACCAGTCGCGATACAGGCTTTTGGGGTTGGTTGAAGCGCTTTGGAAGATGGGCGACTGACGCCCCATGTGGTTGAAGACCCCATCCAGGACGATTTTCATGTTCGATGCGTGGGCGGTCTGGATCAACGCGGTCAGATCGTCGCGCGTGCCGTACTCGGGCGAGACTTCCATGTAATCGGTGGCGTCATACTTGTGGTTGGTGGAGGCCTTGTGGATGGGGTTGAGGTAGAGTACGTCGGCGCCGAGATCTACAATGTAATCCAGTTTGCTCCGCAGGCTGTTGAGGTCGCCGCCCCAAAAATCCAGTTCATGCGTCCAGACATAATGTTCGGGAAGACTGTGACCGCGGGTGGGAACTTCGCTCCAGGAACGGAGCGTGCGAGGTTCTGCGTATAGATGTAGCTTCGAGTCCAGGCTTTCGGATGGAGCGAAGCGATCTACAATGACCTGGTAGACGATGGCCCCGTTGCGCCAATCGGCTTCGCGGGCAGCGAATTTAT
>CAZMMI010000028.1:22874-24071 GCA_964567255.1 uncultured Anaerolinea sp.
ACCTGGTAGACGATGGCCCCGTTGCGCCAATCGGCTTCGCGGGCAGCGAATTTATTGACTTCACTTTCTTGGAACGATTTGTAGCTGGTTTCCATACCACCTCGGAAAGTGTTGACGACCTGTCGATTAACGGATTATCCCTGGGAATTTTCTTTGAAGCGCCGATGCCAATCCTGTAATGCCATGTCCAGATCGGTATCTTGTTGGATGAGCAAAGGAGTGGCCCCGTATTGCTCGCGAAGAACGAAAGGGCCGCAGTGGAGAGATAGTTTCTTTAGAATCTCGGCCATGGTTTGGTTCTGGTTCCGGGAGCCAATGAATGAGAAATGATAGGTCCCATCGGCGGCAATATCGCCATGCATCTGGGCAAAACCCGGATGATCGGGGTCGCCCAGGCTGACCAGGGTTCCACCTATTTCATCGATGGTTACAGGGAGACCGGCGAAGGTTTGCAGGACTTCGAGAAGTTCCGCCAGGGTTGGAAAGCGGCCTTTTTCAGTGGGGATCTCGACACCTTCCGATACCAACCATTCGCGAAAGCCCGGATGATCAGGGTCGGCCGGGTGGACGCCATAGTCGATAGACATGAGAAAATACCTCCTCCCAGGTTAGTATGGGCTAACCCGGGACTGAGGTAATTTTAGCATTATCGCCCGAAAACCGGTGTTTTTGGTTTTGCGATTGGATTTACTGCCCAGCCAGATACTCCTCCACGGCTTGAGCGCGGGATTGGGCGTGCCGGATCAGGTCATCGAGAGCGGAGTCGAAGGTTTGCATGGATTGGATTTGGGTAAAGCCCTGCTCCTCTTTCTCGACATAGGGGGCGATCAGGTCGTGGTATTTTTGGTAGGTGGCAGCCATTTTCTCCGGCTCAAAAGCGCCCTGGATGGTTTCTTCCAGGTACTGCTGGTATTTTGCCTTGTAGATGGGGTCGTCCATCAGGTAGCGAATGAGGGGCCATTGATCGCCGATCGATTCCAGATCAAGCTCGCGCACGTTGCCCATGCGACCACCTCTGCCACCGCCCTCGCCGCCTGGTCCCGAGGCTGCGCTGAGCGACATGTTGTTGTCCCAGGGGATCCAGGTGACCAGACCGTCGGTTGGGTCGGTGTACAGATAGTAGTTGTGGGCCATGGCGCCGTAGGTATCCCAGTTCTGCATGATCGTATCCGCCGCCAGCCAGCGGATGAAGGCGTC
>CAZMMI010000029.1:0-23248 GCA_964567255.1 uncultured Anaerolinea sp.
CCGGGAGTTTTGGTTAATTTCAGGGGTATAATCGGGCCACTTGTATTTTTGGAGGAGATGTTGATGGGACGCGTTATCAATCTGGAAAGCGCCGGGAAAGATCGGACGCGACTAACAAAGGCAACCGTGCTGGCGATGCGTGAGCTGATGAGACAATCTGCGCCGGATGAAACCACACGAGAGCTAGCAGCATTTATTGCCCTGGCTTTGTTACAGATTCATGAGACAATCGATGCATCGGTCGAGGCTTGGGAGAAAAAGGGATATTGGGTGAAGGCTGACCGCTTTCGGATGGATTGGGCATGGACGGGCCGGCTGGGCGAGCAAATGCGGCAGGCTGTGTTGGGCGACGATTGGGCCAGTGTGGCGAATGTTGTTGTCCAAACGGGGGCAAAGCTATCGTCTGTGAAACTGCCGGAACGGCACCGGTTGGGCACCCCCTGGGTGGGAGCATATCGATTGCTTCGAGAGATGAAATAACAAAAAAGAGGCCGGTCACATGGACCAGCCTCTTTTTTGTTGTTAGAGTGGGTTATTTTTTCTTCAGAATAATGCGGGCATCGACCACTTTTGCGCCCTTGCCCTCGGCGTACACCAGGACAGGGTTTGCATCGGACTCGGCGATCTCATCTGCCAGGTCGATGATCATGGTGGAATAGGAACAAACGATCTCTGCCAGCGCAGCACGATCGCGCGGGGCTTCACCGCGAACGCCGGCCAAAATGGGCGCGCCGCGAATCTCGCCGAGCATCCGCATGGCCTGACTAGTGGATACTGGGGCTACCCGGAAGGTGACATCCTTGAGCACTTCCACGAAGATGCCGCCCAGGCCGAACATCATTGTCGGACCAAAAGTGGGGTCGTTCACCGAACCAAGAATCACCTCGGTTCCCCAGGGAGCCATTTCCTGAATAGCAATGCCATGAATGGCTGCATCGGACTTGTATGCTTTGGCATTCGCCATAATTGTAGTGAAAGCATCACGGCAACTGGCGTCATCTTTGATGTTTACTTTCACACCACCGGCGTCCGATTTGTGGAGGATATCGGGCGAGACGATTTTCATAACGATCGGATAGCCTACTTCGTTGGCTAATTTGACAGCCTGATCTTCTGACTTCGCCAGAGCGGTCTTTGCAACCGGCAATCCGTACGCAGAAAAGACCTGTTTGGCCTCGATTTCTGTCAGGGATGAACGATTGTCGGCCCGGGCCTGAGCAATGACCTTGAGCGCTTCGGCGCGATTGTCGCTGCCGCACAGAGTGACGGGCTCGCTGATCATGTCGCGCATTTGTGAATATTCGCGAAGGGCGGCCATCGCATTGATCGCGCGATCAGGGGCGCCGTAGGCAGGAACACCATGCTCAACCAGCCACTGCATTGCGGCTTCGGACCGCTCGCCGCCGACAAAGGAGACAGACACAGGTTTGACACCGGCAGCCCCCGATTCGTCCACGGCCGCTTTAATGGCCTGAGCAATTTCCATGGGGTTGGTGACGGCTGTTTCGCAATACAGAACGGCCAAGCCATCGACCCAGGGGTGGGCAATGGCGAATTTGACGGAGTCGTGGTACCACTCGTTGCCAGCCATGCCGGTGAGGTCAACAGGATTTTTGGCCGAGCCAAACTCGGGCATGTGTTTTTTGAGGGCTTCCTGAACATCGGCAGGCGCAAATTTGAGCGGGACACCATATTTTTCCGCGGAATCTGTGGCCAAAACACCTACGCCGCCGCCATTGGTGATGATGAGCATGTTGTCGCCCTTCATCGGGGGTTGGAGGGAGAGTACCAGGCTGCGATCGAAGAGATCATCCAGGTCGGCTGCCTGAACAACACCAGCCTGTTGGAAGGCGGCGCCATACACTTTGGCAGCGCCGGCGAGCGAACCGGTGTGCGAGGCGGCTGCTGCGGCACCGTGAGAAGAAACACCGGATTTGAGGGCGATGATGGGTTTGGTGGATTTACGGGCGGCATCCATGAAGGTGCGGCCGTTCTTGAAGCCTTCAACATACAGCGTGACACAAGACGTGTTTGGATCACCGTTAAACCACTCAATAATATCCGCGAAGTCGATGTCGGACATATTGCCGATCGAAATTAATTTATCGAAACCGACCCGGCGAGTGAAGGTGGCGGCGTCGATGGCGATGAGTAACGCGCCTGATTGGGAGATGAGCGAAGATTTTCCGGTCAGGGGCAAATAAGGCGCGAAGGAGGCATTCAAGCCAGCCGAATTGGACAGGACACCTACAATGTTTGGTCCAAGAACGCGAGAGCCATAGGAGTTGGCTGTGGCAACAATCTGCTCTTCAAGTTCTTTCTTTCCGACCTCGCTGAAACCAGAGGTAATAATGATGAGACCTTTAATGCCTTTCTTACCGCATTCCTCAACCGCTTCCAGAGTGATGCTTGCGGGAACGGTAATTACGGCTGAGTCGATCGGTCCTGGGACGTCCATGACCGAGGCGTAAACCTTTCGCCCGAGGATTTCACCGCCTTTGGGGTTGATCGGGTAGATCTCACCCTTGTAACCCTGATTAACCAGGTTATTTAAGACGGTGTAGCCGATTTTCCCGGGAGTGGCGGATGCCCCGATGACGGCAATTGATTTCGGCAGCAAAATGCTGTCTATTACAGTACTATTCATAATACCCTCCAAGTGGTTTTGAAATTAGGTTTGATCGGCAGAATCTTGCGACCGAGATATTAAAAACAGGCCAGGAGTATTATAGGCATTTTTCCTGACCTGAAAGTAACAAAAATTTGTGTTGTTAATCACAGATTGTCCCATTCTACAGCATGCCCCGGTTGTTGGGGTCGAATAGATCCGTCTGTAAGAGATAGAGATTCACGGCGCCTGAAATCATCACGTTTTGATTATACGGCATTTGGATCAATTTATTAGTGTGTAAAGTCATGCGACAACCGGTGAGTTTTGCACTCACCGGTTGTTTGGGGTTATCGATTTAGGGCAGCTCGCATAATTTCTTGGATCCGCTCAATCATGCCAGCTGGGTCGGGGTGTAGACCCTCAATCAGCAAAGCGTTCTCAAAGATCTGATCGATAATCATGTTTGATACGGGATCTTCCGCCGAGACGGATGAGAGTTGGACTAGCAAGGGGTGGGCGGGGTTGATTTCGAGGTTCTTTTGCGGCACCTCGTAATCTTGTTTGAGCAACCGATATACCCGCTGCATTTCGGGTTGTAGGGAACCATCTTCATCGACCAATCTAGCGGGAGAAGTCGACAGGCGGTCCGTTGTGCGCACATCTTTTACTTTCTCGCCGAGTCGGGATTTGAAGCGCTGGATTAAACTATCCAGGTTGTCACCCTTCACTATGTTTTCTGGAGCAGGCGTTTCTTCAACAGGGTTCTCTACCTCGGGTTTTTCGAGAGCCGCATTGACCAGTTCGTATTCCTTGTACTTCGATAATGATAGAACAACAAACGAATCTACGGGGTCGGACAAAAGAAGCACATCGACATTCTGCTTGCGGAAGAGGTCGAGGTGAGGACTGCGAGTGATAGAACGGGAGTCGTCGCCGATGATGAAGTAGATTTTCTTTTGGCCCGGCTTGAAGGACGCAACATAATCGTCTAAGGAATTGAGGCGATCTGGGCTGAATAGTGTAGCGAACCGAAGGAGCGGAGCGATTCGGTCGAGATTCTCTTTGTCGACGGCAGCGCCTTCTTTCAGGTAACGACCGAATTCTTTCCAGAATTTCTCGTATTCCTCAGGTTTCTTACTCAAATCATCCATCAGCGAGAATGCTTTCGCTGTGACCAGACGGCGCAACTGGGTGATCAGCCTCGACGATTGGATCATCTCGCGCGACACGTTCAGGGGGAGGTCCTCGGAGTCAACGACACCCTGGATGAAACGCAGATATTCGGGAAGAAGATCCTTGCAGTATTCCTGGATAAGAATCTTCCTGGCATATAGCTTGAGGCCATCTTCTTTTCGCAGCGAGAAGATCGTGCGCTCCGAAGAGGATGGGAGGAAAAGCAGCGCATAAAGTTGGACTGGGGCGTCCGCAGAAAGCTGCGTGTAGGCGAGGGGAGCTTGCCAATCCAGGGTAAGCTGTTTATAGAAATCATGAGCTGTATCATCGGTGATTTCTTTGGCGGGCGATCGCCATAGGGCGTTTTGTTGATTCACTTGCTCGGTAGAAGTTCCCAGGTAAATAGGGAAGGGGACATAGTCAGAGTGTTTTCGGATAATCTCTCTGAGTTTCTGCTCCTCGAGATATTCCCCGGCATCCTCTTTGAGCTTGATCTGGATGATGGTGCCTCGTTCTTGAAGGTCAGATGGGAGGAGTGTGTAGGTGTCTGAACCTTCTGAATACCAGGCAGCCGCCTGGCGATCGGGCAGATACGATCGGGATTCAACTTTGATCCATTCGGCAACCATAAAGGCGGAATAAAAGCCAACGCCAAATTGTCCGATAATATCGGATAGACTTGTTTTGCCTTGTTGCGCTGCTTCGAGGAATGCTCGTGCGCCAGAATGGGCAATTGTACCCAAATTCTCGGTTATTTCTTCGCTCGTCATTCCTATGCCTGTATCGCGAACAGTTAGGATTTTCCGCTCAGAGTCAATCGAGATCCATATACCTAGCTCCGTTTCTGGGGATTGAACCTCTCGATTGGTGAGCATGATGAAATTCATGCGTGTTAATGCGTCCGATGCATTCGAAATGAGCTCTCGGAGAAACACCTCTCTTTCAGAGTAAAGAGAGTGGATCAATATCTTAAGCAGCTGCTGAGTTTCAGCTTTGAAGGGAAGATTTGGTGTGGTGTTTGGGCTGGTCATATACTTCTCCCGATGAGTTTTTCCCTATCATAATTCCAAAACATAAAAATTTCGTAAAAAAAGCCGAGAAAAACTCGGCCTTTTTACAATTGGGCGAGAAGGAATATTAGCGGCTGGTGAATACGGCCGATTCCTGACGAATGATCAGGTATGGAACTGCAATAGCGCCCATCGATGGAATTGATAAGTTGTGAATTTCACAGTCGTATAACGCTGAAAAGTTTTCTCGCGTGACTTCAAGGAATTTTGCCAAGTTTGCGCTATCTGATATGCGGATGTGTCCTTTGACCATGTACCCGCCAACGAGGGTTGTTACAGGTTCCATGTGTCGATTGGGCTCTGTTGGGTCGTAATCAATCGGATCTTTCGCGGGCGGGAGTAAGTGGAAACACAGAACTTGAGAGGTCGCGACATGCAACTCGGAATAATTATTGGGTTTGGGAGATGAACCGGCAGTAAGTAAGCCGCGTGCATTGTACATGCATATCCAATCGGGGGCTGTGTTTGTTCGGAGCCAGGTACTGACGCGAACCGCTGATTTTACGACCACTTCACCCCAATACATGGATGAAGCAGTGTACACCATCACCTGTGCGACTTTGTCATACTCTCCAAGTGTGTAAAGGGGTTGTTTCTTTTCGTCTGTCATTTGGGCATCCTTTCGTGAGGTGAGCTATTCCGGATCGGCGTATCTTCGCTTTATCGCAGGAATGAGGTATTCAGAGAAGGCGCGGGATTGGTTAAACTCTGGCTGCCAGCCCCAATCGTGTCGAGCCGCCGAATCGTCGACATCGGCAGGCCAACTGTCCACAATCCGCTGGCGGCTTTGGTGGGGAACGAAGTCCACCTCTGCATTTGGGAATGCGTCAGTTACAAATTTGCGAAAATCCTCGGCGGATGGGCTAAAACTTGTGATGTTATAGACCGATTGGGTTAATTGCTGGCGGGGCGCTTCATGCAGTTTTAACAACGCCTTGATTGCGTCCGACATCACCATGAAGGGCAAATACGTATCGGGTCGCACGAAACAATTGTAGGGAATTCCTTGAGCGGCGTGGTGGAGCATTTCGGGACCGTAATCGCTGGTGCCACCTGTGGGCACCGTCACAGCGGACACAAGACCGGGGAAACGAATAGCCCGGAAGTCGATGCTGCTTCGATCGGGATCGGCTGCTAGCTGGCGGTAATGAGATGCGTAGTAGCGGCCGAGATGTTCGCAATACAGTTTGTTGCAGCCATACATGGTGATTGGCACGCAGAACTGATCTTCCTTGATTTTCCCTGCCGCTTGCTTTGTTCGAAGATCGGGTAGACCGTATGCGGCGATAGAACTGGGGTAGATAAATTTCACCGGGCGGCCTTGCCATTGGGATTGTTCGACGGCCAGGCGAAGCAGGTTCAATGTGCCTTCTACGTTGATGCGATGGGCTGTTTCAGGATTGTATTCAGCTTTGGTAGACAGGATGGAGGCCAGATGGAAAATCGTCCGGATTTCGAATTCTACGACCATGCGACCGAGAAGCATTTGGTCAAGAATATCACCTGGAATGAAGCGCATGCAGTAGGGTTTCAATTCGTCTGATAGGGGTTGAACATCCATGGCAATTATGTTCACAAGGCCCTGCTTGCCAAGATGAGTAATCAGACCATGGCCCATCTCTCCACTGGCTCCTGTTACCAGCACCACCTCTTTTCGCATTCATTCCTTCCTTTCTGTCGCATAAAATATGGGATTTTGGAGAACCTCTTGTAACTATATTTTATCAGTTAACCCCAACCGTTTTATGAATTCGAGCATTGGAAATGGTAATTTCACACCAAAGTTAAATGCAAACAACACTGTGTATGGGACCGCCTTTGCCGCACTCAAATTCTTGTGTGCCGAACTCAACATGGGGAGAAAAGATGAAAGAACTTCCGAAATCATCAGTTTCGGAAGTTCTTGATGTCATTCTATGGGATTGCCTTCATCGATCCAACTTGCCAATCCTCCTTGTAGAGCCTGGACGTTGGTGTAGCCGTTTGCTATGAGGGTGCTCGCCGCACGGGCGCTGCTTTCTTCAGAGGGTCAGGTGCAATAAAGAATGATCCAATCATCCTTCGCTAATTCGTTGTAGCGAGAGTCAAAATCTAGAAGATAGATATTCATTGCCCCGGGGATGTGACCGGTTTTGAAAGACGCTTCGTCACGAACGTCTACAAATACTGCCTGGTTAGCATCGAACGCAGAGCGGGCATCAGAGACGGTAACTCTTTCAACGTTAGGATAGGGAAGCGAGGTGTTGAAAGACGAGGTGGGTGAAAGAGCAGAAGCTCTTTTTGTAAGGTTGGCTGCTTGCCAGATCAATACGCCTGTCACGAGTACTATGCCAGCAATGATGAGGTATAGTGGGCCGAGGTTTGATCTTGCCTTCTTCTGTTTGGGGGCCATAAATGCTATTCTCCTAATTGGATGCGTTTTGTCATTATAGCCCACGAAGCTTAGACAGAGGTTAAAGGCTGAGGCTGGCGTTTAAATCTATCTTGCAAGAACAGGGCAAAGCCGATCAGGCTGAGCGCGCCGCTGGCGATGAATGCAACCGGAAATCCGAATGACTCTGCCAGGACTGTGCCTAAGAAGGGCGCAACCATTGCAGCAATATATTGGACAACCTGGGCAACGGCGACAAACGTGGCGCTAAATTTTTCGGGAACCGTGCGCATGAGTTCGTCAAAAAATACTAGATTCAGCCCTGCTTGAAAAATGCCAGCCAGACCGGCATAAATTGGTATGGGCCAGAGAGAATTGGTCAAGCCTGTCATGATGGGGTAAAGTGAAAGACCAAACGTCGTCGATAATAGCACGAACTGGGCTCCCCGCCGGCGAGTTTGACCAGTCCAGAAGAAGTACCCTAAGATGAGGATGGCGCTTTGAGCGGTTGTGATGGTAGCTATCCAACTGTCCGAAGCGTGTAATTGTCGGACAAAATAAATTGGGAATAGTGGGGCAGCCAATGTTGTTCCGATGGTGAATACAAACCGGCGGGATACGAATCGGGTGAAGGCTTTTTCGGCTATGATCAGATTCAAATAGTCCCCAATGCGTTCACGGATGTTGTGACCGTGGGTTAGGGGAGGTGGCATTTGAGGCGGCAGGTCGAGTTGACTGGAAAAATAATAGCTAATCAAACCACCCAGCGAGAGCATCAAGAAAACCAGCCTGTAATTGAGCGGAAAGATGATGTTGTCGAGAATTTGGCCGACGATGAGAACCGTGAGTGTGGTGGTGATTCCGAGGATGGACCAACGGCGGGTCATGAGTTCATACCGCCCGTCCGGGCCAGCCACAGAATTCATGACGACCGAAAAAGCTATGGACACGATCGTTTGAGGTATGGTTGCCAGGGCCCAAACGAGCAGGATTGTCTTAACTGTAAAGCTAGGGGAGATGATGAATGTGGCCAGGCCTGTCAGAGCGTAGCTTGCGATGACCATCAAACGTGCAATACTAAACCAGCGAACTATGTTGGTCTGCTTCTGTAAGAATTGCCCTAAGGGAATGGACAGGAGGAGGCCGGTGAGGGCAGGCATTGACGTTAAGAGGCTGACTTCAACCGTGCTGGCATCGAGGCGGGTTAAGAAGACGGGTAAAAAGGGACTGGCTGCAGAAGCAAGCCCAACCCCAATCGCGTCGATTTGGACATTGACAAAGTTCTTGCGTTTTATGTTTCGGCCCACGCTTGGCGTCGTGAACCATTTAACAAACATCTTTATCAGGTTCATGGGCAACTTCCCTAAAGTTCGATATCGAATTCTCCAATGGGAATGGTGAGCGTCTCTGTTAATTCTATATCAAAGCGCTGGGAGTACTTGTTTGTTTCGATCATGAATACCAACCAGGAACGTTCTGCAGAGGAAACAGTAGGCTGCTCCAGTCTGCTTTGCAACTGGGTCAGGTTCAATCTGCTGCCGGGTTGGTTGACGCGTCGAGACCAGAGGAAGGTTGATAAATTCCAGAGGTATAGCCGCCCGAGAGCATTTGCGCTAACCAGCCACTCCCCATCTGAAGAAGCTGTCAGTGCCGTAAGCGATTGCCCGGAAGGATCTTTCATACGAGTGATTTCTCGTCCTGTGGGAATGCTTGACAAGGTGATCCATCCGTCGCTTCCGGCGGTGAGGATGACCTGATCATCGGGGTGAAAGCTCAATCCCATAATGGTCGCGGGGAGATCGTTCCATTGCCTGACTATCTGCCCAGAGGCAGTGTTCCAAACTGTGAGTGACCGATCGCGCCCCGCCGAGGCCAACAAATCGGAGGTGCTGCTGGCGGCTATGTGGGTGATACCTGAGGCAGGTGAGTATAGCTGGCGGATTAGGGTGCCTTCTGGAATTTTCCACAAAGAAATTTCTGCTCCTGCTCCGGCAGATGCAACAATATCTCCCCGATGAAGCAAGGCCAAACAGAAAACCTCTTTCACGGGGGTGTTTACAACCTTGATTTCGGTGCCGTGGGGGAAGCGCCAGAACCGAACGGTGCCATCAAATCCTCCTGTAATCATGACCCGACCACCGGGGTGGACAAGTAATGCCCTGACAAGCCCTCGGTGGCCTTCGATGGTTTTGAGGATTTGATTGTTGTTCAACCGGAATATCCGAACTCTTTGGTCGCCACTGGCTGCAGCAAGGTATTCGTTGTCGGGACTGAATGAAAGCGCACGGGTTGTGGTAGCCGGCCCCATAAATGCCGGGAGGCGTAGATCTCCTTCGGGGAGTTGCCAGATGTAAATGGCCTGGCCTGTGCTGCCGGCTGCAAGGAGGTCAGCTCGATTATTGATCGATAGGCAGGTGAGGTCGCCGGAAAGTGCGTGAAAGGCTTTGACGGGTTGCAACTCTAGCTTTTGGCGACCACAACGGAGCGCTAAAGGAACCAGGGTTGAAAATGCGTATTGATCGGCCGGCTCGGTAGGAACCCAGCCTGAGTCGCTAAGCACTTCTAAGATACGGACGCTCCAGATGGCAGGTGCGGACTGTGCTAATCGCCATAATTCTTCGTGACGGTGGCTGCTGCTCAAGCGGTTGATGGCCAATTCCCAATCGGGATCGGTCAGGTCTCCTAACCATCGAATATCTGCGGTTTGGCTAATCTCGCGAAGCCAATCAATTTGGCCGGATTGTCTACTCAGTGCCAGGATACGCCTGCGGAGATCTCGGCTATTCATCTCATATGAATGGATCAATGCGGCATGATTAATATCGCTCTGCGCGTACAAGTCCCATTGTTCGCTTAGAAAGTAGAAAAGCGCTTTCTCGGCGGGGTTTTCCAGGGAATAGTTGTTGGCCACAGCAATGTCTCGTGCTGCACGGTCTTCGTACTGAATGAACAAACGGCAGATGACTTCTCTTGCAGCAAACGAAGTTGCAGATGCGCGGTTCAGATGGTGTAGTGCGATGCTGCGTTCTTTTTCAGAGAGGGAAGGGTATAGGCCGAGGATTGGTTCAAAAGGCGAGTTTTCACCCTGACGGAGTACGTCAACTAAATCGGCCCAATACCGTAGGCGGGTTGCTCTGGCAAGGGCTAGCAGCCGGCTTTGTAGAGATTGTCCTGCATGACTGAAGAATGCATTAGTAAATTCATCCAATTCATCGTTACGGATGGCAACTCCAGACTCGAGCGTAACCAACCCCTGTAACAACAAGAAGATTGACGGGTTTGAGGGATGAAGTTGTGATGCGATGATTTGCTGACGTGCCGAAGCGGAATCGTATTCGAGCGCAAGGTGGAACAGCGCATCGATTGCTGCCTGACTGCCTTCTGCAGATAGGCGCTCAAGGATTTGGATGGCCGTTAATCTGACCTGAGAGTCGGGGTGAGAGGATGAAGTGTCTTGAAGGGTCAGAATCGCTTGAGCGTCTGTTTGCTGACCGAGAAGCGTCAAAACACCCAGGTGGATCAGTAGGTTTTTGTCCTGTTCTGATAACTCAGCTAGTATCGGAGCCCCCTTGAGAATCTCCGCGAGGCGAGAAATTGTCAGCGAGGTTTGTAAAGGTGTTACCATAGAACAGGATTGATGCCGCTTAACAGGATTTCACCGCTGGGTTCGATGATGACTTCTGCTTGCGGGATAGATTCTAAGTCAACAGGTGAATAGCGTGATGTTAAGAAATGACAGGTTTTATTGGATGATCCGAGAAGCCCTGAGGCAACCCGTAAAGATTGGTTGAAGCGACCAGCCAGAACCACATCACAATACTTCAATACCTCTGCTCCTGCTGGTATCGTTGGGATTTGTGTCCAGGTGTATCCCGTAAAGAGAAGAACAGATAATGAACTCAACCGGCGTATTTGTTTGAGCAGTTTTGACAGCGGGCGAGCCTGCTGGAGTGGCTCGCCGCCGCTAATCGTTAAGCCTTCGAGTTGGTCGGAGTGGGCCAAAATCTGCTCGACTAAGGCATCTATGTTGATTTCTGAACCCAAAGTTTGGGAATGTGTATCTGGATTGAAGCATCCGGGGCAAGCGAGCGAACAACCTTGTACCCAGACGACGGCCCTGCGTCCTGGGCCGTTGGAAAGGCTGGCGGGCAGGAAGCGGTGAATAGTCAGGGAGTCTAAAGCCATCCGGTTAGGCTCCGGCGCGCAGTTGGTCGCTCTGATCGAGTTGATTGGAGTTTTCATCGAGCGCCTCAGGGGTGAACTCGCGGGACAGGATTTCATTCCCAAGAGCTTTCTCAAGTTCGCCGGTTATATCCAGGCAGGCCTTCCCTTTGACACCTCTGATCGCAATCTCGACCTGACCATTCTTGCCGATGACCACTTCTATCTCTTGAAGTTCCATATTTTTACCTCTGGGGGTTAGCTCATGCGCCGAAGCAGAAGGCGAATTTGTCCGGTTTCCTGGACTTGCTCTTCAACCAAGGTGAAACCCTGACTCTCCAATTTGGCCCGAGTGACATGATAGGCGTAGCGTTGAGTCAGTTTTGATGTGAACTCTTCACGTTTGATTCCTCGGACACCGAACCAGTCCGTGACGATCTCGTAAAATTCGCCATTTTTGCGAAAGCCAATGTCATAGCTGAGGGGTAAGCGGATGATTATGTCTACGGGAACTTGTTGGCGCGCAAAACCTGCTACTTTGAGATCACCTTCTTCGCAGTTGAAGCCAAGGTCTTTGATTGCTTGAAGAAGATGTTCCTTCTCAACAATTTGTGTGCGGATGCGGGAAAAATGAGACATGTTTCTCTCCTGTCAGGTTAGTTTTACTACAGGATGGTCATGATATTGGAGTAATCCGGTTTTGATGTCACGAGCAGTAATGAGCAGACGCTTGTTCGCGTCGATATTGAATTCTACCTCAAAGCGAGACTCCCCTTGAAGCCCAGGTGGATCAGCCTCCAGGAAAGTGGGTTGGTTTTCATTCATCCAGAATAGAGAACGCTGCTCCTGATCATGGAGAGCGACCTGGCTGAGGCGAGCGGCGCCAGAGGGGTCAAACACCAGTTCGACAGCAGGGCCGGTCTGCTGGCGCTGTTCTCCCATTTCAAAGATCGCCAACCCCAACTGCTCTTGGTGATCGTGCGAGGCTTTAATGGCTAATCTGGCGACGGGTTTCGTGGTAGGGTAAGAGGTACCCCGTTTCACCACAACTCGATAATCGTAGCGCCCTTTATCGGGGCTGATGAAGCGGATGGCGTAATCATGTTGGATATGGTCGTAAAAGTCCACGCCGGCAACAAAGGCAGCGTTGCCACGAGCGACTGCGTCCAGTGGGCGGTTGAACATGACTCTTTCTCGACCAAAAATCTGGCGCATGGTGCGTTGGACTGCCGGAATCTGACTGCTGCCGCCGACCATCAAGGCGGCTTTGATGTCTTCTTCTTTATAGCCACGCTCAATGGCCTGGTTTACGGCTGTACGGATGAGTTGCTGAATTTCAGTGAACAGGTTGTGTTGGTCAAGGAGTTCCTCGAACGAGGAGCGGGTAAAATGGGCGTTCAGTTGGATTCCACCCTCAGAACCGACACCAATTAAGGCGGTTTCGCCATCCGTCAGTTCCTCTTTTAGAGTCTGGCAACGAAGGAGCAGCGCTGTACTGATGGGACGGACTAAAGGGTCACCATCCATTCGCTTATTTTGCCGGAGGATTTCCTGAAACAGCCATTGGTCGATCGTGGAGCCGCCAATATCGCGCCCGGCTTTTCCAAGAACCCGGCAGCGCCGGCCAGTGGCAGCCCTATCTTCTGCTTCTATCAAGATCACAGAGGCATGCATGGTGCCGCCGCCGAAGTCAAAGATCAAGTACACGTTTCCCGGTTGGATGTTGGCACCGTAACCGAGCGCCGCAGCAGATGGTTCGTCGATGAGCCGGAAGCGAGGCATTCCGACTGACTCGGCAAGGGTAGAGAGCCAGTTTTCATAATGCTCGAAGGCTTCTACCGGAACGCTCAGCGCCACCTCTTCTTGTTCGTAATCAATTTGCTGAGCTGTAAAGATGAGGACGCTGGTAAGAAAATCGCGGCCAGCCTGGTAAGGAGTAATCTCGCGGCCGTCTAGCGTAACCTTCATCGGGCTGCGATGGCTGATGTAGCGCTTCATCCAGCGGAGCGTGCGCGGAGACTCCTGCAACCCTCGTTGGTAGATCTGGTCACCGATCCAGGTGCGGCCATCTTCTGTGTAATGGATAAGAGAAGGAATAACCGAGGCTTGCTGGTCTCCTTGATGGGTTATTTGGCCGTAATCCGGAATGTGCAGTGGTATACCTTGCTTTTGCGCCGGATCCCAGAGCGCCAGCACGGTGTTGGAAGTGCCAAAATCGATACCCAGGCGTCCCGCCATGTATCCTCCTTGGTTGCAGGTGATATGGGCGC
This sequence comes from uncultured Anaerolinea sp., assembly GCA_964567255.1. Lineage (GTDB taxonomy): Bacteria > Chloroflexota > Anaerolineae > Anaerolineales > Anaerolineaceae > Anaerolinea. The sequence goes on from CAZMMI010000029.1 coordinate 13,657, forward strand.
GAACCTTTATTGTACACGAAATATTTTTCTATTCAAGTAGGATATCGAACTCGCCGGGCTGAATGGAAACAGCCTCGTCGATTTGAATGTCATATCGGAAATGGTGGGTCAGAATATTTTTGAGCCACTCGAGACGATGCTTTAGCGAGACGGGAATTTCTTCTGCTTTTATTAAACTTTGAATCGTGGCTAAATCCGAAGGGGTCATCGAAGAAATTGGTTGCGATAACAGGCTGGTAAAACGTGATAATCTGGTATCCCAGAGGATCATGCTGGCCTCATTCGTCCCGGTAGCTATGAAAGAGCCGTCCGGAGAAATGTGAAGTGTTGTCAATCGTCCTTCCGAGTTTGCGATTGTTCCCGCCAAGGTCTGGGAAGGCCAATCAAAGAAATGCACCTGTCCTTCAGCCCCGGCAGTGGCAATGATCGGCCTGTCTGGCAGAAAGGCGACTTGTTGAACAGATGCGGGATGTCGGGTTAGTACCGGGTTAGGAAGGGATTGCCTCTCTGCTGAAGATCCAAAGACCAGTACGAAACCATTATTGTGTCCCACCACCAGTTGCCGGTTATCCGGCGAGAAAGCGGCGCAACGAACCATGCTGAGCTTATAACCGGGGACGTGCCGCCGGATGAAAGGGGCGGGGTGCTGGTAGTTAAAGCCGGGTAACCCATAAATCATCATTGAGTCGGTAAGAAAAACGGCCTTGCTTCGATCCTGTGATGCGACCAGATGCCGCAACCAGGTATAGTGACGGCATTCATTCACTTTTGCCTGCCGGGCAATATCCCACAACGCGACAGTAAGGTCACGTCCGGCAGTCAGTACCTGGTTAGCGTCTAACGGCTCGATTGCAGTGATTGAGCCTGCGTGACTCCCAATGATGCGAATCGGGCCATCATCCCAAGCGTATATGCGGCATTCGGTTGATCCGTTCGTTCTTTCGCCAAAAAGCAGCGTGCCGGATGGGGTGAAGGCGACTTGTCCGATGGAGTGGTTAAACCCTGACAATACCTTGTGAATTGAACCGGATTGATAATCCCACAATACAAGTTTTCCCTGACCAGTTCCGATCGCAATCCAGGGAGCGGTTGGAGAAAAGGCAACTTCATTCACTCTGCCATGTACTCTCAAGACAGCACGGCGAATGGCGAATGGTGGAGATGAGGCGTCGTTCGCAATGCTGGGATTGAGGTCGAGTATGGACTGATAGAGTTGTTGTTCGTCACCTTGTTCAGGCGCCCAGCCCATTTGACTCAAGCCTTCGACGGCGTGATGGGCGAGGTTGGGAGGGAAATCAAGAACCATGTCCCATAGTTTTTCGCATTGTTTACGTTCAAGCAGCAAACGAATCAGAGTCTCATTTTCATCGTGGGTAGGTTGGCGGACATTGGTTGAAGTTGCAGCAGTCAGAATATCGAGAAATCTAAGCCGTCCAGATGAGCGAATTTTTTCTGCCAATCTCTTGCGTAGTTCAGGTTGGGCAGTCGCGTAAACAGAGCGGAGGATGCTTTGGTCAAAATCAAAACTCTGGTATTCATCCCATTGTTCGGTTAAGAAGAGAAATAATGCCCTGGCTTCCGGTTGTTGGGGGACATATCCAGCTTGGAGGGCGATGCGGCGGGTCATTTCATCTTCTTTTTCGATGATGCGCGCACAGAGCGCCTCCTGAGCGGCTGTGTTGAGCGAGAGCGCGCACGCCAGGGCGTTCGCCTTGATTGTCTCGTCATGGCTTTGGCATGCCCCTAGCAATACCGGAAGCAGTTCGGGAGGGCAGGCCTGGCCAACCTGGTTTCGAGAAGTTTTTAGCGCGATGATCAGGCGAGCAGCGGCGGGTTGTTCCGGAAGATAATTCGCTTGCAAGATTGCTTGTTCCAAAAGAGGGTCTGGTTGCGCGATCCATGCGCTGCACAGTTCTGAGATTAACTCGGGGTTTTGCAGAGCCGGTAAACAACGCAATGCAGGCTCGGACAAGCGCGGATCCTGGTCTCGGCAAGCAGACAGCAGCGACCCAAGCATTTCAGCGCTCCCAGAGAGAATCGGGGCGAGCCGGTTGTTCAACAAACAGCTTGCGACTCGTGCCGATGCAGGCCGGCGGGCAATATATCCTGCGGCGATAATTGCCTCTGATAATAACGGTTCGCGGGTTGCAAGCCATTGTTCAACGAGCATGGAAATGGCGACTGGGCGCGAAAGGCTGTGAAGAACTGCCTTCGCGCGATGAGCAATGCCTGGGTCTTGATCACGGCAGGCTCTAATGAGGAAAGGGATTTGGTCCGCAGAGCATTTGGCGAGCTCGCTAGAAGACTCGGGCAGTGCAAGCCGGCTGAGGACGAACAAGGAATCCGGACACGCAGCGGGTTTGGCCAGTTTGATGAGCGCGGCGAGCAGGGCGGGGTTGCGAGATTGCGACCAGACTTCCCAGACGTAAGCAATGTGGTCGGGTGAAATCAGGGAGGAAACGGCCCCTTCTGCGAATTGGAGCAACGGCTTTGGTTTGCCGTTCGTTAATATCTGGCACCAAAGTCGAAGAAGAAATGGAGGGGTATAGTGAGGTTGGCGGGCGTTTGCCATGCCTTAAGAGGGAAGGTCAAGTTGGATTTGCGCCGAAGTGTTGTCAGAACTGACTCCATCAGGCAACGAAGCTGATTGCGCTCGGCCTTCTCGAAGCCAGGCGCGAAGCGCTTCAACCGTTTCCCTTTGCGAGATGGAAAGCGGGACCTGGCGTTTCAATGCAGCGACGATATCTTCGGTAGTGAACTCTCGGCCTTTGTCGTTGAACCCGATGTACATGGCGTCGATAATGGCTTGTTCAATTTCTGCGCCGACATATCCTTCGGCCTTGGCTGCCAGGAGATCAAGATCGTAATCTTGGGGAATTCGGCGGCGCTTCCGTAAATGTACGGCAAAAATTTCCGTACGCTCGATTTGATTGGGGAGATCCAGGAAGAAAATCTCGTCGAATCGTCCACGACGGAGCAATTCAGGGGGTAAGCTGGAAATATCATTGGCAGTGGCAACAACGAAGACTTCGCTGGTTTTTTCTTGCATCCAGGTGAGGATGTTACCAAATACGCGTGTGCTCGTGCCGCTGTCTAGCCCGCCGTGAGCCAAGGCTTTTTCCATTTCGTCGATCCATAGAATGCACGGAGCGATGGTCTCCACGAGTTTGAGTGTTCGGCGGGTGCGTTCTTCGGATTCGCCGACCAGGCTGCCAAACAAAGCTCCTACGTCAAAGCGGATGAGTGGTTTGCGCCAGATGCCGCCGATCATTTTGGCAGTCAAGCTCTTGCCGGTGCCAGGGATACCTATCAGCGCAATCCCTTTGGGGGCAGAAAGACCGTACTCGTGGGCTTTTTCGGTGAAGGCCAGATCGCGCATACGCAGCCAATCCTTGAGCGCGCCCAGGCCGCCGACATTTTCAGGGGATTCGGTCACGGAGTAAAATTCGAGTGCTTCACTTTCAAGGAGAATTTGCTTCTTTTCGTTGGTCACCAAATCGATATCACGGTCATCCAGTGTTGCATCAGTGCTGCCAACCACTGCGCTAGCAAAAACTCGGTGAGCCTGGGCTGCTGTCAATCCAAGCGCTGCTTTCACAAGTTTCTCGCGCCCCAATGTAGTCAAATTCACTTTAACGCCGGGAAGTTGCACAAAAGTCGAAAGAACCTGTTCCAATTCGGCTTGCACGGGAAGGGGGAATTCGATCAGAACAGCATCGTTGCGCAGCTCCTCTGGAATACGCCCGGTATGTGATGAGATCAGAATGGTTTTCTTTGTGAATTTAAGTCTTTGCGCCAAGTTCCGCAACTTGCGTTTGATCTGAGGATTTGCCCAAAACTCGTGAAAGTCCTTCAGGATAAATAAAGCATTTGCGTTAGGGTCGAATTTGTCGATTTGGTCCAAAGCGCTGAGCGGGTCGCGAGCGGTCGGAGGAGCAGCAGTAGCAGGAGTGACCCATTGGAAATAGTCGGCAGCATCCCAGGAGAGGCACACGCGCTGCTTTTGCTCGGATAGCGCCCGTACAGTTTCGAGGAGGCGATCCTCTTCTCCGGAGACCATGATGATCAGGGTGAAGCGAGCGCGTAGATAGGTGTCAAGTTGTTTTTCGAAGTCCATGCGTACCTGATTCTTGTGGGAGGTTACATTTGTCGATAGTGGGAGTGACGGAATTGAAAAGGCATTTAGGTTGGTTTCATTATAATGGATATCAACTCCGGGATAGTGTTTTAGGCCCATTAGGGTGTTGTGGGCATGTGGCAGCTTCACCACGGCAACTCTCACAGAGCCTTGATTTTAATGATTATGTTGGATCAAACCAGTGTATAATGTGGGGCGAGGACGATTATGGGCTCGCCCTATAGTCCACATTCGTAAATTCGGAGGTGAAACGAATTCTTGTATTCTATGGGAAATTAAGCGCATGGTCTCGCCTGAAGCGGGGATATATGGCGAGATGACGAGGATGAGGGTTCCTTATCGCAAGATAGGGTTAACCGGTATCACCGGGAAAATCGAGAGATCAGCGGAAGCCCTTCAGATATCAACGATCTGCATTTCCCTAATTGTGTCAATTCAACAGCTTACTTTTCCTTCACTTCTGGTGAAGGACTGTGGCGTACATGCATTCTGTCTTGGCTAAAGTCAAGTAGAATTGCATTGAGTTCATCTATTTGGAGGAACTATGTGTGGAATTGTTGGTTATATTGGCGAGAAAAACGCTACGCCGATCATTTTGAACGGTTTGAAGCGCCTGGAATATCGCGGATACGACTCAGCGGGATTGGCAGTTTTGATGGGTGGGCACATCGAAGTCCGACGTGATGCTGGCAAGCTGGCAAATCTGGCAGCGCTGGTGGACAACCAGCCGGTTTCCGGTCATATCGGAATCGGGCATACACGCTGGGCGACTCATGGCGAGCCAAGCGCCCGGAATGCGCACCCACACCTGGGTCGAACCGGAGAATTTGTGGTGGTACACAACGGGATCGTTGAGAACTTCTTGGAACTCAAGGAAGAGCTTACGGCGGAAGGCGCCGTCTTTAACTCGGATACCGACACCGAAACAATTGTCCATCTCGTGGAGCGGTATTATGCTTTGAGTGGAAACATGGTGGAGGCAGCCCGGCAGACATTAAAGCAGTTGCGCGGAGCGCATGGAGTGGTTTTGATGTCTAAGCTTGAGCCAGACAAGATCGTTGCGGCGCGGATTGGTAACGCCGGTGGGGTGGTGATCGGGATTGGAGACGAGGAGATGTATGTCGCTTCCGACATTCCGGCGATCCTGGAGCATACCCGCCGGGTGATTTTCCTGGAATCGGGGCAGATGGCGGTCATTACCCGGGAGGGCGCCTCAATACAGACTTTGAGCGGGGATTCTGTGAAGCCACAAATCCACACGGTTGCCTGGGATCCGGTGGCTGCGGAGAAAGGTGAATACCGTCACTTTATGCAGAAGGAGATCCACGAACAGGTGCGCTCGCTGACAGACACTCTGGCGGGGCGTGTTGATTTTGATGACGCCCGGATCCGGTTGCCTCAATTAAATTTGTCCGTTGAAAAGGCGCGCTCGATAGAAAAAATTATTATTACAGCATGTGGAACCGCTTCCCATGCAGGCATGGTAGGGAAGGTCTTGATCGAGCACATTGCCAGGGTGCCGGTTGAGGTAGATATTGCCTCGGAGTTTCGCTATCGCGATCCGATCGTAAACGAGAAGACGGCAGTCATTGCGATTAGTCAGTCGGGAGAGACGGCCGATACGTTGGCGGCGATGGAGGAGGCGCGAAAGAAAGGCGCGACCCTGTGGTCAATTGTAAATGCGATTGGCTCTCAGGCAATGCGGTTAGCGGATGGATGCGTCTCGATGCAGAGCGGACCTGAGATTGGCGTGGCATCCACGAAGGCCTTTACAGCGCCGCTGGTGGACCTGTACCTGTTGGCGGTGTTGTTGGGTGATTTACGCGGAACTCTTCCGGATGCGAAGCGGCGGCAGTTGATCCGAGATTTGGCTCTTGTGCCCGATCTGGTTGGAAAATGTCTGGACCGTGAATCTGAGGTAGAAGAAGTTGCACGGGCTCTCAAAGACACTCGCGATGCTTTATACCTAGGACGAGGCATCAATATGCCGATCGCTTATGAAGGTGCACTCAAGCTCAAGGAGATTTCGTATATCCACGCAGAAGCGTACCCAGCTGGAGAGATGAAGCATGGGCCAATCGCTTTGGTAGATAAGGATATGCCGGTCATCGCGCTTGCGCCACTTGACCCCTGGTATGAAAAGATGATTAGCCAGATTGAACAGGTCAAGGCGCGGGGTGGGGTAGTGGTGGCCGTGGCGAGTGAAGGAGACATGAGGGTTCCAAGTTTGGCGGATCACATCTTGTGGGTGCCGCAGACCCCCTGGTTGTTGAGCCCGGTAATCACCGTTCTACCGCTTCAGATGTTAGCGTATCATATTGCTACATTACGCGGATTGGATGTGGACCAGCCTAGAAACCTGGCGAAATCCGTGACCGTTGAATAGAGGGAGAGTGATCTGTGTCAGAATCTTTGAACGAGTATCTAGATTTCATGACGGAGACAGCGTATTTGGCTGGCAGGTCTACATTGGCTCACTACCAGACCGGCATACAGGCTGATTACAAAGTGGATCGGACGCCTGTTACTTTGGCGGATCGAAAGGCTGAAGAACTGATCAGAAAAAGAATTGAAGAACGGTTTCCAAAACATGCAATTTTGGGCGAAGAATTTGGGAAAAGCGAACCTACAGGAGCCAGTCACCGCTGGATCATTGATCCGATTGATGGGACAAAATCCTTTCTACGTGGGATTCCGCTTTATGCAGTATTGATCGGTCTGGAAATTGAAGGATCGGTCAAAGTGGGGGCGGCTTATTTTCCGGTGTTGGATGAAATGATCGCCGCGGCAGACGGCCTGGGATGCTGGTGGAATGGACGGAGGGCGCATGTTTCACAGGTTGCCACTCTGGAGCAAGCCTGGTTCACCACGACTGATGCGGGCGGGTTTGAGCGAAATGGGAAATCTTATGCCTGGGAACGGATTCAGAAGCGCGCTTATGTTCGTGGCGGCTGGGGAGATGCCTACGGGTATTTGTTGGTCGCCACCGGTAGGGCCGAGGTCATGCTCGACCCGGCGATGGCCGTATGGGATTGCGGCCCTTTCCCACCGATCTTACGGGAAGCTGGTGGTTTCTTTGGTGATTGGAAAGGAAATGCGACCATCTATGGTGAGGAAGGATTGGCGACGAACGCCGCGCTTTTGCCAGAGGTATTAAGTTTGCTAAAGGCATAGGCGTTTTTACGTTGTCCGGCACAGATCGTGCATCACCTAAGGCTATTCTCTCTGGTGATAAAGGTGTGGCATGAAGCAAATTCGTCTGTTTGCGGTTGTTTTGATAAGCATCCTGGCTATTGGTGGATTAATTAAACCCCAGCCTGCACTTTCGCAGACGCAGTCAGACGATTTGCCTTTTAATACCTTTCTTCCTGTCATCTGGCGGACCTTGCCACCTGAACGCCTGGGGCCATTTGGAGCAAAAGTTACTGCTGTTGTTTATCATCCCACGGACCCAAACATTGTTTATGCAGGGACATGGGGCAATGGAATATATAAGAGTACGAACGGAGGAGTTACCTGGGCGCCGAGCAGCAAGGGGTTAAGTAATTTGGTAATCCAATCGCTGGCGATCTCACCGAGCAGGCCCAATGCTCTCTATGCAGGGGTGTATTACCAGGCGAATGTACCTGGTGGGGTTTTTAAGACCATTGACGGTGGAGCGAACTGGTTCCAAACCGGCAGGATGATCAATTATTACGCCGGGCAACCAGTAGAGCGGCCGATCGTGTATGCATTTGCGATACACCCCTGGGATTCGGATGTCGTTTATGCAGGCTCGCGAATGGCGAACCTTGTGCCTGGGCAGCCAATATATGGTGGTGGGGGAGTTTTTAAAACTTCCGACGGCGGGTTGAGTTGGAACCCGGTGAACAATGGCTTGCCGGCGGACGACCTGTATGTATATGACGTTACCATCGATCCTGGGCAGCCTGACCGGGTATATGCTGCGCTGCATGAGAGCGGTGTTTACATGACCGAGAATGGTGGTAACAACTGGGCATGTATCAACTCAAACATTCCTCACGACCCTTCTGAGGATGTGGTTTCATCCGGTCGATCGATTGTGCTTAACCGTCAATATACACCGAGGCTTTACTACGGGACCTGGCACCTGCAAGGTGTCTTTACAACGACCAATCGTGGAGATAGTTGGTACTCGGGCGGGTTGGATGGTTTTAAGATTATCTATCTGGCAATTGATCCCTTGGCGCCAAACATTCTTTACGCGACGACGCACGAAAGAGGGGTGTATGTCACAACGGATCAAGGCGGCGATTGGGACGCCGTTCGTCCAGGCGGTCCCGGATATACCCGTGTAGCGATCAATCCGCTGGATGGACGCAGTTTGCTGGTGGGCACGGATGATGGTTCAATCTTTCGCAGTTCCGATCGTGGGTCAAATTGGGTCTCCAGCTATTGGGGAGTCAGCGGATACCCGGTAAATTCGATCGTCGCAGACCCATCGAATCCACAAATACTTTATGCAGCTTTGTCAGGCAAAGGCATTTACAAGTCTATTAACAGAGGCGCGACCTGGGCGTCTGTCAATAATGGTTTGGGTGATCTAAATGTCACAGACGTGGTCATCAACCCATCAACCCCAGAGACGTTATATGCAGCGACGATATCGGGTGGGGTTTATCGCACAACGAATGGTGGGACGAATTGGGGGAGTATCAATTCCGGATATCCTGTTACCACGGGGATCAGTATTGAACTGGACTCAAGCTTACCATTGCCGATTCCGGAAAGTGAGCCTCTTGAACTTGAAGGAAGTAATTACGAGGTAAGCTCGGCAGAACTCGATGTGACTGGATTGATATACACTACGAGCCTGGCGATTTCACCCGCGAACACAGCGAATTTGCTTGCGGGAACCGCAGGGCGGGGGATCTTGCGTTACAGCGGGGGAATCTGGTCTTCAACGAGTATCACCACAGGGACGATCTATTCGGTGGTGTTCGATAAGGACAATTCGTCTGTGGTGTATGCCGGCGGGGCGGCTTCTTCAGGGGGCTTGCTGAAAAGCACGAATGGGGGAAGTAATTGGTCGGTATCGAACACAGGTATTTCGGGCAGAGCGGTTTATGTGATTGCCCAAAGCGGGTCAGGAAAATTGTTTGCTGGCACAGATCGAGGCGTTTATGTAAGTGGGGATAATGGCGGGACCTGGCAAGCTTACGGGCTCGATAATGAGGCGGTAACGGCGTTGTTGACAGCGGGCCAATCCTCTGAAACGGTTTATGCTGGAACCGCCAGCGATGGGTATGTGCGCAGAATGGGCGAAGAAAACTGGTGGGGTATTGGTCAAGGAATCAATTATTACGGAGTTCTAGATATCATTCGAGACCCTGGCACAAGCAACACATATTATTTTGCGACACGCTTGGGTGGCGTCGTACGAATCAACCTTGTTCCATAACTTGCGCCAGGGTCTGAGCGAATAGTATTAAA
>CAZMMI010000030.1:0-22633 GCA_964567255.1 uncultured Anaerolinea sp.
TGAGAGCCAGATCAACGCGTGCTTGCGCATTCTGCAGTACCTGCGAATGCACTTGGGCCAATTCCGGCTTGCTTTGTTTCCATGAGGTCAGCAACTTGTTAGTGTCGTACAGCGAAAGGGATTTCTGTTCTTGCTCCCAGGTGTTCTTGCGGACTGCCAGGGTTTCGTTATACACCCAACGGCAGATCTCCAGGTTCTGCTCAAGCAGGGTGCGCTGGTGGGCGGTTGGGCGAAGGCGATACCGGAAGGTCTTCAGCATAGAACGATTGCACCATTTTCTCGCGTTCTTTTCTATATCTTTTCAAGAGATCGCTGAAGCGATCAGGCGTTTCATCCACGGCCATTGAAATGGCGTGGCTTTCACGGGCTAAAGCCCATAAGAGGTAATAGCTGTTCGCGCTATAAACGTATTCTTCTCTTTATCATTGGTGTTGTTTGGGATCATCAACATTCTTCTCATCTATGGCGGGAAATCCAATCGATATTCCATTATCGTTGTGCTGGCGGCGACCAGCCTACTGTGGCTGACAAGGGTATTCCTTCAGGTTATCTACCCACAAGGTTCACAGTATCCGGGGCTCCAATATGGAATGTTGGCGGCATTTACATTGGTTTCGTTGTGTTACATTATTTCACTGCCGGTGATATTATTCAAATTACCTATGTCAAGCATTTAAAACCAAGGAAAGAGAGACATGGATCCAAAAATCATCGTAATCATTGCTGTCTCCTATTTATATGGGTTCTTTGAAGTTTTCATGAATATCAGGCAAAGTCGCCAAAACAACGTCAAAACTTCGAGGGATAAAGGCAGTTTGTTTTTATTGTATGGCCTCATCACCGTTGGCTATGCTCTGGCCTTTGCAATTGGTGCAACAAAAATTGGCAGGATTTATTCGTGGAATACCTTTTTTGCCGTAGGGATGGCATTGTTTGGTGTCGGGTTATTGGTTCGTATTCATTCCATTCTGACGCTCAGACAATACTTCACGTACTCGGTGTCAAAAGTGGAGAACCATAAAATAATTGAAACCGGATTGTATAAATTTATTAGGCATCCGGGTTATCTTGGACAACTCATTATTTTCATTGGAATTGCAATTTCGATATCCAATTGGTTATCCATCCTGTTGATGATGATCCCCGTCACCCTGGGATATCTCTACCGGATTAAGGTAGAGGAAAAATTTATGTCGGATCAGCTTGGCGAAGAATATAAGAAATATCAGGAACGGACAAAGAAGATCATCCCCATGGTCTATTGATGCTCCCAAGGTCGAATAAAGCTCTGCCATCTGCGGCATTTACGTCATTTGCTCACAACAAACTAATTATTTAGGGAGCAAAGCAATGATTTGACGCCCCTGGATTTGTAAAAGATTATTTTTGTTACGCAAAATGCGGGCAATTCCACGGCTGAAAGAAGAAAGCGGAATAGCCAACCGGGCAATCAATCAGGCGTGCAGAACAACAGCAGCACAGTCTTTCGGGAATCAAGTTGCAGATCTAATTGATCTGAATGAACATCCTTTATGAAATGAGATTGCCGCGGCTGCCGAGCGGTATCACGAAGTCCCGTACTCGCGCATGGTGGGTAGTTATGCAGAAACCGGCTATATTGACCTGCTTTACCGCACCGAGGCCGGCTGGCAGGTGGTAGATTTCAAGACCGACCAGATTCACTCGGACACATTTAGAGCCAAATTACTTGCTGGATATCGACAACAAATGATCCGGTACAAGGAAGCGGTGCGGGCACTCCTTGGAAAGGATGCGTTCTTGAAAATCTGTTTTCTGGATGACGGCGAAAGCATTCAGGTTGTTGATGTGAGTTAATGGAAGCCGTTCTAAGGCGCCCGCGGCCCAAGACATCGGCGAATTGCTTGGAGCCAGCGATTGGATCGTCTAGAACCTCCCCCCGGCAGGCACTTTCTTGCCAGTCAATTGCAGCCACCGTTTTTGTCCCGGTGGCTTTGGCCGCTGTGCTCACCAACCTGACTGGAGGGGTGCTAACAGATCGGATACCTCTATCCAGCGAATCGGAAAAGGCCTTGATCACATGCGCCTTTCTTTGGTAAAATAGCTTCTATGATGCTCAAGAATTAGATCGAGTCTTTTAACAGGCTCTGCCATGCAGACGGTTAAGGGGAGAAAAACCGTTCAGTGGCGTTCTATAAGCTTATCAGGGCGTCTAATTCCCTTTTTTGCCGGGCAGATACTGTAACCAAAACCAAATCACGCATGACCGAAATCTTCAATTGATTTCTGTTTGGCGCGTGAATGATGCATTCCCCAGACCAGATCTTTGGGGAGTGAGCTTTGTCTGGCTGTTTGGGCATCGATCAAAAAAAGAAAAGATGTTTGTTGGTGCAGAAAACAGTCGAGTAGAAGAAATTATTGGGTCAACGGAAGGTTAAAAAATCATGGAATTATCACCTACTTCAACAATAGCGGGCGCGTATACAAACCGGCGCACCTTTGCTATTATTTCACATCCCGATGCGGGGAAAACAACCCTGACCGAGAAGCTGCTGCTTTACGGCAATGCCATTGAATTGGCCGGGAATGTTCGAGCGCGGAAAAACCAACGAACTACCACCTCTGATTGGATGGCTATGGAACGCGAGCGCGGTATTTCGATCACTTCCACAATCTTGCAGTTCCCCTATCAGGAGAACGTCATAAACTTGCTCGATACCCCCGGTCACCAGGATTTCTCAGAGGACACCTATCGGACCCTGGCGGCCGTTGATAGTGCCGTAATGGTATTGGATGCGGCCAAAGGAATTGAACCGCAAACACGACGCCTGTTTGAGGTTTGCCGCCAGCGAGGCATTCCTATATTTACCTTCATCAACAAAATGGACCGCCCCGCGCGCCAGCCATTGGCCCTTTTAGATGAGATCGAAACTGTTTTGGGGATGCAGCCGGTTCCTATGAATTGGCCGCTGGGAGACGGGCAGGACTTTAAGGGTGTGTACGATCGTCAAAAAGAGGGCGTGTACTTGTACGAGCGCACGGAACGCAATGAACGCATGTCTCCAGAAATCTTTATGCCTCTGGACGCCTTGCGTTCGAATGGGATACTGAGAAAAGATCAGGTGGATCAAATTCTCTCGGAAATTGAATTGCTTGAGGGTCTGGGAATTACCTTTGACCAGGACAGGGTTTTGACGGGCAAACAGACGCCGGTGTTTTTTGGCAGCGCGCTGACCAATTTCGGCGTCCGTTTATTTTTGGAAGACTTTGTCAAAATTGCTCCCGAGCCGCAGCCGTATGAGAGCGATGCTGGCTCAATTCACCCCGAAAGCGAAGACTTTTCCGGATTTGTGTTTAAAATTCAAGCCAATATGAATCCCAAGCACCGGGATAGTATTGCCTTTTTGAGAATTTGCTCCGGCCAATTTGAAAGAGGAATGGCTGTTACCCATGTCCAGAGCGGCAAGCTGGTTCGTCTGGCGCGCCCATATAAGCTGTTTGCCAACGAACGCCTGGTGATCGATCAGGCTTATCCAGGTGATGTGCTGGGACTGCCCAACACAGGGGAGTTTGCCATCGGTGACACCCTTTGCGCTGGAAAGAAGATCAAGTTTTCATCTATTCCCAGATTCCAGCCCGAGCATTTTGCCGTGTTGCGCAATACGGACCTGGGGAAGCAAAAACAGTTCCTCAAAGGCTTGCGCCAGCTGGAAATGGAAGGAGCGATGCAGGTTTTTTATAATGTGGATGCGTTCAAACGCGAACCTATCCTGGCTGTCGTCGGGCAACTGCAATTTGATGTCGTCCAGGCAAGGATGGAGAGCGAATACAATGTGTCGGTCACGCTGGAGCGGCTGGGGTTTGAATTGGCTCGCTGGGTCACAGGACCTGAGGAAGCCATTCAGCGCCTTGGTGGCCGAAGCGATATCATCTTGACAAAAGATTGGGAAGATCATTACGTGGTCTTATTCCGAGAACCATTTTTCTTGCGTTATATGTCCGAGAAATATCCAGAGTTGCATTTTGCTACGAAGAGCTGAGGGGCGCGATTTCATCCTCATCATTGTAGAGGGGGAGAGGTCGGCGAAAAGATAGAAAGCTTCGCTAACATAGTCGCTTTTTGGTGCTACTGATGTATGAACGTACGCCCATTACCAAAGCAAGTTGGATAAGTCGCGATCTTTTATGGAACACTCCGCTAAAGCGATCAAGCCATCTGTGCCAATTAATATAGGTTTTGGGTGCCGTGCCAGGTGTGGAAGAAGACGAACACTGCCGCCAGTAACGCATACGGCCAGGCATTACAAAGCAGGGCAATGCCCACGAAGGTGATGAAGGGCGTCAGGCGCGGGGCCAACAGTCCGATTGTGCTCTGGCTCCAGGCCGAGGACGGCGCTAACATTAATGGCAGCCAAGAGGCGAAGTACACCAGCGTGCCAATGATATAAACCGTCAGCCCGGCTTTGTTCCAGGTACTCTTGAACTCCAATGGAAGAAACAGCGGCAGGGCAAAGACGATGATGCGGGTGATGTTTTCTGCCATAAGCAGCCATTTGGGCGAGTGGGCATCTGAGGTGATTGCTTCCAGAGTCAGGCGCGGCCCGAGCGCAAGGTTCCAGGCCAGCAGAGGGAGGAGTAGCAAGAGGCCGTTCAAGAAGCGAAGTTCTAGTTTCATTGGGCATTCTCCAGGACTTTCAGGATTTCTCGAGTCAGTTTTTGGGGTTCGTCATAGATCAAATCGTGGGCTGAGTTCTCGAACCATACCAGGTGTTTCCCTGCTGGGGCATTCAGATGCTGGGCATACTGCTCGGTCAGGCTTGCAGGATCATTGTAGTCGTGCCGCCCAACGAAGAAGTAGACGGGGATTTGGATCGTTGGAACGCTGCGGAAGAAATTGAGCGCCATCACTTCGGGCCACAACTGCCTCAACGAGCGGCTGCTGCCCAATGGCCACAGGCAGGCGTCGAAAAATGAGTATTCCCGAGCCGCTAGCAGACTCCAGACTTCATGCGTGTAGCTGTTGGCGGTGTGGTACACGCCGCCATAATGCAGCAGCCAACTCCGTTGAATGCCGATTTGCCGCTGCCAGTCCGCACCCTGGTAGGTGGGGTCGATAGCGGCTAATTGTGCCAGCGCCTTTTCGTTTTTATCCTGTTTAGCTGCCTGGCGGACAAATTCGAGCGAGAGTCTTTCTCCTTCCGTGGGGGAGACTAGCTGGCTGACACTGATGTAGGCCTGGAAATCTTGCGGGTAACGGGCAGCTAACTCCAGTCCGATTACTGTCCCCCAGGAAAAGCCCATCAGGTAGATCTTATCGACTCCAAAACGAGCTTTGAGAGCCGTGACCAGTTCGTGCGCGTCCGACACCATCTGCCCGATTGACAGTGATTCATAATTAAATGCGAGAGATGTGGATTTCCCGGCTCCGGGTTGATCCCAATTCACCACCACAAAATGCTGTTCCAACTCCGGTGTTTGTTGGCGCAGCTTGGCCAGGCTGGCGCTGCCTGGGCCGCCGTGCAAAAACAGCAGCACGGGTGCATGAGGATCGGCTGCCCGGATGGATATCCACTGCTGAACACCTCCCAGTTCGATCTGTTCAAGAGAGTTGATTCCATTGCGGGTTGGTGGTTTTCCTGGGGCATAAGAACTAGCCAGGATGAATAGCATAACAAGAACAAGTAATAAAACCGGCATCCTTTTCCTCTTGAGTTGGTCGTTCATTATTTTTCTCTCAGCTTGCGCTGCGTGCGACGGAGAATGCCTGATATCGCCCAGCCCAAGGCAATCAACAGGAGGATGCCTGTTCCCAGCAGGATCTTGGCCAGCAGCGGGAAGCGCATGGCCGGTTTGAAATCCATGGGTTGGTAAACATAGAGCGAGTCATCCGCAGCACCGGTGGCAAAGAAACTGGTTAGCAATCGCTCGGCTGCCTGGGGTTGAAAGGCCCAGAAGTCGCCCACGTGGCCTTGCTCGGATAACAGCACATGTTTCCCGTTGCGCAGCGAGGGCAGCAATTCCTGCTCAGCAAATTTTGGCGGCGTAGAGAAGTCAACACTGCCGCTGATGAGCAGCGTTGAAATATCGGTGGGGTGAACCTGCCGGTAAAGATCGGGCATGGTCGTGATGGGCCAGTTGGAAGCCGAACCCCAGATGAGCAAGGACATCGGCGCGCCTAGAATGGCATCCGGCGTGGTCAGCTCGCTTCGGTAGTCCCGGTCCGCTTCAAAATCCGCGCTGCCGCCGATGGCAAAGAACTCTCCCCAGGTCATCATCTTGGGCATCAAGAAATCATAGGCCAGCGACATCAAGGCTAAACCACTCGGATCTCCCTGATCAGCCGACAGATAAGCATCGAAGATGATCGGAGCCGTGGTGCGGTGAAAAAGCAGAGCAAAAGCCACCACCTTGACCTTGCCGGGATCGATTGGCAGGAACAACCAGCGGGAGGGCATTGCCTGGTTGACGCGGCGCATGCTTGCCGCCAAATCGGTAGTGCGCGCAGCACAGGCTTCATCCTTTTGACACAACCGGGCATACGTTTCTACCTGGGCATCGGTAGTGGCAGGCATCCAAACGAAATGACCGGGTGGATTGACTCTTATCATGGCGCTGTGCAGCAGGCTTTCAGGGTGCATGATCGCGTAGATCTGCGCCACGCGTGTTCCATAACTTTCGCTCAGCAGGTTGATTTGCGCATAGCCGAGTTGACTGCGGACAGCTTCCATATCCTCAACCACTTCCGGGATGGTATAGCCACCCAAATCTACACCCGCAGCTTGCAGGCGCTTAGCGCAGGTTTGCATGGCTACCCCCAGGTTGTCCAGCGAAGCGGGGCTGAGCAGGTCGCCATCTATGCCCAACATGGCTTCGGACATCTCTGGACAATCCAGTTTGGGATCGCCGTCTACGCCGCGGTAGCCCAAAATGATCACATCGTGTTGAGCCAACAACCAGGCCGGCGGGTGAAAACCCATATTGGACTGCCCCGGTCCACCGGAGAGGTAAAGGATCGGCTCTTGCGGATTGCCGGATGGTGAATGAATGCGCTTGACGGGGAGGGCAATCAGGCGCGAATTCGGATTGCTGCGGTTCTCAGGGACCACCAGCGTTCCGCAGTCAGCCTGATACTTTACGCCGGAAATTTTGATCGGGCAGGACTTGAGGAAAATATCGCCGGCCTTAGCTCCTGCGGGAACTGTTATCGCGCCTGATTTGGTTCGCAGCAGCCACCAGCCGGTTAGAGCCAGGGCGGCGATCAGTATGCAAATGAGAAAGATGATTTTTGTGTTCATTGGCTTCCTTTATCAACAGACAACAATCCATATCTACTCGCCGAAGCAGGAAATAATCCGCCTTTGGGAGTAGTTGCAATTATTTGGAAGACCCGGCTTAAGGTATTCGCAGCAGAAGGGCTGCCAGGCGAGCTTGCTTCAGGAGTTATTGGCTGCATCCAACCGAAGTTTTGTTGGCGGGCTAACTCATGAAGCTTGTGCCATCTCCTTGTTAGTTGGGAGGAACATGACCGGCGCGGATCTGCTCGATGACACTTTCAGCCCATTCCAGGTTGGCGCGCATGGAACGAAGGCCGTTATCCAGGGTCAACATCCAGAAGAAGTGCTCGCGCGGCGAAGGTATTTCTTGCTGATACGGCTGGAGTCGGGCAGGGACCTGATCATATTGCTCCATGACGGCGCGCAAAAGAGCGGCCAGGCCCTCAAACTTGGCCAAAATCTCCTCATCCGATAGTTGGCCGGCGAAGAAGACCTGAATCAAGGCGGCGCTGCGCGGCTCGCTCATGGGCGGATTTCCTGACAACCATTTCACCAATTCGACACGCCCAGCGTCTGTGATGTGGTAAACCTTTCGGTCGGGACGATCATCTTGCGGGACCTTTTCCATCTCTACATAGCCCAGGTCGGTGAGGCGAGCCAGAGTGCGGTAGATCTGACTTTGATCGGCGGGCCAGAAATGGCGGATGGAATTATCGAAGATTTTCTTCAGATCGTATCCGGTGTAGGGTTGGTAGTTGAGGAAACCGAGAACAGCGAATTCTAGTGACATATATTACTCGTCCTATATAAGATATATCCTATATTACATCCCGACTGAAGCCTTGTCAAGTAGCAATTTTGTTATGAGCGGGGGCGCCGAGTCGAACTCTGTTTTGTCGGTGGAAATCGACTGTGGATCAAGTTCTCAGTTTAAAGGTTTATTGCTGCGGTTCATCAGAGTTCAATCGCCAGGTCGTCGGGATTTAGGAATAATCAACAACGATTGATGCAGCCAACATCTCAACCTCTCGAAAGCCACTCAGGTGATAACTTGTGTTGTCGATCGTGAACGGGTGATGGAGATAACATTTATAGGCCACAGGCTGGGCAGGAATCAACGAATACAAAAAGATGCGCAGGGGTACTGCGCATCTTTTTGTATTATCGTGGGTAAGCCTGTCGGCGCTCGAATTGCTCTAACTTCCGCAGGCACGCCCGTTTTCTTCCACACTCTTTCTAGTGTCGAATAACTCCGAACACCTCAGAAAGAGATGGTTCTATAGCGATTCGTCAATCTTGTTTGTTCCACCGGCAAGTTTGGCGGCGTGTTTCCCTGCCAGGCGTCCATTGGTGTAGCAGTGGCCGAGGGACAGACCGGTAGCATGGAATGGATAATCTGCTCCGCCGTAGAATTGGCCGCCTAAATTGCCAGCGCAATATAAACCTTCGATGACCTGTTTCTTGGCATCCAGGGCCTGGCCGTTTGCGGTGGTGTAGACTCCGGAGCACAAGGCAGAAACACGTAAGTGGCGGCGAACTCCATAGAAAGGTCCTTTCTTAATGGCATTCATCCACTTGGCTTCCTTTCCAAAGTCTTCATCAACGCCCTTGGCGCACAGTTCATTGTAGCGTTTAATAGAAGCCATGAAGGCAGCTTTGTCTTCGATGCCCAATTTATCCGCCAGCTCCTCCAGGGTATCTGCCCGGTAGGTGTCAATCAAGTGGGAGAAAACACCGACACGAGGCTGACCATCATGAGATTTGGCGTAATCCTCATCGGAAATTTCTGGCATATATTTTTCCATGACAGTAGGAGGAACCAAACCTGACACGGCCGGATTATCCATATAGGTGCTGTCGTAAATTTGGCAATACCATCCCATGGATCCGTTCTCAGGATCTTCGTAGTTCTTGCCACCTTTGAACACACCCTGGTGAAGCATAATATCATTCATATAGACAAAGCCAACAAACTCGTTGCAGAAGCGTTCACCTTTCATGTTGACATACAGGAAAGGCTCCTCATACATGAGGCCTGCATCAAAATCATGCAGCATTTTTGTGTGGCCCAGATTTTCCATTACTGCACCGGCGGTAACAGCCATTAAATGACCATCGCCAGTCTTTGAATATTGTTTCTTGTCGAAACCCGCAACATCCGGGCACCAGTGCTTCACCATTGAAGCATTGTTTTGGTAGTCGCCGGTCGCCAAGATGACCGCTTTATTGGCATTAAACTTGATGTAAGTGCCATCAGCACGTTTCCCGACAACACCAACAACCTTGTTATTCTCTTGAATGAGTTGAACGCCTGGAGTTTCAAAGAAGACCTTCAACCGGCCACCAAATTCTGCAACTGCCTCTTCAAGAACGTAGGTCATAATGGTGCCCACATTATTCGGCTTTGGCCCCATCCAAGGAGCGTACATGTGGACCTTTGCTTCGCCATAATCAAATCTGCAGTAGCGGCTATCGGTCCATTCGCCGGTGAAGTCCTGGCTGGTGTTGAGATAGATAAACAATCCCTTGTCATTCGGTTTTTCTGCAGAGGTGCCAGTCAATCTGGCCCGGTCATAAAACCAGTTAACCGCCTCACCTGAATTCATCACATAAGCTTTGAGATGATCTGTATCTGAGCGCCAGTTATTGAGGCTGTTGGTATGATGGACATAGCGCAGCAAACCTTCCGGGTCGCTCTCATCGAGGATGATTGCAGAACCGCAGTTACCCTGCGAAACGGGCGTGTCATGTTTCTGGAGGACCACAACAGAACTGCCTTCTTCGGCCGCTGTAATCGCAGCAGGAACCCCGGCGGCGCCTGCACCAACCACGATGATATCGGCTGTGACTTCGCCAGCGAATTCTGTGATGGGCTCTAAAACAACAGAGGAATCTTTGAACTCTGCAAGCGTCAGGGGTTCCGGCACATTCATTGCTGCATTATTTTCGCCGGATACGTCCTCCTGAGGTTTGCCAGTCCCCTCAGAAACTACTTTAGGACTGCAGCCAGTGAGACCTGCAATACCGGCGCCCACTGAACCGATTGCTGCAATTTTCAAAAAATCTCGACGCGATGAAATTTTAGCCATTATCCGCTTCTCCTGATATAAAATGTTTTGAAACTATTTTGGGGAAAATGTTTCACTTAGTGAACAGAAACACAATCTATTCTACAACGCTCAAATTAAAAATAAGCCTCCAACTCCTTCACTCCCTGGACAATAATATATAATTGTCTATGGTTATGGGAAATTGGATTTGCCCGTTATTTGTCTGGTTTGGTTTAAAATCGAGCAATGTTTAGGCCGCAGATGTGAATCACAAAAGAACTAGGAGGTTTCTTTGTGAGCCAACAGGAAGAGCAACGTGACAAGATTTATAAGGCACTTGAGAGCCTAGTTCAACAAAAAAAGCTATCAGAAGTCAGAGTAGTTGATTTGTGCCAGGTAAGCGGCATTCCTCGTTCTACTTTTTATACGCTTTTTTGTGACATCTATTCGATTCCTCAATTCTTGTGGGATAAGATGATGCAACCAACCTTGTATCAAATTGGAGCCACTAAAACTTGGGATGAGGGGCATCGTCTCATGTTTAAAAATCTTCTTGATAAAAAAGAGCTATTCTTAAAAATTTATTGGGAGAGTGATTACCATTCCATTCCTGAGTATGGATACAGAGGGGGGTATTTGGCGGTAAAGAAGAATGTTGAACAGCGGAAAAACCATAAATGGACGAATGAGGAACTTGTCGAATTGGATTACACCATCAAGGCCCTGGCAACGCTAACCACAAAATGGGGGCGGGATGGCATGGTGGTACCTGTTGAAGGAATAGTTCGCATTTTTAACCACCACATACCATTTTATTTAAAAGATCTGTGCGACACATGAACAATGATTCCAAATTGCTTTTAGACAAAATTGGCAATTTGTACATGGTAACGCTCTAACAGTTTTTTCAATACGATAAAATGTAAATCGCTGGCGTGAGCCCACTGAAAATACGTAAACTTCAAAACCAATGCGATATTTTTCGGCTTGGGGGTATTTTCAGCATTTTCACGATAATTCGCAAGCGGTTTTATGTGATGTTGGGTAACTAACGTCACTTTTACGCAGGACAATAAGCCAAGACCTTATTGTAGTGGGTCATGCGTACAAAGAAAAATTATAGAGCCAAGAATAAATAAATAATCTATAGCATTGAGGAGAAACTAATGGTGGATAAAACGAAAAAAGACCCTGTAGAAGAAGGGGCACAAAAGAGTGAGAAAGCCAAGAAAAAAGGTTGGACGATTACAGGAATAGCCGCGGTTGTGTTGGCCATCTTGGTGGCGGGGACAGGGACAGGCGGATATTTGGTTCACTTATCCAACACCAGCCCTCAATTCTGCGCTTCTTGTCATATCATGGAGCAGAACGTCACTTCCTATTTATCAAGCAATGATCTGGATAATGTCCATGCTCAGGCAAACGTTCAGTGCAAGGATTGCCATGATTACTCAGTCCCTGCTGAAATTTCTAGTGGTATTCGATACATAACCGGTAACTATTCAGTCAACCCAGAAGGCGAATTGCTGCCCGTTACCTATGGTGATGATATGTGCATGAAATGCCACATCAGCGATGAATTTTTGGCGTCTGCAACCGATTTTCTTCACCGCAACCCTCACAAGAATCATAATGGTGATTTAGATTGTAATGTCTGTCATGTTTCTCACGGAGACCAAATTAATTTTTGCGGAACTTGTCATGACAACGGCGGCCAGCGGATGACTGGTGAAGATATCGAGAGGCGCAACACGATTCGGTAAGCAATATTCGTGATTGCTCAGAAGATGGGGGACAATCCCAGATATAAAGCATGTGTGGGGTGCTTAGCACCCCACACATGCTTTATATTCTGTTTCTTCCACCTCTGGCTGAGTAGATACGATTTAAGGAATTGCCAACCCGGTTGGCCTGGTGCGAAGATCCTCAATCTCTCATCCCTTCCAGAATCGCAAACGTGATTTTGGAGGGAACGCTTCTTTGCCGCTAGTCATCTTTCTATAGGGTGTTGCAGGCGCTGGGCCGCTACGCAAAACCTAACCTCCTCTATAATAAAAGGAACACTCCACATAAAGGAAGTTGACACCATGCCCTGGTACCTAATCACTCCAATCATTCTCCTGTTCGCCGTTCTGCCGTTCTTTCTGCGGGCCGAGTACCACTCCGCTCGCCGAGTCAAGCTGCCGCTCAAGCTGGTATGCAGCCTGTGCTTCCTGTCACTCGGCGTGCTCAGCGCCGTGACCGGCGTCAAAGGCCCTGCGCCCGCTTACGATGCGCTGATGCTGGCCGGGCTGACCCTCTCGCTGGCCGGCGACATGCTGCTGGGCTGGAGCCTGCAGCGCCCCACCTTCCTGTTTGGGCTGGTCGCCTTCCTGGTGGCGCACGTGCTGTACTCCACCGCCTTCGCCCTGGCCAACGGCTTCTCCCCCTGGGATTTACTCATCATGGTCGGAGTGGTCGGCGCGTGCATCGCCGCCTACCGGGTGCTGGATATGGACCTGGGCACCATGAAAACTCCGGTGCTGGCCTACGTGCTGATCATCTCCTTTATGTTGACCAAAGCCCTCTCCAGCCTGTACCTGGGCGGCATTACCGGCCCAGCGCTCTGGTTGGTGATCGGCGGCGCGGTCCTGTTCTTCGTCTCTGACGCGCTGCTTGCGCTGGTCAAATTCCAGCGCAAACCCGCCCGGTACTTCCGCGCCATGAACCTCACCTCCTACTATTTGGGGCAGATCCTCCTGGCGCTGAGCCTGTATTTCATGTGAGAGAAATGTTCCCGCCAGCCCGGCGTGAACGCGCGGGCGAGTAAGGTAATCTGGGCTGCCGGGAATAGGCCTATCCCGGCAGCTCCCTTTGGGCCGGAGGTAAAGCCACAGGGCTAAGGCTGTTTGAGCACAGGGGCAGAGGCTTGATCATTTGGCAAAAGATAGGACCTGTGCTAAATTTAAAGGCATTCAATTCGAACATCCTTCTGGATCGAATAGCATTTTCAATCATCCAGCAGTGGCAGTAAAAATTTTCAAGGTGGCTCGCAATGAAGAAATATGTGTTCAATTTTATCGGCCTGCTCATGGCGGGCATGATTGTTTTAAGTAGTTGCCGCCCGGCCCCCGCGCCTAGCGCAAAGGCTGATCTACCCATAACCCCCACTGCGACAGAGGAAATGGCAGCGCCTACTGTTACCGAGGCAATCCCTACGCCGACGGATCTGCCCCATACGCCTACACCCACACCCACACCCAGGCCTGTCTTACCGTGTAATATTGTCTTTGAGAGTGATCGCGACGGGAACCTTGAAATCTACAGCATGGTGCCTGATGGCAGCAATCCAGTGAACCTGACCACCAACCCGGCAGATGATTTTGACCCGGTGTGGTCTCCAGACGGTACGCGCATTGCTTTCGTCTCCAATCGCGAAACGGAGGGCGGCGGTCAATTTATTTATATTTTGTCCCCAACCGGCAGGCAGGTTGC
Source organism: uncultured Anaerolinea sp. (assembly GCA_964567255.1). Lineage (GTDB taxonomy): Bacteria > Chloroflexota > Anaerolineae > Anaerolineales > Anaerolineaceae > Anaerolinea. The sequence goes on from CAZMMI010000030.1 coordinate 13,778, forward strand.
CCAAGTGTCGTATCAACCAGATAGCGCGTTTCCTGATTGGTCACCGATAGATAGCAAAATTGCGTATAGCAGCGAGGGCGATGTTTTTCTGGTGGACATAGAGGCAGGAACTGAAACCAACCTCACCAACAGTCCCGAACACGATGAGCAACCCAAATTCTCGCCCGACGGGCAGCGCATTGCCTGGCTGGAAGATGTGGATAACAACCGCCAGATCTTTGTGATGGATCTCGACGGCGGTAATGTGACTCGGGTTACCAATGGAGGTAACGTGGACCATGTCGATTGGACGGTGGACGGTCGTCTGTTTGCCCACTGGAGCCAGCCGGATGGGATTTGCTTCAACTGTGTGGTGACTGAGGATGGAAAAGAGATCATCGACGCCGGCGGCAAGGGGGCCATTCAGGAGTTTTTACCATTCTGGACGTTAAATGGCGACCGAGTTGAGATGGCTGCGGGCGATATTAACGGCACCGGGCGCGAGGACATCTTCCTGGTCGGCGAAATATTCCCCGATTTGTTCAAGTTCCTCACCAGCGATGCCGGGAATAACCGCAACCCCGACATCGCTTTCCGCTGTGGCCCTTTTTACGGGGCGAACGGCCCCTTAGACGGAGCAGTGCAAGCCCCTTCAGAAGGTGAGAAGACTTCATCCGATCCTCAGTTCGTTATTGGCTACACAGGTTCCATCAGCCCGATGATGCAGAAGGACTTCGATCAAGCCTGCTCTGAGCTGGATGTGGAGTGTGTTCACGGAAAGGATATTGCCGAACTGGCCGAAAAGGGTGTGGACGCCGTTGTAAATTCTTCCAATCGCTGGGATGTGATGGGCGCGTACCCGCAGCTGCATGATGCCGTGGGCAAAGGTATTCCAGTGTTCGTGCTCAACGCAGAAACCAGCGAGTCGGGCGCTTATAACCTGTCGGTGGAAGGCGATATCTACTCCAACATCTTAGGGTGGATGATGAAGAGCATGAATGGACAGGGCGAGTTTGTTTATTATAATTTTGGCGCCAGCAACTACATCCAACAAATGGTCGATACCTGGCTCAAAGAGTTCCCCGGCATTATTGCGACGAAGAACGAACCCACTTACGAGACGAACCCCTTTGCTGGGGATGCGATCCAAACCATGATTAATAAGAATCCCAACATGGGAGCCATCTGGTCGAGCGAGCCCTCTAACGATCTCTTCTGGGCCGTTGCCGACAAGGGAAACAGCCACAGGCCGCTCATCGAGTGCCCGGCGCGCGAAGATATGTTGATTGCCTGGAAGAACGAAATCGATGCCGGTTCGGATCTGCGCTGCATTTCTTATGTTCGGCCTGGTGGAACGGCTTACGAAGGCATCTATGTGGCTTATTATTACTTGAGCGGGCTAAAACTCAATCCGGAAATGCTCACCGGCGAGGGAAGAAACACATTGAAGTATATCGCGCCGGAGATTACAAACGACACGCTGGCGGATTGGCTCTTGAAGCTCGATTCCTTCCGGGTGGGCGATTATGGAATGCTGTTGATGCAGCCGATGGCCCCGCAGCAGATCAAAGACACCTGGTTTGTGGAGTAGATCTAGATCAGGGGTCGGCTTTGTTTTGCCCTCAGCATCCGACTTTCTCCCGCCGGGCTGGGTGGATTGCTGGAAGTATTCTTTCGTGAGAGTCGTTCATAGGAGTATGGATGCGTAACCAATAACGGTAAATTGACCCTGTGGGTGGTAGGAATTCAATAGAGCATATTCTCTGCGCTCGACGATGGTACCCGGATGGGTGAACTTGCAGTTTTTTCACAAAAATAACCTTGACAGTTTTGCCGAAATGGAATTAATATAACTTGATGCTTACCATACCGTGTGATGGGGAGTGGAAATCATTACCCATTCCAGACTGCCTTATTCGCCGGCGGAAAAGCATAAGTCGTTAGCCGATCGTCCAGCCAATTTTCTTTATTCGTAATCACACAGCTAAAGATAAAGGTCGCCCAAATCTGGATTTGGGTGCTTTTGCCCATAGTAACTATATGCTTGGGCGCTATTTGCGTATTTTAAGGAATGGAGGTGTTTTGCTGAATATTCAATTAAATGGTTGATCCCACATTGTTGTCCCGACCCTTTACCAACCTTAAGAAATAAGGAAATCATTATGCCAACGAAAAATCATCATATCCTACTATCATCCCTGATCTTGCTATGCCTGGTTTTTAGCCTGGTTCAACCTGCAAGCGCGATGATCCAACAAGCCGCGTCTGAACAGACGACGGTGACAGTTGACCCGACTGTGCTGACCGAAATGGAAACACAAGGTTCCGCCAGCTACTGGATCGACTTTAAGACCGAAACCGACCTTTCTGCCGCCTATAAAATGGATTGGTCTGAACGCGGTTGGTACGTGTACAACACGCTTTTGAAGGCCTCCCAAGAATCACAGGCGCGTGTAACGAAATACCTGACTAACGCCAATGTGGAGTACGAATCCTACTGGATTAAAAACACCATTTTGGTAAAAAGTTCCAACCGGCTCACACTGAATGGCCTGCTCAATTTCTCGGAAATTAAGGCCATTAGCCCCCGCCACACCTACATTCTTTACCAACCGGATACCACGGATGCGGTTGTGGATGGCGGCAATGCGATCAATGCCATTGAACCCAGTCTGGCTCATATTAATGCCGACGATGTTTGGGGAATGGGTATTGATGGGACCGGTTTGGTAGTAGCCAACATTGATACGGGTGTGCGTTTCTCTCACCAGGCCCTGGTGGGTCAATACCGCGGCAATAATGGTGATGGCACCTTCGACCATAACTATAACTGGTTTAACCCTGATAATCCGTCTGATAACGCGCCTCGCGATGGCAACGGCCACGGCACCCATACCATGGGCACCATGGTGGGTGATGATGGAGGTGCCAATCAGATTGGTATTGCCCCCGGCGCCGAGTGGATGGCCTGCGCAGGCTGCCCGGATGGCAGTTGCACCGATTCCGCCCTGCTGGGCTGCGGACAGTGGATGGCTGCGCCGACCGACGTGACCGGAGCCAATGCCAACCCCAATATGCGCCCCAATGTTGTTAACAACTCCTGGGGAGATTGCGGTACCACCTATGACAACTGGTACGAAGGCCCCATCGCGGCCTGGCATGCGGCCGGGATTTATCCCATTTTCTCCAACGGCAACGCCAGCAATTGTGGCTATTCCAGTCCTCCTGGATTGAACACAGTCGGCAACCCGGCTCGCTCCGGCAATGTGACCGGCGTGGGCTCTTCGGGAGAACAGAATGGCCAGTACGCCAACCATTCCAACTGGGGTCCTACCGACAATCTGGATACGATCAATCCGGTGGCAGGATTTGAGACTCTGAAACCCCAGGTCATCGCGCCCGGTGTCAGCATTCGCTCCTCTACACCTGGTTCCGATACCGAATACGAAGATGGCTGGAGCGGCACATCCATGTCGGCCCCGCACGTCACCGGCCTGGTCGCTCTGATCTGGCAGGCTGCTCCTTGCCTGGTGGGTGACTATGCATTAACCGAAACTATCATCGAAGAGACCGCCACGGATATCACCTATGATGATGGTTCGGCGACCACTCCCACCAACTTCCCGAACTATGCCACGGGCTGGGGCGAAATTGACGCCCTGGCGGCAGTCAACCAGGCCATGGGCATGTGCGCCATGGGTACCCTGAACGGTACTGTCACCACTGACGGCACCAACCCGGTTGTGGGCGTTAACGTGCGCGCAGATGATGGCGCCGGCTTTGCCCGCAATGTCCTCACCGATGCCAGCGGCGCTTATACGGTGGATCTGCCCGAAGGCGATTACACGCTGACGGCAAGCAAGTACGGTTATGAAACCGATACCGACACTGTGACCATCGTTGAAGATGAAACAAGTACCGTCAACTTCACCACCCCGCAACTGGCTACGTCCATAGTTTCCGGGAATGTGACCGACGGCGGCGTTGCGGGGCTTGGCTCGCACGGTTATCCGCTGTATGCCAGCATCCAAATCACCGCCCCCGGCTTTAGTCAGACGATCTACACCGATCCCTTCACCGGTCACTACGAAATCCAACTGGTGGATTCGGTTCCTCACACATTTGTGGTCTCTGCAGTCCCGTCTGGTTACAACACCCTGACCGAAACTGTGACCCCCACCGGTGCGGCTTACACCCACAACATCTCATTGATGATCAATGGTGCAGTTTGCGCCGCCCCCGGTTACAAGCCCGATTATGACTTCTTCTACAGCTTTGAGAACAGCGCTGAGGGCTTTGTCGCGGGTGGCACCACCAGCTTTGCCTGGGGTGACTTCACCAGTGGACCTGGAGAAGGTCACAGCGGCACCAAGGGCATTGCCACCAACCCGGCCGGCAGCTACAGTGCCAGCGAATTGGGCTGGATGGCCTCCCCGGTCATCGACCTGACCTCTTTCGGGACAGATGCCCCTGTTATCCAGTGGTATGACTGGAAAGACATCGAAAGCGCTTCCTATGACTGGGCACGCCTGGATGTGACCAAAGATGGCGGCGTCACCTGGACGCCCGTCTGGGGTCCGGTTGGTGGTGTCACGGATACAGCCTACCACCAGCAGAGTGTGATCCTGGATTCCACTTACAATGTGGCCAACTTCCAGTTCCGCTTCTACTTCAAGAGTGATGGCTCGTTGCAATATGAGGGCTGGTATGTTGATGACATTGGCATCACTTCGGTTCCCTCTCCTGCGCCGACCACAGTTTTCACCAACGACTTTGAAGCCGGAAATGGCGGATTCACTGTCAGCGGTACCAGCAGCTTTGCCTGGGGTGTGCCGACCTCCGGTCCGAGCTCGGCTCATTCTGGGACGAATGTCTGGGCTACCAACCTGGCTGGCGACTATAACTCCAGCGAAGATGGTTGGATCACCTCACCGGTGATTGACCTGAGCAGCTATGCCGGCCTGGCCCCCACCATTTCCTTCTGGCAGTGGAACGACATTGAAGGCACCAACTTTGACTGGGGCGCTGTCGAAGCAACCAAGGATGGCGGCGCCACCTGGGCCGACGTGTCCGGCAAGATCGGTGATGTTTCGTCCTGGTCGCCGAAGAGCATCCAACTGGATGCCACGTATGCTGTGAGCAACTTCCAGTTCCGCTTCTATTTCAAGAGCGACTCCTCGTTAAATTATGCCGGCTGGTATATTGACGATGTGGCCGTTACGGTGGCCGAGCCAGTTGTGGTGGCTGCTCCCTGCGTCGTCATTCCTGGTGGTGTGGTGGCCGGAACCGTCAAAGACGCCCTCACCAGTGAAGTTCTGGTTGGCGCTGGTGTGGCCAGCCCCACCGTCGAGACTACGACCTTCGATTTGGCGGGCGACCTGAATAACGCAGGTCTCTACTGGGTCTTCCAACCCACCGCTGCCAACCCGGAGAATGTGGTCTTCACTGCCTCCTACGCCCGGTACGCTGATGACGTGGAGACTGTTGCGGTGGCTGCGAATGCGGTTACCCGGCAAGATTTCTCGCTCGGTTCAGGGCAGTTGAGCTTCAACCCCACCGCTCTCGACCACACCATGATGTTGGGCGCTTCTCCTGCGACCGCGACGCTGACCATCAGCAATTCTGGTCTGGCTGATGCGACCTACGAACTGGTCGAGAAGGAAACGGGTTACACACCGACAGCGCTCTCGATTCCTGCCTTCACAAGCGCACTGCCCGAGGACACCCGCCCGGTTTCCATGGGTCGCGCCCCCGAGGCCGCTGCGGCTACCGCGCTGTCTTCCAGTGGCCTTTTCAATGGCCTGTTAGCCGGTGAACCCGCTTTTGCCGTGGATCTCCAGGGTGAAAACTTCGTTTCCATCCCCAATACCACAACTCCGGGCACCTGGTCCGTGGTTGGATCGGTGGCCGGTAGTGATTACTATTCAGGTGACTTCGTTGGGGGAGATTTCTCCACCCTGTATGTGATCAACAACACGGGCAGCACCCTGCAAGCTTTGAACACGGCCACGGGGGCGGCTACGCTGATTGGCACCGCTACTCCGCCTGTCAGCGGCCAGACCTTCTCCGGTCTGACGGGTACCCCCACCGGTGAAATGTACGGCGTGACAACGGATTGCTCTTCCAGCAACCTGGTGATGGTAGACGTGGTGAATGGCGCCACTACTAACCTGGGAGCCCTCACGGGCGTAGAATGTGGTATTGACCTGGCCTACAACACCGATGACAACATGATTTACGTCGTGGATATTGTCACCGACAGCCTCTACAAGGTGGATCCGGCTACCATGACCACCACCCTGGTCGGCGCACTAGGCGTCAACGCCGGTTACGCTCAAGGTATGGATTACGAAGAAACAACCGGTATCCTGTACTGGGCGGCCTACACGACCTCTGGCGAACTGCGCGTCATTGATATGGCAACCGGCGCCAGCTCACTGGTGGGAGCCTTCCCCAGTGGCGTCGAAGTGGACAGCTTAGCCTTCGCTACCGGCGGTATCTCAGATGTTCCGTGGCTTTCGGAAGCTCCGGTGAGCGGTACGGTTACGGCCGCAGGTTCAACCGATATTACGGTTACCTTCGATCCGACCAGCCTGGGCCAGCCTGGTACTTACACGGCGGAACTCAAGGCCAAGCACAACACCCCCTTCACCTACGCTAACATCCCCGTCACCCTGCATCTTCAGGCTCCCGCCACCTTTGGCACACTGAATGGCACGGTGAACGGTATGGCAGCTTGTGATGTGAACCCTGCTCCGCTCAAAAACGTCACGGTGAACATTTATGATCAGGCAAGCGCCCTGGTCGGCTCTACCAACACCCTGGCGAATGGCTCCTACAGTTGGTCTCTGGTTGCCGGCACCTATGATATCGAAGTCGTGGCGCCGACAGGTTACGTTGGTCAGCGGTTGGAAGATGTTGTTCTGGCCGAGACTGTAACCATTAATTCGATCTTCAATCTGCGCCTGAATGTGCCTTGTATTTCGGTCACTCCGGCGTCCATCGAAGAAACGGTACTGGCCGGGACATCGAAGATCGTCCAACTGTCGGTTGAAAACAATGGCGCTGCAGCCGGCAACTTTGAGATTAGTGAATTTGAAGCAGCCCAGACCACCGCGGCTGTGGATCTAATCCTAGACGACGGCAGCCGTGATGATGGCCTGGGCATCGGCGGCAGCGCGCAGTTTATCTTCCTGAACCGCTTCACCCCGCCCGCGGATTCTTTCCCATTCGAGCTTTCCCAAATCCAGGTGTTCTTCGACTCCGAGGACTTGGTTCTGGTCGGCGATGAAATGAAACTGGTGGTTTACGAAAACACCAGTGGCAACGCAGACCCGGCTGTGGGTTCCAGCTTGCTGGCCACTTTCCCGGTGACGGTGCAAAGTGTTGGCGCCTGGAACAACTACACCCTGCCCACTCCGGTGACGCTGGAAGGGCCTGGCGATGTGTTGATCGGTGTCATTGCTCTGGAAATACCCGGAGCCTCTTACTTCCCGGCGGCCATGGATGAGACTGCTTCTCAGGAACGCTCATGGGCTGGTTGGTGGACGACAGATGTCGCCCCCGAAACGCCCACGCTGCCCCCCGATGATAGCTGGACACTCATTGATGATGTCGACTTCCCTGGCAACTGGATGATTCGGGGTGTGGGCGCCACTATTGATGCCGATATCCTCTGGTTGAGCGAAACGCCGATTACCGGCACGGTTCCGGCTGATGACAGCCTGAGTGTCGATGTGACTCTCAATTCTACCGGCCTGGCGGTGGGCGATTACAAAGCTCGCTTGCGCTTCACTGGCGTGGCCGCAGGTTCTGTCTACGTCCCGGTGACAATGCACGTCAATGATGTTACCTACATCTATTTGCCTGTCCTGATGCGGTAACCATCTAGCTTAACCCACTTGTTATTTACAATCCCCCCGCATAGCGGGGGGATTGTATTTTAAGGGCTGTTAGGGAATTCGGGGGGCGAGACCTACCACAACAACATCTGAGGTGTGTGCTTTGCTGAAAGTCCGCGAATGAGCCGATTGAGGCCGTCTGGTTTGTGAGGTGAGCCGGGCACGGCTTGTGTAAGCCGGATTGGATCACACCGTTCAGGCGATCAAGCTATTCGATATTCTGTGTGAGGCAACAGGTCGGACTCAGCCTCATCATCCTAAAACCTGGAAAACCAACAAGGCCTGCATTGCAGCAGGCCTTGTTGTAATTATTCAGCAAATCATCTCCTAAGGAGCGGCAGGTAGACCGTGAATTCCTCCACAATATTTAGGGTGAAGGTAAGTTTTCCGGTTGTCTGACCGTCGCTTGCTACGACCTCCAGTACATAGCTGCCAACGCTGTTGGCAGGCGGCGTGCCGCTGAAGGTACGGGTGCTGGCGTTGAAGGTGAGCCAGGTGGGCAGGGCTGCTCCGCCTTGCCGGCGGGCCGAGTAGGTCAGGTTGGTGTTGTCTACGTCGGTGAAGGCAGCGATCACCAGGCTGGCGGGTTCTTCGATCTGCCAGGTGACATTTCCCTGGCCAGGCGGAACGGGGGCGTCGTTGACCGGATCGACGATGATGTCCACCCTGGTCCAATCTGTGGTGACAAAGCCATCGGTGGCGCGGTATTCGAAGTAGTCGCCACTGCCGTTCCAGTTGTCGTCAGGCTCATAGCGAACATTGTTGCCACCCCAGAACATAAAATAGCTGCAGTGCCAGGCGGTGCCGGATCTGACTGAATAGGTCAGGGTGTCACCATCTGCGTCGGTGGCGGCGAACGAGATATCTGTTACGGAATCTTCGTTTACGTGGACCGTTTTCACCGCTGCTACGGGCGGACGATTGACCTTGGTGGTGTAGGTTTTGAAATTATCGACCGGTAGATTGGGAATGTTGC
>CAZMMI010000031.1:0-14478 GCA_964567255.1 uncultured Anaerolinea sp.
CATTCCCAAGCCTGGGCGAGGCTACCTGAACCCTTCTCAAATTCCAACCGTGATTCCGCCTCGCCCCTACCGAAAAAAGATTCCGTGTACCCCGAAGATGCCACGTTGCGCCACCTACCGGTGCAATGCGCGGAAGCCTTCGCCCAGGGCTTCGTGGGCCTGGCCGATGACCATGAAGGCCTTGGGGTCTACCTCGCTGACGATGGCCTTGATGCGGCTGATCTCGGCGCGGGTGACCACGCAATACAACACCGGCCGGTCGGTTCCCGTGAATCCACCGGTGGCGGTTAAGACGGTCACGCCGCGCTCCATATCATATAAGACGCGCCGCGAGACCTCTTCGGGGCAGCAGGTGATGATCAAGGCGGTGCGGAAGACGCTGGAGCCTTCCAGAATCATCTCGGCTGCCAGGCCGCTCACGTAGGTGACCACCAGGGCGTAGAGCGCGTTCTCCCAGGTGAAGACAAAGCCTGCCGCCAAAATGACGATGGTATCGGTGACCAGGTAAGCCTGTGAGATAGAGATACCCAGGCGGTCGTTGAGGATGCGCCCGAGGATGTCGCTGCCGCCGCTGGTACCCCGCCCGCGGTAGACCAACCCCAGTCCCACGCCCAGCAGCACCGCGCCGTACAGGCTGTTGAGCACCAGGTCATGCACCACGCCCTCGGCGGGGATGAAAAAGGCCAGCAGGTCGGTGAACAACGAGAAGGCGGTGATGGACAGCGCGGTGCGCAGGGCAAAACGCGGCCCGCCCAGGTACTGCCAGCCGATGATGAAGAGGGGCACGTTGCCGATGAAGACCATCAAACCGATGGGCCAGGCTGTTAAATGATGGATGAGTTGGGCCGCCCCGCTGATGCCCCCGCTGACGAGCATAGCCGGGATGAGGAACAGGCGCATGGCCAGGGCCTGGATGAGCGCGCCCACCAGAACATAGGCGTAATCGACCAGCGAAGCCCGCGTGAAATCGGCTCCACGGATGGTTTGGGTGAGTTTATCGCGCAACGTGCGCGGGGTGATTTTCGGCAGATCCATGGTGTACCTCCTGAGGTGCCCGAGAAACGCAGTATTCTAACGCGATCCGGGCTGCATGGGAAGCGTCGTTACTCCTGAAAGGGGCAACCAAATGCAACGTTGCCAAAAAACTATCGTATACTGTATAGGTATTTTCACTTTGGGAGGGCTTTTTCAATGACGAGCAAGGCTTTAGTTGACGGATTCGTATCTCAGCCGGTGCTGGCGCTGGCGGGGCTTTCGCGCAGCGGGAACAAGTTTAGCAACGGCGTTTTCACCGAGCTGAAACAAAACGGGTTCCGGGTTTTGCCGGTGAACCCGCAGGCAGAAACCATTCAGGGCGAGCGCTGCTATCCCAGCCTGTCCGCCCTGCCCGAGAAGGTGGAAGCGGTGTTGATCATGACGCCCCCGGCGCAGACCGCCGCGGTGGTGCAGCAGGCCGTTGACGCGGGCATCAAGCGTGTGTGGATTCAGCAGGGAGCCGAATCGCCTGAGGCACTGGCGCTGTGCAAGCAGCACAATTTGGACGCCGTCAGCGGCGAGTGCATCATGATGTTCGCCGGGAAGGCCGGGTTCCACAAGTTCCATAAGTGGATCTGGGGCGTGATCGGGAAACTGCCCAAGTAGGCGAGTGGGCGGATGATTCAGGAGATCCAGGCCAAAACGCTGGTCAGCCGGGTGCCCGGCGACGACCGCGTGTTTGGCATGAAGTACAACCTGAATTTGTATCGAGGCTGCGAGCACCGCTGCATCTATTGCGATTCACGCAGCGAGTGCTATGGGATTGAGAACTTCGACCGGGATGTGCTGGTCAAGGTCAACGCCATTGAGCTGCTGGAAAAAGAATTGGCTTCCAAGCGGGTCAAGGGGCCGGTGGGCTTCGGCTCAATGAGCGACCCCTACACGCCAGTGGAGATGCGCTACAACCTGACAGCGCAAGCGCTGCAGGTGCTGGCGCGGCGGGGTTTTCCGGCGCACATGAACACCAAGAGCGATCTGATCTTGCGCGATTTGCCGCTCTTGACCCAGGTGCCCAACCCCACGGTGGCCTTCACAATTACCACTACCGACGATGAACTGGGCCGCAAGATCGAGCCGGGCGCGCCGCTGCCCTCTGCCCGGCTGCGGGCCATGCGGGCTTTGGCGGAGGCGGGGGTGACGGTGGGCGTGTCGTTGATGCCGGTGCTGCCGTTTATTACGGACCAACCCGAAACGATCCTGGCGATCGTGGAGCAGACCGCCGCCCACGGAGGCACGTTTATCATCCCTTGGTTCGGCATGAGTCTGCGCGACCGGCAGCGCGCATACTACTATGCGCGCCTGGATCAGTTATTCCCCGGTCTGCGCGAGCGCTACGAAAAGCGCTTCGGAATGAGCTACGGCTGCAAGGCCAACGATGCTGCAACGCTTTCGCGGGCTTTTTACCAGCGCTGCGCTGAGTACGGCATCACCCCGCACATTCCGCGCCCCGCCCCGCCCGAGCAGTTGAAATTGTTTTAGTACCTGCCCAAAAATTATGAATGGCGGGCTTTGCCTGCCTCAAAAAAAGAAAAGAAATAGGGAGCTTTTGTCGCACTTCGTGCGACAAAAGCTCCCTGATACTTTTTTCTTAGGCGCCCGAAGGGCGCGATACCGTCTCCCCAGTTAGCTGTGGTGCCCCCCGCACCAGCAAAAACAGAGACGATTTTAGTCTTCCGAGAGGACCACGATTTTATCGCCTGGCTGGAAGGTGATGGTGGCGGACTTGGGCGGGTTGAGATGCACACCGTAAGAGCGCGCTGCGTCGCCCATTTCCGCTACTACACGGTAGCCGATGGCAGTTGCCCCCTGGCGGCGGGCCGCTTCGACCACGGTATAGAAATTCACCGGCTGCCCTGGAGTCACAAACAACTCAACCGGCTTCAGGTAAACTTCCGCGCCTTCGGGGTCAAACAAATCACCGAAGACCGCGTTCAAGCGTTTGTTCTCCGAGATTTGGGCCAGCATCAGGCTGATGAGCTTGCCGCTGACAATGAAGTCATCGGCGCGAGCCACCTCGGCCAGGTTGCGGTTGCGCACATCCACCATCTCCGAGACGAGCGAAAAGCGCAAATTCTGCCGGTCGGCCATGTCACGCAAGTGGAGCAGGGTGATGAGCGTGGATGAATCGGCGCGCTGCTCGGCCATGGTGTCCAGGTAGCTCAAAACAATAACATGATTGAAGTTTTTTAGATCGAGTTGTTCCAGGAAAACCCGATCCGAGGTATCGCCTTTCAGTGCGCGCACGCGCTGGTTGCTCAAACCCTGGCTGAGGGCCTGGACCTCTTCCTCAACAGCATCTAACCCGGCTGCCACCAGCAACTCGGAACCGGGTGCAACGTAGTGATCCAATTCACGCGCAATAGACGAACCGCGCCAGTTCCACCCTATGATCAAAGTACGTTCCGGCACAGCCTGTTCGTGCGGGTTTGCGGCAATGAGCGCTTGCTGAATCTGTGCTTTTTCGGGGGTAAAGAAAATCTGATCGTCATCCGCCGCCAGCAGCACCAGTTGGTCGCCACTGAGAAAGGGTTGGTCCATAGGCGGGTTCAACTGTACGGCGCCATCTTCCCGCGCCACACCCATGACGGCGTTCGTTTCAAAAGCGTTCAGCGCGTCGCCGTAAGTCTTGCCCACCAGATTGGATTGGCGGGTGAAATAGATTTCGTCGCCACCAAAGTCCAGCATTTCGTTATACACTACCGAGAGGCCCGACTGGCGGCAAGTTTGGGCAATGATGCGAGCCACCAAATCGCCCACCAGCACCCATTCTACCTCGTCTTTGCCGACGACTTTCGCCACCCCGCTGTTCTTCATGTTACGCAGTTCAGCGACGATGTGGTAAGGCTCGCTGCGCCGGTCAGGCGCGTGCGTGATGGCGAGCACAGTCTTAATCACTTCGGCGTCGGGGTCCTCACCTTCCGGTGAAAGCACGATGATCGAACGGGCTTGATTGAGGCTGGCGATCTTCAGATCAGCCATCTCAATGGGGTTGCCCGTGCGGCAGACCACGCGCGTTTTGCCAGTAAAGTCAACTCGCTCACGAATGGAATCTTCCATTTCCACTTTGTCATGCTCGCCGAGGACGACGATGCAGGCCGAGGGCAGATTCTCGTTGGCGGCCATGATTTCAGAGATGATGGTGAAAACCTGGTCCGACCAACCCAAGATCACGGTGTGATTTTGCTCGATCACCTGCGAGCGGCCCTTGCGCAGTTCGTCCAGCTTGGCCTCGATGGCGCTGGAAAGGATGCCGATCAGGGTGCTGATGACAAAGATGCCGCCGATGGTGACCAGCAGCATGAGGAGGCGGAAACCCCAGCCCGTGTCGCCGCCCATCGTGCCGGCGTCCAGCGTGCGCATCAAAGCCAGCCACGCGCCTTCCAAAAAGCCAATCTGCGTGCCGTCGTCCTGGGTCAAACCAGTGATGGATAGGATGGCTCCGGCAACCAAAATAATAAGCAGAGAGATGACTGCTAACCAGGCGATGAGGGCAATAGTGCCCTGAGAGAAGGTATTGTCGACCCAATAGCGCAAACGATCTTTCCAATCAATTTTGACTTCCATGAAACACCTCGAGGCAATAAAATTTTCACCCCCAGCAAGCAATACAAAAGGCCCGCAACGATCACCTCCATTGGGGCCGCTCCATGTATTTGATCCTCTGTATTTACTCACCGAAGCTCGGAAAATTCCTTTTCACCTTTGGCGTGAGTAATCACGATCCTCTTGAGGGGGAGCAGCGGCTAAGTTTACCCGCGTTGGGCCCGAATGGCAAGAGAGGTAATTTTTCGGGATATACTTTATCTATCCACTATGAACACCCAACGTAAATCCCTCAGAAAACGAATCATCTTGGGCATCTTCCTGGCCCCGCTGCTGTTGTGCCTGACGGGTGGTTTGATCTCGTACATGATCAACCGCGGCCTTCCAACCGAGTCGGCGCAAGCGGAGATGCTTTCTCCTGCCGCCGAGACCCACGTGCGCGAGGCGCAACAATTGAAAGCCGAACTGGGCGACGACGTTTGGCCGGGGTTCGGCAGCGCGGGCATCCCTTTGCTGGTATTCAACGAGCGCTATGCCTTCCTATGCGGGATTGAGCAAGCCCCCTCCGGCTGGGAGCGCGCCGAAGGGCAGCCTTGCTTCCGCGGTACCTACCCCAACCCGCAAGCCTTCACCCACGAGATCGGCGGGCGCTGGTTTGGCAGCATGACCACGCAAGAGTATATGGGCATTCGCTTGCGCGAAGAAATCTCGGAGCAACTGCCCGGGCCGCTGGCAGCCGTCTTCCCCTACGGCCTGATCACCCCTACCCTGGGCACGGAGCGCTATATCGGCGCGCTGGTGCATGAATCCTTCCACGCCTTCCAGGCTGAGACGGCCCGGATGCGCTTTGACGACGCCGAGCGCGCCTATCCTGCCGGGGATGCCTACTGGGCGAACGACCCAGGCACGCGCGAGTTGTGGAAGCGGGAGACGCAGGCCCTCTATGACGCGCTCAATGCGCAAGACGAAGCCGAATTGCGCCTGCATGCCGCCGAGTTTCTGTCCATACGCACCGAGCGGCGCAACCAGACCCTGGCGGACGAGAACCTGGTGCTGTACGAGAAACGCTACGAATGGCTGGAAGGCATGGCGAAGTATGTGGAGCTGAATACCTTGCTGGCGGCCGCGCACACGCCCAACTATGCGCCTGACCCGGCACTGGCAGCGGACAAAAATTTTAACGACTATTCTCAGATCGACGCCTTGTGGAAGAGCGAACTGAACCAGATGAAACGCCAGGCCGGCCTGGAAGGCGATACGCGCTTCTACTATACCGGCATGGCCCAGGGCGAACTGCTGGACCGGCTGATGCCCGACTGGAAGAGCCGCCTGTTCGCCGAAGGCGCGTGGCTGGAAGACTTGCTGGCAGAAGCACTGCACTAATCAGAAAATTGGTTCTATCAACCTCTTGACTCTCCCCTAAGGGGAGGGCGTATACTGAGTTCGTTGATGGCCTTCAACAGACGTTGGGGGGCTGCGCGAGCCTCCCGCTACCGGACAAGGAAGGAAGATGCTCAAGATCGGTGACTTTTCGAAGCTGGCCCATGTAACCGTCAAGACCCTGCGCTATTATGCCCGTCTGGGGCTGTTGCAACCCGCCTGGACCGACCGTTTCACCGGCTACCGCTACTATACCCTGGAACAACTGCCGCGCCTGAACCGCATCCTGGCGCTCAAGGACCTGGGCTTCTCGCTGGATCAGATCGCGGGGCTGGTCAAAGACAACCTGCCCGTCGAACAGATCCGCGGGATGCTGCGCCTCAAGCAAGCCGAGTTGGAAGAGCGCATCCTGGCCGAGCAGAACCGGCTGGTGATGGTGGCGGCCCGCCTGGAGCAAATTGAAAACGCCGGGCTGCCAGGCACGGGCGCGGTGCTGGTCAAGCGCGTGGAAGCCACGCCCCTGGCGGTGACCCGCCAGGTGGTGCCCTCGGTGGAGCGGCTGCCGCAGCACCTCAATTGGATGGTCGGCGAGTTGAACGACTGGCTGACCGGTCAGAACGTGACGGCGGCTGGGCCGTGGATGGCG
Organism: uncultured Anaerolinea sp.; assembly: GCA_964567255.1. Classification (GTDB taxonomy): domain Bacteria; phylum Chloroflexota; class Anaerolineae; order Anaerolineales; family Anaerolineaceae; genus Anaerolinea. The sequence continues at coordinate 6,605 of CAZMMI010000031.1, forward strand.
CTATATCAAAACACCGAGTACCGCGAGCGCGACATCCCGGTCGAGCTGGGTGTAGTCATCGAAGCAAACACGTTCACGCGCCCAGGCTTGGTGGTGGGCGGCAAGATCAGCCTGCGACGGCTGCCCGCGGTGGCCGAGATGGCCTCGCTGGTGCACAGCGGCGCGGTCGAGACATTGCCCCAGGCTTACACCGAGTTGTATGCCTGGATGGAGGCGGCTCATTACTCACCCGCCGGACCCGCCCGCGAGTTGTACCTGCGCGACACGCAACCGAGCGGGCAGGTCAGCCAGGTCATCGAAGTCCAGATCCCGGTCGAACGGCCTTCCTCCTTGAATACTCAGTCCAAGAAAGAAATGGAGATGGCGATGGATATCCGCTTTGTGACGAAACCTGCATTCACCGTGGTTGGGCTGGCCTATCACGGTAAGAACGAAAACAACGAAATCTCCCAAATGTGGGGGCAATTCAACCAAAAAGTTGGAGAGCTCTCGGTGGACTTCGACACTGCTTACGGCGTATGTAAGATGATCCCCGGCCTGCCGGAAGGGCACTTTGAGTACGTGGCCGGATACGTACTGCCCGAGGGGCAGGCCGTACCCGAGGGTCTGGTCGCCCGGCACATCCCCGAGTACCGCTACGCGGTGTTTGCCCACCGGGGCAGCATGGAAACCCTGGGGCAAACCTACCAGAACATTTATAAGGTCTGGCTGCCCGAAGCCGGACTGAAGCCGGTGGAGGACGGGCTGGACATGGAAGTGTATACCGAGGAGTTTGATGCTTTCTCAGAAAAGTCGGTGTTCTACATCTATGTGCCGGTAAAGTAAGAAACATCCCCACAATGAAACAGGCGGCGCGTTTGCGCCGCCTGTTTCATTGTGGGGAAAATTATTTTCCTTGCAACGAGCGAATATAGTTCACAATATCCCAGCGCATATTCGGCTCGGGGAGGTTCTCCTTGAGCGGGGGCATGGCCCCCTCGATGCCGTCGGTGATGGTCAGGAACAGGGCTCCGTCACTGTTGGTCAAGGGCCTACCTTCCAGCAAACTGACCGGCGGGCGCTGACGCAGATACACCGCAAACGGCCCCTTGCCATCGGCGTTCGCTCCGTGGCAAATCTGGCAGTTGATTTCGTACTGCTCTTTGCCACGCGCCAGCGAAGCCTCGTCGGCAACCACCGGGTTGACCGGCGCGCCCAACTCGGGCACGTAAGCCGCGCCTTGCACCGGGATCGAGCGGGGCGGCAGCGGCAGGGGGGCTTCCTGGGCATTGAAGGACGGCTGAATCTCCATGAAGCTGATCCATTCGATCTTCAGCACATCATAGGTGAAGAGCAGCCCCAGCAACAACGGCGCAGTTACCAGGCCCAGGACGATGATCAAGCGTTTTAGAACAGCCATAGTTTCTTTGCCTCCGCCCCGTGAACAATTTCAGCGCCCAGCTTTTCCAAGGTTTCGTGCAGCGAGGGGTCCAGTTCGGGTTGGCTGGAGAAGAGCACCCCAATGTGCCCGTCGGTGACGCGCGGATCGTAGCCCTGCGGGCCGAAAGACGGGGAGATGGTCTCGACAAACACGCCGATGAAGGTGCTGATCAACAGACCCAGCATGGTCAACTCAAAGGTGACCACAATGGCCGTGGGGATGGTCTGATAGGCCATTCCGCCGACGCGGATGGGGTACAACAGCGGCGTGCCAAAGTTGAGGAACATGGCCACCAGGAAGCCCGCCAGGGCTCCCAACCCGCCGATGAGCGGGATGCGCGTCCAGGACATGGGCCGCCCCAGAATTTTTTCCGAGTAGGGCACGCCGGAGATGACGGACATGTCTTTGTCGCTCACACCCAGGTGGCGCAAGGCATGAATGGCCTCGGTGGCCTGCTCGAGTTGGTCTTCTTTGAACAATGCCAGATGAACGATCGGTCTAGCCATGTGTGCCTCCTTACTCCAGCTCCGCAACCGAGGGCACGGTGGTCTTGCCCACCTTGCGCAGGCTGTGCGCTTCCTGGCCTTCCTGCACCTCCCACACCGGCACCAGCGGGATCACCCGCGAAGCCAGCAGGTAGAGCAGCATGAACAGCGCCAGCGAGCCGATCCCAATGCTGATCTCGGGCAGGCGCGGGCTGTATTCGCCCCAGTCAAAGGGCATGCGTTGGTGACCCAGGGTCATGGGGATGATGGTATAGCGCTCGAAGAACATGCCCACGTTGATCAGCAGGGTGATGATGAACATAGCCCACGGCGTGCGGCGGATCTTCTTATTCCACAAGGTCAGCCAGGGAATGCCGATGTTGAAGATGAGCATGCAGTACCAGATCCAGGCGGAGGGGCCGCTGGCGTGCAGGGTCAAGATTTGGCGCACCGCCTCATACCCGCCATACCAGGAGACCATGTAATCGTTGAAGAAGAAATAGCCCCAGGCCATCGAGAAGACCAGCAGCAGTTTGCCCAGGGCGTCGATATGCTCGGGGCGGATGAAGTAATCCATGTGCTTCATGGTGCTGCGCAGGATGATCAAAATGGTGACCACCGCCGAGACGCCCGAAAGGATGGCGCCGATGATGAAGTAGGGGCCGAAGATGGTCGAGTTCCAGGCGGCGGTTTGCGCCACGGCGAAGTCCCAAGACACGATGGTGTGCACCGAGAACATGACCGGGATGATGGCGACGGCGAAGATGCTGATGGCCTTGCGCAGGCGGAACCACTCGGCTTCGGTGCCGCGCCAGCCCAGCGACAGGGTTTTATAGATGAAATGGCGCCAACCGGTGCTGCGGTCGCGGGCCATGGCCAGGTCGGGAATGAGCGGCAGGAACAGGTAGATGGTGCTGCTCAACAAGTAGGTGGTGATGGCCAGGAAGTCCCATACCAGCGGCGAGCGGAAGTTGGGCCACAGCCAGCGCGCATTGGGATAGGGGATCATCCAATAAAAGACCCACACCCGGCCCAGGTGGACGAGCGGGTAGAGGGCGCCTGCCGCCAGGCCAAAGGTGGTCATCAACTCGGCGGCGCGGGTGAAGGGGCGGCGGAACTCGGCTTTGAACACGCGCAGGATGGCCGAAACGAACGTTCCGGCGTGGCTGATGCCGATCCAAAAGACCAGCAGCACGATGAACACGCCCCAGTAGACCGGCTTGCGAATGCCGGCCAGGCCCATGCCATTGGCGATCATGTAGCCCCACATGCCAAACAAGCACACCGCCACGATGGCTGCCAGGATGCCCACGGCAATCCAGTAGCGCGGGGTGGTGTGGGTCATGGCGTCCATGACCATGCGGTTCATCTCTTCGCGCGGGCGAGGATCGAACATCAACTGATCGCGATGTTCTTCCCCTTCGTCATGCACGGAGACACGTGGGGTGGGAATGGACTGTGTTTCAGCCGCCATAAGTTCCTCCTCCCTTCAGGTAGGTGACGCGGGGGGCGGTGCCGAGCTCTTCTAATTGAATGTAGCCGCGCTCGCTGCGGGCCGCCTGGCTGACGCGGCTGTCCGGGTCGGTCAGATCGCCGAAGATGATCGCATCGACGGGGCAGGCCTGGGCGCAGGCGGGCACGACATCGCCGTCGCGCAGGGCCCGACCTTCCTTCTTGGCGGTTTCCTGCCCGGCATAAATGCGCTGGACGCAGAAAGTGCATTTTTCCATCACGCCGCGCCGCCGAACGGTGACGCTGGGGTTGAGGTAGTAATTCATCGGCGCGGGCACTTCGTAATCGAACCAATTGAAGCTGCGGGCGATGTAGGGGCAGTTGTTGGCGCAGTAGCGCGTGCCAATACAACGGTTGTAGACTTGCACGTTGATGGATTCGGATTCGCTGTGCACGGTGGCAAACACCGGGCAGACCGGCTCGCAAGGCGCGCGCCCGCACTGCTGGCACATCATGGGCGTGTGCGTGGGCGACACCTCTGGGTATTCACCCTCCCAATAGCGCTGGATGCGCAGCCAGTGCATGCCGCGCCCGTATGCCACTTCTTCCTCACCGGTGAAGGGGATGTTATTCTCCATCGAGCAGGCCGTCACGCAAGCCTGGCAGCCGGTGCAAATATCTTGATCGATGACCATGCCCCACTTCTCGGGGTATTGTTCTTCAGCCATTGTCATTCCTCCTTACGCCGTAACCGTTAATGATCGCCGTAGACGCCCACGCGGCTTTCGGCGCGCGCGATGGGGCGGCGCTTGCCGGTGGGGGTAATGGTTACCAGGGTGTCGCCAAAGGCCAGATCACCGGCCTCGTTCATGGTCACCTTGAGCAGTTCCGCCGGGTTGCAGCCGCGCCGCTCGGCCCAACGGCCCAGGGCCGTGTGCCCCTGCCCAAAGGGGATGGCCACCGTGTCGGGGCGGATGGCGGGGTACAGGTACACCACCGCTTCCACCTCGCCTGCCTCAGACTTCACCTTGACGATGTCGTCATCGTGCAGGCCCAATTCCTCGGCGGTCTTGGGGTTGATCTCGACCCACGAGTTCCACATGACCGTGGTGGCGGGGTCGGGGGTTTCTTGCAGCCAGGGGCGGTTGGCCCCGCTGCCGTCGCCGAACAGGGTGGGGTAGGTCACCAGATGGAATTGCCCCGAACCCGCCGCTTGCGGTTGAGCGGTGGAAGCCCCGGCAGCAAAGTTCTTCTCGGGGGCCGAAAGGCTGGGCGCCGCCAGCCACCAGCCGCCCGCTTGCAGGTATTTGGCCCACAGCGAGGGCAGATCGGCGCCGGAGATATTGGCGTCGGGCTGACCGACCTTGCTTTCCAGGACAGATTGGATGAACTCGACCTCGTCTTTGAAGGGCAGTTTGCCCGCCGAGAGGAGCACGTCAGCCGTGGCGCGGGTTTCATACAGCGGCACCACTACCGGCTGCGCTCCGGAGAGCACAGGCCGGTCCACACCCGCCAGGGTGTACTGGTAACCCCAGCCTTCCAGCGGGGTGTGATCGGGCAGGACGTAATCGGCTTGCAGGGCGGTTTCATCGGGGAAGGAGGCAAAGCTGACCACCGTCTTGACGTTGGCCAGGGCCTGGGTGAAGCCCAGGGTGGGCGGCAGCTCGAAGACCGGGTTGCAGCCGTGGATGAACAGCGTGCTCACCTGCCCGGTGCGCATGCGGTCGACCAGACCGCGCAAGTCGGTGAGCGTGGCGGTGCCGGCCGGGCTGGTGGTCAGGTAGACCCCGCCCGGGACGCCGAAGTTGCCGCGCCCGGCGTTCAAGGCCAGGATGTTGACCGCGGCGGACAGCCCATCAGCGTGGCCGAGGGCGTTTCCACCGGGCAGGAACAGGGGCCGCTCTGCGCGGGCGATGAGCTGGGCCAGCGCTTCCAACTTCTCGGGTTCCACCCCGGCGGCAGCGCAGGCAGCCTGCACATCCACGCCTGAGTAGTCCATGACCGCGGAGAAAGCGGAGGTTTCGGAGAGGAGCTTGCCGAGGGCAGCCGCCAGCAAGCCCTCGCTGCCCGGAACGAGCGGGTACCACTCATCGGCACTGCCGGAAGTGAGCGAGCGGCGGGCCTCAAAGGAAACCAGGTAGCCGCGCTTCTTGAGCGGTTCGGAGCGGCGGAAGCGCCCGTAGGCGCGGCTGTAAGCCACCGGGGAGAGCCAGGCTTCCAGGAAGTTGGCTCCAAAGGAGACCACCAGGTCGGCCCCGGCAATGTCGAAGTAGGGGAAGACGGCCTGCCCAAAAACCTGCTCAGCAGCTTTGACCAGCGTGGCGCGGCCTTCAAACATGCCCAGCGCGCCGTAACGCAGCGGGGCGGGCGCGCCCATGGCCTCGGTCAATTGAGTGGCAAGGTCGGCCAGATGGTCCTGGTTGAGGCCGAGGAGGAAAGCCACCTCGCCGGGCGGGCCGTTGAGAGCGTCTTTGACGACCTGCAGGGCGGCGTCCCATTCCACCGGCTCGACAGCCGGGTCGCCGCGCTGGGCGCGCTGGACGGCACTCTTGAAACGGTCGGGGTTATACAGCCCCTGCACACCCGTCAGGCCGCGCGAGCACAACTTGCCACCGTTGACCGGGTGAGCAGGGTTGCCCTCGGCTTTGATAGCCCGGCCTTCGAAGGTGCGCATGATCAGGCCGCAGCCCGCGGGGCATTCGCGGCAGGTAGTGGCGAAGTAGGTGCTCAGCCCGGTCTGAGTATATTCGGGCATGTCGTAGTAGGGGTTGCGCGTCACATAGCGCGCGGCCGGGCCGCAGCCGGTGAGCACGGCAGCGGTGGCGCCCAGGCCGGCCAGCTTCAAAAAATTGCGCCGAGAAATAATTTCACTCATAGCGGTTTCGTTCCTCCCAGCGTCGGTTTAATAATGGCAAAGAGAGCAGTCTGACAGGCGTTCCCATTTCTCGGGGCCTTGCTTTTGGTGGCATTCCAGGCACCAACCCATGTTCTGCCCGCGCTGCGCCTCGGCCACGGTCATCTTGGTCAGGTCGCCGTGGCAAGTGGCGCATTCCACGCCCGCGGCAACGTGCGGGCGGTGATTGAACTGCACAAAATCAGGCTGAATGGCCACGGGCACCCAGGGGACCGATTGGCCGTTGGCTGCATAGTTGAGCAGCTTTTCGATCTCGGGGGTACGTTTTTCCACCTGCTGGTGGCAGCCCAGACATTTTGACGTTGTCGGCAACCCCGCGGTCGGCCCCCACTGCGCGCCGGGATGGCAGTACATGCAGGGGATGCCCGACCCGACGTGGAAATTATGCGGGAACTGGATGGGCTGCTCGGGGACCGTTTGGGTCATGTAAATGCCGCCGGCTGCCGCGCCGAGGAAGATCAACACGATCACCGCAAAGGTTATACGCACCCACGGGCGCATCCACAGCGGAAGAGGTTTGTTCATGCGCGCTCCTTTTGTTGGGCAGATTCTTGCCCGAGATTACTTGGATTTGCGCTCGCGAACGAGCCATACAATCAGGAAGATTACACCAACCAGGAAGGCTCCCAGCAGCACGGCAAAGCCAAGGCCGGTGAACATGGCCCCCAATGCGGTGGCAATGCCGGTAAACACACCGCTGGCCGGGCCGCCCACTGCTTCGGTGGCTTCGACTTCACCATCCGCCAAGGGCGGTTGGACGGCTCCGACTTCCAGGCCGCTGGGCAGGGATTGGGCATAGAGCAGCACGTCGCGCCCGTTCTCCAGCGTCCAGCCCAGGTCTGCGCCGATGACCATTTCGGTGCCGGGGGTGCCGTATTGGGTTTTGTGCAGGAAACGCCAGGGATCCAGGACTGCCAGAGTGCCCAGGGTGGCATCGCGGCCTTCAAAGCGGAACTTGAGCAGGGCGCCATCCGCGCCGTGGCAGGAGGCGCACTGGGCATCGTACAGGCTCTTGCCGGCTGCCATATCGCCGCCCTCCACCTTGAAGGTGGCGCGGTTGATGTAGCCGCTCTCGGCAATCTGCAGGAATTCTCCCAGAGCGTTTAAGTCGTCTTCACTGAGGAAACTGGAAAAATCATGCTGGGGATTGGTTTCGCCGGTGAGGGCCGCGCTGATTTCGGCGGCGCTCATCTCCTTGGCGCGGGCCAGGCCGGGGAAACCGGTGTAATTCGAACCGCTGCCGTTGACCCCGTCCTTGCCCAGGTAATCCCAGCCGTGGCAGGTGACGCAGCGCCAGGTATCCGCGCCGGAGCGGGTATTGGTGGTTTGCGTGTCCCACAGGGGCATGTTTCCTGCCGGGACAGCCACGTTCAAGGCGGCGAACCAGTTGTCGTAGAGCATGGCGCCGCGCACACCGGGCGTATCATCCTGCGGCGCTTGGGCGGCGTGGACGGATTGGCCCGCTCCCCCCGCAAACAACATCATTGCCCCCAAGACCAGGGGGAGTCCCAAGCCGATCAGAAGTTTCGCTTTCATCAGCACTCTCCTCGCGCGGGACAAAAGCCCAGTAAATTAGTCCTGTTAGTGAAATTATACACGACTG
>CAZMMI010000031.1:14578-22148 GCA_964567255.1 uncultured Anaerolinea sp.
TCCAGCGAGCCAAAATGGGTGAGCAGCCAGCGCCGGCGGGCCGGGCCGATGCCGGGGATTTTGTCCAGCACCGAGGCCATGCCGATTTTGTTGCGCTGGTTGCGGTGGGCCGTGATGGCAAAGCGATGGGCTTCATCGCGGATGCGCTGCACCAGAAACAAGCCCTGCGAATGGCGCGGCAACATAATGGAGTCGTGATGACCGGGCAGGAACAATTCTTCCTGCTGTTTGGCCAGTCCCACTACCGGCACCTTGCCGAACAGGTTGAATTCCTCCAACACCTTCACCGCCCGGCCCAACTGCCCTTTGCCGCCGTCCACGATCAACAAATCGGGCAGCAGCGCAAAGGACGGATCCAACTTTTGGCCCGGCTCCAGTTTGGTTTCCTGGGCTACCTGCCAGCGCTTGAAGCGCCGCGTGAGGGCCTCTTCCATGCTGGCAAAATCATCGGGGCCATCGGCGCGCTGGATGTTGAAACGCCGGTACAGTTTTTTGCTGGGCGTGCCCTGCTCAAAAACCACCATACTGGCCACCGTGGCGGTGCCCTGGGTGTTTGAAATATCGTAACACTCGATCTTGTTGGGAACTTCCTTCAAGCCCAACGCCTGCTGAATTTCGCTCAGAGCCTGCTGTTGCTTGTTGGTATCGGCCTCCCACTGCACGCGCAGCGAGGTGAGCGTCTCGATGGCGTTTTCGGTAGCCATCTCCACCAACTCGCGGTCTTCACCGTGGTTGGGCACGACCAATTGCACCTTTTCGCCGCTGCGGCGAGTGCGCAGCCACTGCTCGATGATCTTGGCTTCTTCCACGTCGTTGGGCAGCAGCACCTGGTCGGGGATGTTGGCGGCATCGGCATAGAACTGCTTGATGAACTGCTGCACGATCTCCGCGTCGGCCTCGTCGGAAGTACCTTCCAGGATGAAATACTCGCGACCAATCATCTTGCCGCTGCGGATGAAAAAGATTTGCACGCAGGCTTCGCCGTTGGTGCGGGCCAGGGCAATCACATCCGAGTCCATCTTCTCGCTAGAAATGACGCGCTGCTTTTCCACCACCCGGTCGATGGCCCCCAGTTGGTCGCGGATTTGGGCAGCGCGCTCGAAGTTCAAGTTTTCGGCGGCAGCCTCCATCTCCTGGCGCAAGCGGTTGATGACCGGCTCGGTGCGCCCTTGCAAGAAGCTGCACAGGTCGTCGATCACCCGACGGTATTCCTCCTGGCTGATCGCCCCAATGCACGGCCCTGTGCACAGCTTGATATCGTAAAACAAGCAGGCACGCGCATCCTGCCCGGTGATGTCGCGGTCGCAAGTCAGGTAAGGGAAGATGCGCCGCATCACGTCCAACGTCTGGTGCACCGCCCAGGCACTGGTGAAGGGGCCAAAGTAGCGAGAGCCGTCCTGCACCATGTTGCGAGTGATGGTCACCTTGGGGAAGGGGTCGGCCCAATGCACCTTGATGTAGGGGTAACGCTTGTCGTCCTTGAGCTTGATGTTGTAACGCGGGCGGTGTTTTTTGATCAAGTTCATCTCGAGGATGAGGGCCTCGAGTTCTGAATCGACCACAATCCATTCGATGTGGGCAATGTTCTTGACCAACTGGCGGGTCTTGAAGTCGTGCTCGCCGCTAAAGTATGAGCGCACCCGGTTGCGCAAACTGATCGCCTTGCCCACATAGATAATTTCGCCCAGGTTGTTCTTATATATGTAACAGCCTGGTCGCGAGGGCAGCGTGTCGAGAATTTGCTGGATGTGCTGGGGAGTCGTTTTCATGCCTTGTAAGGCGATTGTAATGACGGGAGAAATTAAAGTCAAGTTGCCATCTGGGGCAAGGCGACTTACAATTGGGGACACACTTATGAAAGCAAACCTCCGCCCGCTTATCCCCTCTCTCTGCGCAGCCGCCTTGCTGCTTTCTGCCTGCGCCGGACCTGCGGCAACGCCCGCGCCTTCATCCCTGCCAGTGCCCAGCTTCACGCCGGTTGTGCCCACCGAGACCGCGCTGCCAACCGCAACCGAAACCGCCATTCCCAAGCCGACCGTTACAACGCAGCCCACTCCCGAGCCCGAATATGCTCAACCGGCGGGGTGCCTGTCTGCCGAGGAGCAGGCCGGGCTTTCCACAGAGCAAATGCTGGCCTATGCCGATTCGCTGCTGGGCTTTTCCATCCCGCTTTCCGCGCTCAAGCTGCCCCGCGCGTGGAACGCCGCTGCGGGCACCAACCTGACGCTAGAAGAGGGGGTGCTGGCGTTCGATGTGAACCATATCCGCGAGGGCTACCGCTTGCAATACGCACTGAACGCCTTGCACGTGGCCGGTTTCGCGGCTTACCTGCGCCACAATGAACGCGACGAAACCCACATTCTGGCAGTATCGCTCAACCAACCCCCTCCAACCGCCTGGGAAGATTACGTCTCCGCATACTGGACGGGCGAGGCTCCCGCGGGAGATTCGACGCTGCTGCCGGGGCTGCGCCTGACACCTTGCGATTGGATGGTGGCTTCAGGGCGCGCGCCGGACCTGGAAGCAGGAGCACTGGAAGCGGCGGACTGGTCACAGTCCGACCTGGCCACCGCGGGGGAGGCTTACCTGGCAGAGATGACCGAGGACGCCTTTGAAGTCGCTTACAAAATCGACTGGCTAGAAGGCGGCAAGACCGAATCACCGGTGACGATGTGCGGGCCACTGACGTGGTCCATCAACACAGACGCACGCGCCTTTCCCCCAGGCTATGGGGAGTGGCTGGCAGGGCCAAAGTCTTTCTGGCTGCCCAGCCCATCGCTCAACGGGCGGCCCTGGTCGCTGTTCCCACCAGACACCTACACGGTGATGAAAAACGAGGAGCCGCTGAGGAAGTTTGATTTCAGCACCTTCCCCCTGCACCCCGGCGATATTGTTTACACATACAGCGGTGGCGACGGGTTTGACCATATTATCGTGGTGACGGATGTGGATGAGGATGGGCGTGTGTATGCCGTCAGCAATATCATCCGCTCCCGGCCCATCAAGTGGTACTCCATTGAGCACATCCTGCTGTACGATCCCAGTGATCCACTGGCGGGGTACTTCTTTAACGAATGGGCGACAGATTTCGTCAACGGGCGCACAGGGCATGGGGGCTTTGAGGTGCTGCGCTGGAACTGGCGCGCCAAGGATGTCAGCGGAGAAGACGCGAGCTACACGGTGCAGCCGGGCGACACGCTACCGTTGGTGGCGGCGCGCTGGCGCACCCCGCCGGAGGAAATCCTGCGAGCCAATGGATTGGGGAAGGATGCAGCGTTGAGCGTGGGGCAGGTATTGGTGATTCCGGCGATGCCATAGAAGAATGGGCGCAGCTAACAGGCTCTGGTTGGTCGGGTTGTCGAATCTCGCTGCGCCCCTACGAAGACACGCTGTTGTTCGCATCTTCCCACGGCATGGGTTTTATGCTATCATTGTCGTATGAACGCAACCGTGATGATGGGCAGCATGATGATGCGCGGAGAAATTCTTTTTCCGTTCTGTCCGGCTGCCTGAACCAACTCTAAACTCTTCAGCCCGGCAAGCGGCCCGCCTGCCGGGTTTTTTGTTGGAAAATTGAATGCTCGCGAGGTGAACTATGACCAAACCCGTCCTGATTGCAGTAGCCTGGCCTTACGCCAATGCCGAAATTCACGTCGGCAACCTGACCGGCTCTTACCTGCCGGCTGATATCGCGGCGCGCTACCACCGTCTGAAGGGCAATCGGGTGTTGATGGTCTCCGGCTCGGATGCGCACGGCACGCCCATCACCGTGCGGGCCGATGCCGAAAACGTCCCCGCCGAAACCATCTACAAGCGCTACCACGAGGGTTTCCTCGACCTGTACCAGCAGCTTGGCATCACCTACGATCTGTTCTCCTCCACGCATACCGACAATCACTTCCGCGTGTCGCAGGCCATCTTCCTGTCCCTGTTGGAGAACGGTTTCCTTTACACGGCTACCGAAAAGCAGTGGTTTGCGCCTTCGCAAAACCGTTTCCTGCCCGACCGCTACGTGGAAGGAACCTGCTACATCTGCGGGTTCACCGGCGCACGCTCCGACCAATGCGACAAGTGCGGCAACCTCCTGGACCCGGCCCTGCTACTCGTTCCGCGCTCAAAAATCGACGGTTCGACGCCCGAACTGCGCGAGACCGAGCATCACTACCTGGATTTGGGCAAGCTGCAGGAAGACGTGGTGGAATTCCTCAAGACTCGCGAGTCGTACTGGCGGCCCAACGTGCTGCGCCAGTCGCTGGGGCAAATTCTGGCCAACGGGCTGCGCGGGCGGCCCATCACCCGCGACCTGGACTGGGGCATTCCCCTGCCGCTGGAAGGGCGCGACAGCAAGCGCCTGTATGTGTGGTTCGAGGCCGTCATCGGCTACCTCTCGGCGTCTATCGAATGGTCCAAGCTGACCGGACAGCCGGATGCATGGCGCGATTGGTGGGAGAACCCGGAAGCGCAGACGTTCTATTTCATCGGTAAAGACAACATCCCCTTCCATGCCGTCATCTGGCCCGCCCAACTCATCGGCACAGGCACGCAGTTCAATAAACACTTCGGCACAGCCGAAAGCGGCAAGAAATTGACCCTGCCCTACGACGTTCCGGCCAACGAGTTCATGAACCTGGAAGGCGAAAAGATCTCCGGCAGCCGCAACTGGGCTGTGTGGGGTCGCGATTTCCTCACCCGCTATGATCCCGACCCGCTGCGCTATTACCTGACGACGAACATGCCTGAAACGCGCGACGCCGATTGGGACTGGGAAGACTTCTTCAAGCGCAACAACGATGAATTGGTCGCGACCTGGGGCAACCTGGCCAACCGCGTGCTGTCTTTCACCGTGAAGCAGTTTGAAGGTAAGGTCCCCGAGCCCGGCCCGCTGACCAGCCTGGACGAGGAGTTGATCAAGGCGGTGGAGACCGGGTTTGAAACCGTCGCCGCCGAGTTGGAAGCCGTGCGCCTTCGCAGCGCTCTGGGCGAAGCCATGCGCCTGGCCTCCGAGGTCAACCGCTACCTGGACGTGACCGCTCCGTGGAAAGAAGTTAAAACAGATCGGGCCGCTGCGGCGCGCAGTGTCTATACGGCCCTGCGCTGCATCGACTCGCTCTCCATCCTGCTAGCGCCGTTCTTACCGCATACCAGCGAAAAGCTCCATAGCTACTTCGGTTATACGCAACCGCTCTTCGGTACGCAGTATACCGAGACGGTGACCGATTCGCTGGGCGAACACAACGCCCTGCGCTACAACCCTGCCCCGGAAGGCATCCGCTGGGTTCCCAGCCAGTTGCAACCCGGGCAAGCCCTGCAGCAGCCCTTGCCGCTGTTCAAAAAGCTGGATCCGTCAATCATCGAGGAGGAGCGGGCCAGGTTAGGCAAGGGGTAAGAAGCCGTTAGCTATAAGCCGTCAGCTATCAGCCAGAAAAACGGATCGCTATATGCGATCCGTTTTTCGAAATTTAGCCCGGCGGGTCGTTGCGGTATTCGCGCAATTCTTTGGTGTCACCCCACTTGATCTGGTTGCGGTTGAGCAGATCGATCAAGGTGCCGCGGCTGAATAATTGACGGTGGATTTGCGGGCCGCGGCAAGCGGCCTGATAGGCCATATCTGCAACGGTATACGCCGCCATCGGCTTGCCCAACGCAGCCGCATTGCGCGCCCGCTCGCGGAACAGCGCCCGGTCATCCTTCATCCAATGGCTGATGGTTTCCAGCACCTCTATATCACTGCGCGCCAGGTCTCCTGCCTCGCCGCCGACCACGTAATCGGCGTTACCCGTCTCTTGCCCGGCGATGACATCGATGAGCATCATGGGGCGGCCCGCCGCCAGCGATTCGGTCACCACCAACCCGCCCGCCTTGCACACCACGCAGTCAGCCGCGCGCATATACAGCGGCACGTTGGGCACATACTCATATAAGTGCGCCGGAACATGCCAATCCGTTTTCTGGAGTTCTTCGTAAAGGTCGCGATCCTTGCCTGCCACCACCACCAACTGCAAGGGCATGCCGAAATGGTTGAGCACATTGAGCGTATCCAGCAGGCGATCAACCCGGCGGCTGCCCACGGCCAGAACGGTCATCAAATCGTCCCGCCAGCCCAGCTCCTGGCGCAGTTCGGCCGGCGAGCGCGGATCGCGAAAAGCAGCCGGGTTGACCGGGATACCGGTCACCGTCACCTGCTCAACAGTCAGGCCATAATTGAACGCCTGGGCCGCAACCACCGGGGTGGGCACGCAACAGGCTTCGACGGTGCGCATGAACCACAGGCGGTGGACGGCTGCCAGGTCGGTGACCACAGTGATGAGGGGAATTTCCTGCCCGCGCAAGGTAAAAACGGCTTCCAACGAAGCCTGATAGAGCGGGTAAGTGGTGACAATGGCGTCGGGGCGGTAAGAGCGCACCAGGTCGAGCATGACCTCAAACAGCAAGAGGGTGAGGGTCGACTCGATGATGGCGCTGGTGACCGTTGTGTCGCTGGCGTCGTAACCAATGCGATACAACTCGGGCACGCTGCGCACCAGGCGGTCGTAATCATACTGGCCTTCGCGCAGCACGATGGGAGCGCGTTTGTCATCCAGCGGGTTGACCACGTCGACCTGACAACGGTCGCCGTATACTTCATCCAACGCCGCTACCACCGCTCGGGCAGCGCTGCGGTGACCAAAACCCGCATCCGCGGTGAGCACCAAAATACGCTTCTTGGGTTCGCTCATGCAGACATCCTCCTGGGGGGTTGCAGCCTCCAGCCGCGCCCCGGATGAAAACTGAGCCGGAACACTTGCCCGCCGGGAACCATGACCAGCGTGTGAGAGCCGTCCTCGTCCTGCCAGGCGCGCCCCACGGATTCGACCGGGTAGGTCTGGCCTTGCCAGGTGAAGCGCTGGGGCAGCATTTTCCCGTCCGAAGTCCAGCGGGCAATCACCTCGTCAGGGATATGCTCCTTTTTCATGACTACCGCCAAAGGTGAAAAGGGGACTTCGCCAGCTTCGGTGAATAGCGTGCCATACTCTTATCTTACTCCTCGGGCAAGCCGTTTTGCAAGTAGTCCAGGAGCAAGCGCAGAGCTTGCTGCGCTGAGTACAGCTTATTGGCTCGCCGGTCGCCATCCCACACATAGCGGAAGGCCCGGTCGCCGTCGGGAGTGCTCATGCCAATCCATACCAGGCCGACGGGTTTTTCGGGCATGCCCCCACCCGGCCCGGCGATCCCGGATACCGAGATGGATACCAGCGTGCCCAGGGGGTATTCATCGGCCAACGTGATTCGCGCGCCGCGGGCCATCTCTAGCACCGTTTCGCGGCTGACCGCACCGAACTGGGCCAGCAAGCCCGGCGGCACGCCCAGCAGGCGCATCTTGGCTTCGTAGGCGTAGGCCACGATGCCGCAGATGAAGTAATCCGATGAGCCGGGCACATCGGTGAGCATGTCGCCGATCAGCCCGCCGGTGCAGGATTCGGCTGTAATTAATTTCAGGCCGCGCTGTTTGAGCGCGGCCCCCACGTTTATTGCAAGGGTATCATCCATGCGCTGAGTTTAATCGAAAATGGGCTGGATGACCATAGCGTAG
>CAZMMI010000032.1:0-22127 GCA_964567255.1 uncultured Anaerolinea sp.
CCCCTTGAGGAGTTTTTAAACAGTCTCTAAGGGTTTTCCGAAACCCTTAGGGTCTGAGGCGTTATCCAACCGGAACGGAAGCAGGCACGGTCTTTCCGTGGCCGTTTCCGTTGCTATCTTTCTCCCACAGGCGGCGCATCTCCTCACTGGTTGCCAATAATTCATCCAGCGTGCCGCGGGCTTCCACCTTGCCGTCCTTCATCACAATGATTTGGTCGGCGCGGCGCAGCACCGGGCGGCGGTGAGACACCACCAGGCAGGTCGAGTCTTGTTGCTCGCGGTCGGGCGGGAACAGGCGCTCCCACAACTGGCGCTCGGTTTCCACGTCCAGCGCGCTGGAGAGGTCGTCGAAGACCAGCAGCTCGGGCTCGCGCGCCAACATGCGCGCCGCGGCGGTGCGTTGGGCCTGCCCGCCCGAGAGTTTGACCCCGCGCGGGCCGACCATGGTCTCCAGCCCCTTTTCCAGGGCTTCCAGGTCCTCGTCCAACACGGCCAGGCGGGCGGCTTTGCGGATGTCGTCGTCGCTTTTGTCCATCCCTAACAGGATGTTGTTGCGCAGGGTGTTGCTGAACAGGCGCGGCGATTGGGCCGTGTAGGCGCTGCGCGGCGGGGTGAAGAAGCTGCCCGCGTCGGTCACGGGCAGCCCGTTCCAGCGGATTTCGCCTTTCTGGTGGGGCAGCAGCCCCAGCAAAACGCGCACCAGGGTGGTCTTGCCCGACCCCACCCGCCCGGTGATGACGGTCAGCGAGCCGCGCCGGAGGCGCAAATCGATGCCCTCAATGCCGTTGGCGCTGTTGGGGTAATGAAAGCTCAATCCTTCCGCCTCCAGCGTCTCCAGCCGGTCGGCGGGCGTGCGGGTGGGGGTTTCCACGGGCGGCAGGGAGCCGTCCAGGTTGGCTGCCGCGGGTTCGATGAGCGCGTTGAGCGGCGCGCCTTCCATCAGGCGGTACATGCGCTCGACGGACACGTTGAGCTGCTTGTAGCGCGCCACCAGCATCCCGGCGAACGTGGTCATGTCGCTCATGCTGGAGAGCAGGAAGGTGAACAGCGAGAAGTCGCCGATGGTCAGGTTCCCCGAGCTGATGGCCTGCCCCGCCAGGATGAGTACCACGCCGGTGCCCAGGCTGGCGGTGTTGCGCCACAGCGAGTCCAGGGTCTGGTCGAAGAGGTGCTCGCGCAGCGAGAGCTTGCGGCGTTCGGCGTTGAGGGCCTTGAAGTAAGCAATCACGTTCTTCTCGGCAGAGGCCGCCTTGACGGCCTGCACCGCGCCGAAAAACTCGCCGATGAAGCCGGTTACCTTTCCGCCGGCCTGGCGGCTGGCGCGCCGGTAGGACTCGATGCGCTTGGAGGCGGCGTTGGCGATGAGACCGATGATCACGACCGGGATCAACGAATACAGCGTGATGGTCGGGCTGATTTGCATCATCAGGACGATGGACGCAATGATGATCATGATCCCCACCAGGATGTCGTTGATCCAGATGACGAACAACGGCACCTCGATCACGTCGGTGCGGAAGCGGCTGACTGCCTCGCCGGGGGAATCGGGCAATGGCGCGGCCCCTGGGCGGCGCAGGATGTACTTGAGCAGGTTCCGGCGCAGCAAGTAGGCCGTTTCGGAGAACAAGGGCACATCGGCGTAGAGGAAGCCGTATTCAGCCAGGATGCGCCCGAGCAGCGTGGCGAAGGTGAAGGCCAGGATGGCCCAGATGCCAAACGTCACCGCGGCGTCGCCGGTGAGCAGGTTGAAGAATTCGCGCAGCAGCAGGCCGGGCACAATTTGCCACATCAGGCGGACGAGCAGCACGCTGAAAAAGTCCACCGTCCAGTACCAGAAGCGGAAGCGCACCATGGCGAGGATGACGCGCCAGGCGGGTAGGGCGGGTATTTTCCCCGCGTTTGTGGGTGTAGGGGCAACGCTTGTCGTTGCCCCAGGGTCAGGCATTTCACCGTTCATACCAGGACCTCCTCGAGGCCGGTTTGCAGGAGTTGAGAGAAGCGCGAGTCGGGCGAGGCCGCCAGTTCTTCGCGCGGGCCGTATTCTTCCATCTGGCCCTCAGACAGGATCATGACATGGTCGGCGCGGTGGACGGTGTGCAGGCGGTGGGCGATGATAATGGCCGTGCGGCCTTGCAGCAGCCGGTCGATGGCGCGCTCGATACGCTGCTCGGTGAGCGGGTCAAGGCGCGAGGAAGCCTCATCCAGAATGATCAGGGCCGGGTCGCGCAAAAAGACGCGGGTGAAGGCCAGCAGTTGGGCCTCGCCCGCCGACAGGCTGTGCCCGCCGGTTTCCAACTCGGAATCCAACCCGTTGGGCAGTGAGGCATACCACTCGCCCAGCCCCAGTTCGTTCACCACTTCCAAAATGCGCCCGTCGGGGATGCTACGATCGAAGAAGGTCAGATTGTCGCGCACGCTGGCGCGGAAGAGCTGCACATCCTGGGTGACGATGGCTACCCGGCTGCGCAAGGTCTCCAGCTTTGTCTCGCACATTTCGCTGCCGTCCAGCCAGATGTGCCCGGCGGTAGGGTCGTAGAGGCGGAAGACCAGGCGAGCCAGAGTGGTTTTGCCACTGCCCGTGCGCCCCAACAGCCCCAACACCTTGCCGGGCTCCAGCTTGAAGGACAGGTTTTTGAGCACCACGTCCTGATCGTTGTACGAGAACGACACATCATCAAAGGTCAACCCCAGCGGGCCGTCAGGCAGCGTTTCGCGCGTGCCGTCGCTCACTTTGGGCCGGCGCGCGCGCAGCTCGATCAGGCGTTCCACGCAGGCGCCGATGGTCTGGAAGCTCTGCACCTCGTGGGTCAGGGCCCAGATGGGCGCTTCGAGCATGTTGACGTAATGCACGAACAGGTACACCGTGCCAATGGTGATGATCCCGCCGGTGAAAAGCCAGTACCCACCACCCAGGGCCATCATATAACCCAGGGTCAGCAGCAGCCCCATAATATTGCCCGCAATCCACTGCTTTTTTTGAGCCTTGCGATTGTGGCGCAGGATGTTGCCCTGAAAGCGGAACAGTTCGCGCAGGCTGAAATTCACCGCGCCGCTGGAGCGAATGTCCTCGGCCCCGGTCAATTGTTCTTCCACAAAGCCAAACAGGTCCGCTTCGGCCTGGCGGCGATCTTTTTGGTGGGCCACGGCAATGTCGCGGATGCGGTAGAGCACCAGCAGCGTGACCACGGCGAAAAGAGTGAAAGCCAGGCCTGTTTGCCAGTTTTCCAGCGCCAGGGCCACCAGAATGCCGAACAGAAGCAGGACATTGCCGATGAGCGTGACGGCGAATTGGGAAAAGAAGTTGGACATTTCAGTGATGTCGCCGTCGATGCGCTCGATCAGTTCGCCGGGGGTGGTGTTGTTGTGAAAGCTCATGTCCAGGCTCAGGCAGTGCTCGGCCAGTTCCTCGCGCAGGGCGTTGGTAGCCGTCCAGGCTACGTTCTGGCCGGTGTAAACGACCGCCACCGAGACGACCTGCTGGAGGATGGCGATGCCGATGAAGGCCAGCGCCACCGGCAGCAGCACGCCAACGGCTGCGCCGCCCAGGGCGGAGTCGATGAAGTTGCGCATGACTTGCGGGTTGACGACCTGCAAGCCGATGCTGCCCAACAGCAGAACGGTCAGCAGGGCAAACCTGCCCCGTTGCGGGCGGATATGACGGGAGAGTAAGTCCCAGTATTGTTTGAGTGGCAGTTTCATGATGTTTTTCCTGCCCTCCCTTCGGGTCTCCCCCCATTTTCGAAGAAATGGGGGAACTAAGGGGGGACTAGACCTGACAGGTTTTTAAAACCTGTCAGGTCTCTTATGTTTTTAGGCGATCAGCTTTTCCCATTCGCCCAGGTATTCTTCCAGGCGGGCCTGGGCCAGGGCAACCTGGCTGCTGAGCATGTGGACGCGCTCGAAGGCCTGTTTTTGTCCGGCCTTTTGCATCTCGCTGGACAGGCGTTGGATGTTGTGCTCTTGCTCGCGGATGCGATCTTCGAGCTTGGCCAGGGCCTCGGTGCGGCGGCGAGTCTCTTTGCTGTTGTCGCGCACCATCGGCTTGGGGGCCAGCAGGATCTTGCGATCGGGGGCGGTGGCTGAAGCCGTCCGCCGCAGGACGTACTCGCGGTACTTGCCCTGGAAGATGGTCAGCTTGTTCTCGCGGATTTCCCACACCTGGGTGGCCAATTGGTCGATCAGGTAGCGGTCGTGCGAGACGAGCAAGATGGTACCCGAATAGTTATCCAGCACATCCTGAAGGGCCTCGCGGGCGGAAATGTCGAGGTGGTTGGTGGGCTCGTCCAGCAAAAGCAGGTTGTAGCCCTCCAGCGCCAGGATGGCCAATGCCAAACGGGCGCGCTCACCGCCGCTGAGGGCGTCGAGGGGTTTGAAGACATCCTCGCCGCGGAACAGGTATTGGGCCAGGTGGCTGCGGGCCTTTTCGGCGTCCATCTCTTTGTGCCGATCCAGCTCGTCCAGGATGTTGTGGCTGCCGCGCAGCGCGTCTTGAGCCTGGGCGAAGTAGCCGATTTTCAGGCTGGCGCCCATGTTCATCTGACCTGCGAGAGGCTCCATCTGTGCGAGCAGCACTTTGAGGAAAGTGGTTTTGCCGCTGCCGTTGGGGCCGATGAGGGCGGCGCATTCGCCGCGGCGCAGTTCCAACTGCTTGATCTCGAACAACGGGTTGCCGGGGTAACCCACGGTGACATCCTGGGCGCGGATTACCAGCGTGCCGCTGGTGTTGGTCATGCTCAAGCGCGGGCGAATGGCCAGCGGGCGGCCCGAGGGCATGGAGATGGCGTTGACCTTGCGGATGGCGTCGATTACATCCAGCGGCGGGGGTTCTTTCAGACCGTACAGCTTGGTCCACTTGATCCAGGGGGTGCCGTTGCGCAGGGCCATGATGCCGAAGTTTTCCACGATGGTCAGGTCGCGGGTCAGGCGGCGCAGGCGGCCCAGGGCCTGGGCGTGCGTGCTGTCGCGCACCCAGTTGCGCTGCACATAGTCCACCTCGTTGAGCAGGCGGGTCTTTTCTTCCTCGAAGATGCGCTCGTAGTATTCCCAGCGCGCCTGGCGTTGGGTGAGGTAGGCGCTGTAATTCCCCGAGTAGGTCTCGATGCCGTTGGGAGACATGTCCCAAACGGTGTTCACGGTGTTGTCGAGGAAGAAGCGATCGTGAGACACGATCAGCACAGCGCCCTCCCAGGTGGACAGGAGACGTTCCAGCCATTCCACTGCCTCGATGTCGAGGTGGTTGGTGGGCTCGTCCAGCATGAGCAGGTCGGGTTTCTCCAGCAGCAGGCGGGCCAGCAGCGCGCGGGTTTTCTGCCCGCCGCTGAGGTGATTGAGGGGCATGTCCCAGTGTGCTTTGCCCAACCCCAGGCCGTTGAGGGTTTGCTGAATGCGCAGGTCGAACTCATAACCTCCGTCGCGCTCAAAAGCTTCTTGCGCTTCGCCGTATTTCTCGAGCAGCTCGTCCGAGTAGTCGCCGGAGGCCATGCGCTCTTCCATCTCATTGAGGCGTTCCTGGCGGGCAAGCAGATCGGTGAAGACCGACAGCATTTCGTTGTAGACGGTGTTTTCACGATTGCCAAAGGCCTCAACGGCCTCCTGGCGCAGATAGCCGATGCGCCGCCCGCGAGCCAGGTTCACCTGACCGGTGGTGGGCTGGTTGATGCCCGCCAGGATGAGCAGCAAAGTGGTTTTGCCGATGCCGTTGGGACCGATTAAACCGATCTTGCCGTCGTTCGGAATGGTAACGGAAATGCCTCGGAACAGGTCGAAGGCTCCAAAGGAAACTCCCAGGTTGTTAGCGGTAAGAAGAGACATGTCAAACTCCATCATCGAAAGTCATTGCACCCTGCAGGCCAGGGCAAGGAATTGCTCGGGCGCGTTGACGAATTAGTTGTTAAAGAAAAACGGCCACGGTGCGGACGCCGGTGGCCTGGGGAAAATAAAAAGCCACGGGCGGGAGAGCGCCGTGGCCGATACGTTGCGTGTAGCTAGACGATCAGTAGGCGCACTCAGACAAGGAAACTCCAGGGACAGCGGCAGAACGAGCGATTAGAAAAATGACGCCAGCCTTAAGCATTGAGTGCGACTCCTTTCAAAAGATTAAAACAATCTAACAAAAAAAGTTTACCACGGACGCAGGGGTTGAGTCAATGGTTTTTTGGAAAAAATTTTACGCGAGTTTCACTTCCATTTGCCAATAACGAAAATGAGCGCCAAGAAATCGGTAAGGTAGATTGAATTGTAGTGTGTTTTCCGTCCGGAATGGTTATATTGCCGGCACCTTCCACGAATGAAGAAACGAATGAACGAATAGAAGCCGGTTGAATTCGTTTATTCGTTCTCTATTCGTGGTTGGTTTCCATTTCGCTCCGGTGAGCATTGTCTCGCCCTATACGTTGGATGTTTCCAGGAGATTTAGGTGGAAAAACCCGACGGTATTGTAATGCTCGCCTGCCGAAATTGAAAAGTAGCCCAACGGGCAAACCGGAAGCCTTAAGGTAATTGATCACCTGCGCCAGTTCATCGTTTGTAAGTTGATGGCTAAATGCTTTGACCTCGATCACCACAGTGTTTTCGGCTAAAATATCCAGATAAAACACTCCCACATTTTCCCCACAATGTTCAACAGAGATCTGGACCTGGCGCTCCGCAGCAATGCCTCGGTGATTTAATTCGACCCAAAGGGCCTTCTCATATACCTCTTCTTTGAAACCCGGGCCAAGTTGGTTGTGAACCGCCATTGCTGCGCCAATGACTTGATAAGTTAACTGGTTGTTGGTTGCATCTGTTACCAGTTCTGGCATAACGCCTCCATTTTCTCACATCATGCCCTGCGATAAGCTGTTGTGCGAGTTTGCTTTCGAGTATAGCATGGCAACGTAGAAAAGAAACCTTCCACGAATAAGGAAACGAATGAACGAATAGGCCAAGGTTGAATTCGTTTATTCGTTTCCTATTCGTGGTTGGCTTTGTTCATTCGCGGGTTGCCCCCTCCTCCAGAGTATAATCCTCCCTCAGGAGGACTCCCCATGCGCAAAGAGACCCGCTTCTACGAGGTCACCCCGCTGATTATCCTCGCCGGGACGCAAGCCGAGATCACCATCCGCCCGTTGTTCGACCATGCCCGCTTGGATAATATACCGGACCTACGCGTGGCAGTCATGCCGCTGGAAGGCTTGCCCGGGCAGACCCGCAAGCTTGATCTTCCCGATGCTCCCTTCCGCCTCATCGATGGGGTTTTGCGTGTCCAGGCGGTGTTCTCCACAGAACAGGAATACGCCATTCTGCTCTACCAGGGCGAGCAATACCATCCCTTTGCCGAATTCCGCCTGTACGCGCTGCGCGAGGATTTATTTGCCCGGCGGCCCTACAAGGGGGACACTCACATGCACACCACTTCCTCTGACGGCAAAGAAGCGCCCGCCTTTGTGGCGGCTTCTTGCCGCCGCATCGGCCTGGACTTTGCCGCCATCACCGACCACCGCCAGTACGCCCCCTCGCTGGAGGCCATCCAGGCTTTCTCCGGGCTGCCCATCGATCTACGCCTGTTCCCCGGCGAGGAGATCCACCCACCCGATAACCCGGTACACATGGTCAACTTTGGGGGCAGCTTCAGCGTCAATGCGCGTTTCGCCGAAGATAATTACCGGCGCGAGGTGGACGCGCTGGCCTCCCATTTGGAAAACCTGCCGGAGGGGCTGGATCGATACACGCTGGCTTCCTGCATGTGGACCTTCGATCAGGTGCGTGCCGGTGGCGGGCTGGCGATTCTTTGCCATCCCTATTGGATTTACCGAAACCGCCTGGATGTGCCTATGGCAATTACCGATCTGCTCTTTGAGCGCCAGCCCTTCGATGCGTTGGAACTGATCGGCGGGTACCACCCCCATGAGTTTGAGTCCAATGCCCTTCAGGTGGCCCGCTACCAAGAAGAGCGCAGCCGCGGGCGGCGTATTCCCATTGTGGGAGCCAGCGACAGCCACGGCGTGTTCAACGAAAACCTGTTTAGTTGGTTTTACACGATCGTGTTTTCGCCCTCGCCCGAGCTGCCCGATTTGGTTGGCTCGATCAAGGAATTGTACTCGGTGGCCGTAGAGGCGCCCCCCGGCCACTTTCCGCGCGCTCATGGCCCCCTACGCCTGGCACAGGTTGCCCAATTCTTGTTTCGCGAGGTGTTCCCGCTGCACGACGAATTATGTGAGCCGGAGGGTCGGGCGATGTTGGAGTATTTGGCGGGGAAGAACGACGCCGCCCAAACGTTAGCTCGCCTGCAAGGGCAGGTGGAACAGCTTTACCGGAAGCTGTGGGGCGCGGATTGACCCTCACTGCCGCGCTGATCCTGTTGGCCGCCGCCGGTACCCACGCCGGTTGGAACTTCATCAATAAGCGCAATCCCAGCGCGGCATTCTTATTGGTGGCGGGTTCTTTTGGCACGTTGTACCTGGCTGTGCCGTTGGTCTTTGTGTGGCGCGGGTTGGGGGCCTTCACTCCGGCGGTATGGGGCTGGCTGGTGATAACGGGGATTTTCCAGGCCATTTACTACCGCGGGTTGGCGGGAGCTTACCGCAACGGGGATATGTCGGTGTCCTATCCCCTGGCGCGTTCCTTGCCGGTGATTTTGGTCACGCTGGTCAACTTGCTCCTGGGCCGCTCTGAGCAGATCAGCGCGCAAGCCCTGGTGGGAATCCTGCTGGTGGCGGTAGGGGGCGTCATGCTGCCCATGCGGCGCTTCTCGGAGTGGCGCTTACAGAACTACGTCAACCTGGCCAGCCTGTGGGCGTTGGTGGCGGCAGTGGGTACCACCGGCTACTCCATCATCGACGATCACGCCCTGCGTTTGCTGCGTGCCTCGCCCGCGTTGAGCGTCTCGGGGACAGCGGTGACCCTGGTGTATGTGTTTTTCGAGGGGCTTACATCCAGCTTTTGGACGGCATGCATTGTGCTGTCTAACCGCAGTGGGCGCGGCGAGCTGCGCCAGGTGCTGAGTGGCGGCTTGGGACTGCCTGCCCTGGCGGGGCTCGGAATCACCCTGGCTTATACGCTGGTGTTAATCGCCATGGCTTTTGTGCGCAACGTCAGCTACGTGGTGGCCTTCCGCCAGACCAGCATCTTGTTGGGCACGCTGTTGGGCATCCAACTGCTCAAAGAGCCAAAGGTTCTGCCCAAACTGGTAGGGTTGGGAGTGTTGTTTGCCGGGCTGGTGTTGGTGGGCACAGGGTAAAGTGACATATGTCATTATTGACGTATAAATCTTTGATTATATAATGGGTGTATGATCCAATACATCCTGCTTGGATTTCTCAACTATCAGCCCATGACCGGTTATGATCTGAAGCGCGCGCTCGACCATTCCACGGGACATTTCTGGCATGCCTACCACAGCCAGATCTACACCACGCTGCGGCAGATGGAAAAGGATGGTCTGGTGACCTCGCAGTTTGTGATAGGCGAAGGTCAGCCCGACCGGCGCACCTATACGATTACCGAGCAGGGACGCGCGCAGTTGACCGAATGGTTGAGCCATCCTTTGACCGAAGCCACCTCTATCAAGGAAGACCTGCTGGTGCGCCTGTTCTTCTCGGGGCAGCGCTCCAGCGAAAGCATCCTGGCTGAATTGACCGTGCAGCGCGAGATTCACCAGCAGAAGCTGGCCGAATACCGCAAGATGCAGGTGGAGATGGATGAACAAGCGAAGCATTTGCCGCTTCCCAGCCTGCAACGCGATTCGGTGTTCTGGATGGCGACCCTCAAGATGGGGATGCGCTATGAAGAGGCTTATCTGGAGTGGTTGAACGAAACGATTCACACCGTTCAGGGCTTGTAAATCCCCCCTTTTTTTGTGTCCTGCATGTCATTTGTTACATATAAAAAATGAAAAACATCAGAAAGGAAAATCCCATGAATATCATTGTTCTCAATGGCAGTCCGAAAGGCGACAACAGCGGCACCCTGCAGTATGTCAACTATCTCGCCAAACTCCACCCCCAGCACCAGTTCGAAGCGCTGCACGTGGCTCAGCGCATCCGGCGCATCGAGCAAGATCCCGCTACGTTTGCCGAAACCGTCGAGAAAATCCGTCAGGCTGACGCCGTCATCTGGTCTTTCCCGTTGTATTACATGTTGGTTCACGGGCATTACAAGCGTTTCATTGAGTTGATCTTTGAGCGAGGCGCGCAGGACGCTTTTGCCGGCAAGTACACGGCGGCTATTTCAACCTCGATTCACTTCTTTGACAACACCGCTCACAATTACATCCATGGAATCTGCGACGATTTGGAAATGCGCTTCGTGGAATCCTTCTCGCCGGATATGTCTGACCTGTTCAACCTGGAAGGACGCAAACAGTTGGAAGGGTTTGGCCGGCGCTTCCTGGCAGCCCTGGAGACGGGCGCGCCCACCCAGCGCAAATACGCGTCGGTAACCTGGCAGCCCTGGAGTTATCAGCCCGGCCTGGCTGGCAATCCGGTGGACTTGGGCGGCAAGAAGGCTGTCATCTTGTACGATGGCGAGCCGGGGCAAGCCAACGTGCTCAGCATGGCCCAGCGCTTGCGGGATTCGCTCAAAGGCGAGGTGCGTTTTGTCAACCTGCGCGAGGTGGATATTAAGGCGGGCTGCCAGGGCTGCATCCACTGCGGCATGGACAACGAATGCGTTTTTGAGGGCAAAGACGGCTACATCGAGTTTTATCGCTCGACGATTATGACATCCGATGTGCTCATCTATGTGGGCGCTATCCACGACCGTTATCTCTCGGCGCGTTGGAAAACTTTCTTCGATCGTTCGTTCTTTAACACGCACACCCCCGTGCTGCGCGGCAAGCACATGGCCTTTGTTCTCTCCGGCCCGCTCAGCCGCCAGGAAAACTTACACGAGCTTCTCCAGGGATACGCCGAAGTGATGGACATCCAACTGGTGGGTGTGGTCAGTGATGAAGTCGGCTCCTCGGTTGATTTGGACGCGCTCCTCGAAAAACTGGCCGCGGACGTTACAGCGGCGGCGTTGGAAAAATCCACCCGCCCAGCCACCTTCCTGGGTGTAGGTGGCATGAAAATCTTCCGCGACGATATCTGGGGCCGCCTGCGGGCCGTTTTCCAGGCGGATTACCGGGCCTACCGCCGCCAGGGGATTTTCAAAACCTTCCCGCAGCGCCAGTTCGGCTTGGTGATGCTGAATACGTTTGGCGCGCCGCTGCTGCGCATTCCGCAGATCAAGCGCATGTTCCAGAAAAACATGGTCAAGAGTATGGTCATGCCCGCCAAACAGATGGTGGAGCGGGCCGGCGCTAACTAAACTTTTCGCACTCTTCTCTCGCCAGCGTCACCCAGCGCCCGAGCCGCTCGGGCTGATTGTTGAGGGTATGCACGTCCTTCATCACCAGTTCGAGCGGCAAGCCAAAGTTGCCAATTTCTACGAACCACTGATAGTCGATGAACGGGCGGCAAGACCCAATCGTCCCGTACCTGCTGGACGCGGAAGATCTACTCGCGCAGATCGCGCTCCATGCGCCGGGCCCATTCCTCGCGGCATTGCAAACTGGAAAGCGGGACGAGTTCGTCCAGCACGCCGCCGGTCTCAGCGAGGATCATGGGCCTGCGGCTGTTCAGCGAGGCGTGGTCCGTCCACAATGCAGCGCGTTCTGCCATCAATGGGTCTTGAGCCAGCTCGCGCTTGCGCTGCATGAGTCTGCGCAGCACGAAAATGTCGTGAGGGTAGGCGATCCAGCGCTTCAAGCGATTGCTTCCTCGATCCATCCAATTATTATAAAAATTGTAGTTGCTACTCAGCCAGAGGTGGAAGATACCTGAATTTGAGGTGTATGTGGGGTGCGAAGCACCCCACATACACCTCAAATTCAGGAACTTTCCCCACACTCTGAGTAGTTACAAATTGTAATGGTATTCGCAGATACGAACAACCCAAAATAAGGTACTATATCTATACCTTAACGGTGCTGCAACAAGTATTTGGACCATTCAAATGCTGAAAGGAAGTCCCATGAGTGACCATCCGACCGAGCAGCACAAAAACACCGAAGCGCAGACTTTTCGCTGGGCGACTACATGGGGGCTTGGCATAGCCGCCGTGGCTGGGCTGGT
The DNA here is from genome assembly GCA_964567255.1 of uncultured Anaerolinea sp. Lineage (GTDB taxonomy): Bacteria > Chloroflexota > Anaerolineae > Anaerolineales > Anaerolineaceae > Anaerolinea. The sequence goes on from CAZMMI010000032.1 coordinate 12,093, forward strand.
CGCGTTCTCCTTTGTTTTCCTGCAAATCACCGTGCCCATTCCCGGCATGGATGTGGTCACCGATCCCCGCGAGGTGGTCGTCATCCTGGGCGCAGCTATTTCGGGGCCGTTGGGGGCCATTCTGGTGGGCGTGCTGGCAGGTGTGGCCGTGGCGGATGGCAACGCCTTGGCCAGCATTGTGTCGCATGTGCTGGCCGGAATGGCGATCACCCTGGCCTATCGGTACCTGACGCGGGTATTGCGCCGGAGTACGTTCCGTTTCGCTATTTTGTGGGCGATCAGTGTCGCCGCCTATTTCTATGTGGTTTTAATGCCCACGTTCATTCTGACGCACAATTTGTATCACCCCGAACCGTATGATTTTTGGCCGGTGTACGCCGCGATTGCCCGTGGAGCTTTTGCGGAGGCAATCGGGACGATGATTATCACCACGGCGATAATGGTGATTTTACCGCGCCGCTACCGCCGCCCGATGTGGGGTGATTAGCTTATCCTTTGGGAGCCAATGATTTCTGCTCGATGGATTGGCTTGGATGGACTGGCATGACTTTCCCATACTGGTGAGGGGAGGCGGATGAACGACAACCTTGTGGAGCAACAGAATCAGCCTCGGAATTCTTTCCGATGGGTCACAGGCCAAGGGCTGCTGGTGGCGGCGGTCACCGGTTTGGTCGCGCTGGTACTTGTGATCCTTAAAATCACCGTCCCCATTCCTGGGACGGATATCGTCACCGATCTGCGCGAGGTGGTGGTCACCCTGGGGGCGGCGCTCAGCGGGCCGGTAGGGGCGCTGCTGGTTGGAATCCTGGCAGGGTTCGGTGAAGAGCAGAGAGACACGGTCCTGGCGAGTATCGTGACGCACGTAGTTGCCGGGGCGGTCCTGGCAATTATCTATTTGCAGCTTATCAAAGTGCTGCGGAAAAGCGCGTTTCGTTTTGCATTGTTGTGGATCCTCAGCATTGCGGTGTATTATTATGGCTTATTGATTCCGACCTATTTCCTGACCTACAACCTGTACCATGCCGAAAAAATCCCCTTTGGATCGGCGTATGCCGAAATAGCCCGTGCTTTTACCGTGGAAGTTGTCATCACGGCGCTGTTGACTACCATTCTTCTGCTGCTGCTGCCGCGGCGCTACCGCCGCCCATTGTGGGGTAATTAGAGTATCCTTGAGGAACGCAAGAATACCCATGAGGTGATTGAAGATCAGGCCGGCATGACTTTCACATGCTGGTGAGGGGAGGCGGATGAGCGACAACCAAGTAAAGCAAAATGGGGAGCGTGCCCCGCTTAGACCTTTTCAATGGGTTACTGGCAGCGGATTGTTGTTTGCCACCGTCTGCGGATTGGTCGCCCTTGTCCTGGTTGCACTGAAGGTCACCGTGCCTATTCCAGGAACAGAATTTGTCTCCGATCCGCGTGAGCTTTTGGTAACCCTGGGCTCGGCGATCAGCGGGCCGGCTGGAGCGCTGATCATCGGCATTCTGGCAGGAGTGGCGGACACAAAAGAAACAGTTCTGCCAAGCATCGTAGCGCATGTAGCAGCCGGGTTGTTCTTGGCAATCGCATACCGCATTTGGACGAAATTGCCAGGCGTCAGCACGTTTCGTTTAGCATTCTTGTGGGTTATGAGTATCGTCGTCTACTACTTTGGAATATTAATGCCGGCTTTTTTCATCACCTATCGACTTGCCCAGCCAGAGCCCTTTGACTTTTGGCAGGCGTATATTGGAGTCGCCCGCGGCGGTATCGGAGAGATCGTATTGATTGCGTTCATTACGACTGTGGTGCTGGTGCTGCTGCCGCGGCGCTACCGCCGCCCGCTGTGGGGCAATTAGCGTGCTACCCGGCCGGATGCATCGCCTTTCATCAGCTTCTTGACCTCGTCCAGGGAGACGAAGTTGAAGTCGCCCAGGATAGAGTGTTTGAGGCAAGAGGCGCAAATGGCAAAATTGAGCGCATCCTGCGGCGATTTGTATTGGCGTAAACCGTAGATGAGGCCCGCCGCGAAGGAATCGCCGCCGCCCACCCGGTCGACAATAGGGACGATGTCAAAACTGAGGCCTTCAAAGAAGCTGCCCTGTGACCAGAGCACGCCCGACCAGGTGTTGTGACTGGCCGAGATCGACCCGCGCAGGGTGATAGCGATGTGCTTGAGGTTTGGGAAGCGTTTGGCCAATTCGCCGGTCACAAAGCGATAATGATCGGCGCTCACCTGTCCCTTGGTCACGTCGGTTTCGGGGGCCTGGATGCCAAAGACCTTCTCGGCGTCTTCCTCGTTGCCAATGGCCACATCGGCCAGAGAGACCAACTCCTGCATCACCTCGCCGGCGGGTTTACCCCATTTCCACAGCTTGGCGCGATAGTTCAGGTCGCAAGAGACCGTTAGGCCTGCTTTGCGGGCCGCCTGGGCCGCCTCCAGGCACACGTCCGCCGCTGATGCGGAGATGGCGGGAGTGATCCCAGTCCAGTGGAACCAGTCGGCGCCGTCAAAAACCTTGGCCCAATCGACCATGCCGCGCTGAATGGTGGCAGCAGAAGAGTTAGCCCGGTCGTAGATCACCTTGCTGCCGCGCTGCGCTGCACCGGCTTCCAGAAAGTAGATGCCAATGCGCTCGCCCCCGCGCACAATCTCGCTGGTGTCCACATTGTGCATACGCAAAACGCCAATGCACTTGTCACCGAGATCGTTGTTGGGCAGTCGGGTGACGAAGGTGGCGTGTTCGCCAAATCCGGCCAGCGAGACGGCCACATTGGCTTCGCCGCCGCCGAATTCTACGTCAAAGGTTTGGGTTTGGGCAATGCGCAGGAAGCCGGGCGGAGCCAGGCGCAGCATAATTTCACCAAAGGTCACGACTTTGTTGGGCATGAGCTATTCTCCAGTTTTAGGGTGTATGAGGTGGCAGTGGAAGCCAATGATTTCCCAAATAATCTTATACCGGTTTGAATATTCCGTCCAGTGGACTATGACTCTGTTGTGGGGGCCTGCCTAAAGCCACGGCAAGGTCTTTTCCCATTACCCGCAAAGTTGATAGGCTGCTTTCAGCGCCTTGAGCGGGTCGTCCTTGGGCACAAACTCGTGCCCGACAAAGCCGTTGTAGCCGCTTTCTTTGAGCGCACCCAGGATGGCCGGGTAGAAAAGTTCTTGCGTCTCGTCCGGGTCGCTGCGCCCGGGGTTTCCGGCAGTATGCACGTGACCGAAGTGACGGGCGTGGGCGCGAATGGTGCGGATGATGTCGCCTTCCATGATCTGCATGTGGTAGATATCGTAAAGAATTTTCACCCGCGGAGAGGAGACCTGTTCTACGGCGCGAACGGCCCAGGCGGTGTGATCGCACTGGTAATCGGGGTGATCGACTTTGGAGTTGAGCAGTTCGATGACCAGATTCACCCCGGCAGCCTCGGCGGCAGGCGCTAGTTTGCGCAGCCCTTCCACAGTGGCTTCCAACCCGGCTTCGTCGTCCAATCCGGCGCGGTTGCCCGAGAAGACGATCAGGTTGGGAATGCCGTACTGCCGGGCCAGGGCCAGCTTTTGGCCCACTTCATCTTCAATGATTGGGTAGTTGGCGCGGCGGTTGAGCCCATCGGTCAACGATCCGGCTGCCTCGCTGGCAATCACCAGTCCTGCGTCGCGGGCCGCGTCCCAGAGATCGCGGGGCAGCAATTCCACGCCCTGATAGCCAATCTGGCGGGCGGCGCGCAGAAATGCGGGAGCATCTTGAACCGCCTGGCTGACGCACCACCAGGCGAAGGACTGTCGGATCGTAGGGAGAGAGGTCATGAAAGGTAGTCTTTGAGCTGCCGGGCGCGGCGCGGGTGGCGCAAGCGGCGCAGAGCCTTGCTTTCAATTTGGCGGATGCGCTCGCGGGTGAGGCCAAATTTTTGCCCCACTTCTTCCAGTGTATAGGAGCGCCCGTTCTCCAATCCAAAGCGTAGGCGCAGGATGCGCGCCTCGCGCGGGGGCAGTGTTTCCAGCACTTCTTGAACTTTCTCGCGCAGCAGGCTGGTGTAGGTACTCTGCGCCGGTGAAGGCGTCACCTGGTCTTCTACAAACATGCCCAGTTCAGAGTCTTCTTCGTCGTCATTGATGGGGCTTTCCAGCGAGAGAGGCAGCCAGGAAACGCGCATCATCCAATCGATTTTGTTAGATTTGACCCCAATCGCATCGGCCAGTTCTTCGTGGGTGGGCTGGCGGCCCAGGCGTTGCTCCATCTCGTGGGTGGTGCGGTATAGTTGGCGTATGCGGTCCACCATGTGAACTGGCACGCGGATGGTGCGGCCCTGGTCGGCGATGGAGCGGGTGATGGTCTGACGGATCCACCAGGTGGCGTATGTTGAGAAGCGAAAACCACGCTGGTATTCGTACTTTTCAACCGCTTTCATCAAACCCAGGTTGCCCTCTTGGATTAAATCGAGGAAAGGCACCCCGCGCCCAATGTAGCGCTTGGCGATGCTGACCACCAGGCGGGTGTTCGCCTTGATTAGGTGTTCACGAGCCAGGGTGCCGTCGCTGATCAGTGCTTCCAGGTCGGCACGTCGCGCAGCGGGTGTGCTGCCGTTGGAGCGGTTTAATTCCCGCTTGGCGCCCTTACCCGATTCGATGCGCTTTGCCAGGCCTAATTCTTCCTCGCCGGAAAGCAGCGCAACGCGGGACATTTCTTTCAGGTACAGTCCGACGATGTCATCACTGGAGATGCGGCTAAGATCGGCCTGGATAGGGGGGCCGTCGTCCAGCCCATCATCCATTTCGTCGAAAGAGCTTTCATCATCTTGATCCAGAATGTCTACCCCGCGCCGGCGAAGGGCAACCAGGATGGCTTCCAATCGCTCGCGATCCTCCGATACGTTGGGGTAGGCTTCCATCAGATCTTCGGTTGTCAGGTACCCTTGAACGTCTGCCTTTTCCAGCAGCATACTCAAGATTTCTGTGGAATGTCGATTGCGTCGGCCGGGAGCAGTCAAGTCCGCCCTCCTCTTTGACAAAATCCGGCGGGTTTGGCTAAGGAGCAGTTATGGAATGCTCACACACGGAAAGGTTAAGATCTTCCCCGCACTCCGGGCACAACCCTTTGCAATCGGCCTTGCATACCGGGGAGATGGGAATTTCCAGAAGTAAATACTCTCGGGCCAGCGGCGCCAGGTCGATGGTACCATCTTCTTGGAGCAGCAGTCCGGATTCGGTGAGCGATCGTTCGTCAAAAGCATATAGTTCGTCAAATTGGGTGTTGAGGGTCTGCGGAGCGGTTTTGAGGCAGCGCACGCATTCTACATCCACCTGGCACTCAAATTCAGCCTGCAAGAGAATCCCCTGCGGAGTCCGGTTGACACGAGCCATGCCGGTGAGATTTTGAACACTGAACTCTTCATCTAGTTGAATTTGAGGGCAATCGAAGTGAATGTCGCGGTTATAACCGATAGGCTGATTCAGCAAAAAGCCGACATTAATTCGCAGTGGGTATCGTGGTTGGTTCACGGAAAAGTAACTTCACCTGAGTTATAATTATGCGCATATTATAACACGCCAGATTCAGCAAGTCAACTTTTTATGAAATTTATGATAAAAATTATATAACTACTCAGCCAGAGGTGGAAGAGGCCCGAATTTGAGGTATGTGTGGGGCGCTTCGCACCCCACACATACCTCAAATTGCGATACCTGTCGCTGCAGTTCCCAAAGAGCCGGAAAACTTGACCCGAATCGCTGGTAAAATCCAGACCTGAGAACTTTTTCGAAGAACGGACGATTCTTTATGAAACTCACCCAGATATTGATTGCCAGCAGTAACCCGGGAAAGTTGCGCGAGATTCAAGAAATCCTGCAAGGCCAGCCCTTTGAACTGCATCTGCCCGCCGAGCGTGGAATCCGGCTGGAGGTGGTGGAGGATGGGTTGACTTATGCCGCCAACGCGGCGCTCAAAGCGCGCGCTTACGCCCAGGCCGGGAACTGCATCACCCTGGCGGATGACTCGGGCCTGGAGGTGGATGCTTTGGACGGACAACCCGGCCTGCATTCGGCGCGTTACTCTCTGAAGCCGGGCGCCACCGACGCCGACCGGCGCGCATTCTTGTTGGAGAATTTGCGCGGGAAAGCCCGCCCGTGGACGGCGCACTTTCATTGTACGGTGGCCATTGCTACCCCGGCAGGGGAGATCTTTTTTGCCGAAGGCGATTGCCCCGGTGAGATTGTCTCGGAGGAACGGGGCAGCAATGGGTTCGGTTATGACCCAATCTTCTTGCTGCCCGAGCGCGGCTTGACCATGGCAGAACTGGACAGCGCGGACAAGAATCAAATCAGCCACCGGGCGAGGGCGATCAAAGCCGCCTTGCCGGTGCTGTTGAATTTAGCGCAACCAGGCGAAGATTAGCGGGAACGGTGGAGCCGGTCGATGGCATCGTCGGTTAGGGGAATAAAGGCGCGGATGCGCGTGCCCCGACCGGGAACGGAATCGACCTTGAGAACACCGTTGATCAGATCGGTGCGCTCGCGTAAATTGACCATGCCCAGGCTGCCACGCCGGTCATAAGAGCCGAGAACTTCCTGCACATTGAAGCCCTTGCCGTTGTCGGCAATCTCCAAAACAGCCATACCGGGCTCGTTGGGCACGTACTTGAGGCGCACCCAAACCTCGGCGGCTTCGGCATGTTTGCGCGCGTTGTTGACCGATTCTTCCGATAGCTGGAAGATGACCGTCTGGTGGGTCATGTCCAATTCTTGCACCAGCCCGGCGTCCGCGTCGACGATGACTTTTTGCCCGTAGAGGTCTTTCATTTTGTCGGCCATGGTGTTCAGCGCAGCGATCAGACCCTCGTTTTCCAACACCAGGGGCCGCAGTGTGAATAACATGTGGCGAATTTCCTGTGTAGTGCGCCGGGCCAGGTCTTCAATCTTGACCAACTCATCCACGGCTTCCTGAGGGTTGCGTTCCATGATCTTCCGGGCGATGCTCAAGCGCATGGCAATGGCCGAAACCGATTGGGTAGGACCATCGTGTAAGTCGCGGGCCAGCTTCTTTTGGGCTTCTTCCTGGCTTTGCACAATGCGCTCTTTTTCGGAAGACAGATCCTGAAACAGGCGCGCATTTTGAATGGCGATGACAGCCTGGTGGCTGATCATCTCCAGGGTCTCTATGCGTTCATCTGTGAAAAAACTGGACTGTGGGTGGGCCAGGATGAGCACCCCAAAGGCGCTCAATCCGCGCACGAGGGGCAGACATAACGCCGCGGCGGTGCCTTCCATACTTACAAACTTACCCAATTCGGGGTCGGTGGCCGGGTTGAGGAGCAGGTGTTTTTCGCCGCTATTCAGCACGTCGCGTAGCACACCCTCGTCGGCGGGAAGTTCAAGGTTCTGGTCGCGGCTGGTGAAGCCACGCGAGGCAGATAGGCGCAGGTTTTGGCCGGTAAACAGCAGAAACCCCCGCAGGAGGGTGTCAGTTTGCCCGTTTGCTATGCCCAGGGCATTGGTGCTGATGTCGAGTGTGCTTTGCAGCACGGTCTGGTAGTTGAGCGTTGCGCTAAAGGCCTCTACCATTGAGAACAGGGCTTTCATGCGGGTGCGTTCTATTTGCTGGACGCGCTGCTCGCTTTCACGGCGCTGACGCTGAATACTCATGTAACTCTGGCGCAATCGGTTCAACAATGGGTAGCTGAGCGCGGCAGATACAGCCGCGATGGCCAGGTTCAGCCCAATCGTCGTGCCGGCCAATTGCAACGAAATGGTCGAATTAGAGAAGAGGTAGGCATACCCGAGTTGGAGAGCCGAGGTGATGAAAGCCATCGCCAGAGTGCCGCGCAGTTCGTAATAGACAGCGCCGGACATAATGGCCAGCGCCCCAACCCAGATGATCGAGCTGTTGTAGCCGCCCGCCAGGATGAACAGAGCAATGGTGGCAACAGTATCCGCCACCAGATTGACAATCCGGTGGGCGGGCAAGCGGCGGTTAAAAATCGCCAGTGTGGAATTGAATGCATTCCATACGACCGGAAACCCCAGGCTGGCGATTTGCGGCAACCCCATGCTGCTGTTGAGAGACATAGAGATGACCAGTCCAAAAATGACCAGCCAGCGCAGTGAGATTGCAAACCAATCGGCAAGAAAAGGAGTTTCGGAACTTTTCACAGAATTGATCATACTCTAAGAAGGGCGAATTGACAAATCATTCAGCCCAACGATTCTGCAAATTCCGGATAACTGCTCAAAGGACGGGGTAAAATCCGACTTTTCCCACCCTCTGAGCAGTTACGTTTTGGTAATAATATCCGCTTGCGAATGAGTGTGAATTTGGGTCACATGATGTAAAATACTTGTATCGATTCGATCACCCGATATTTTTCGAGCGGGCGATGTTCTTGAAGGAGCAGGGGATGGAATTCTTATCTGTCGACATTGATAAACCCGAAGCCGTTAATTTCATCCTGGGACAGTCGCATTTTATCAAGACCGTGGAAGATATTCACGAGGCGTTGGTGAACTGCGTTCCGGGGATTAAGTTTGGCGTGGCTTTCTGCGAGGCGTCGGGAGCTTGCCTGGTGCGCTTTTCGGGCACCGACCAGGAAATGATCGACCTGGCCTGCAAGAACGCCCTGGCCATTGGCGCGGGGCACAGCTTCATCATCTTCCTGGCCGAGGGTTTCTACCCGATCAATGTGCTCAAAGCGGTGCAAAACACCCCCGAAGTTTGCCGCATTTTCTGCGCCACCGCCAACCCAACCCAGGTGATTCTTGCCGATGTGGGCACGGGCCGGGCCATTTTGGGGGTGGCGGATGGATCCAAACCGCAAGGCGTGGAAGATGAAGCAGGGGTTGCCTGGCGCAAGGGCTTTTTGCGCATGATCGGCTATAAAGCTTAACCGTCCCGCGCCGGGAACCAGGTGTTGCCTGCCGGCGTCTAATGATGAGTGTAGTAGATCCGCCAGGGGAGAACTTCTGGCAGAGCGGAGGAAAAAGATGAAGAAAATTTTGCCCTTATTGCTTGTGCTGAGCTTGATTCTTTCGGGCTGCAGCTTTTCGCTGCCAGGCGTGCCCAAGGCGCCAAATGGGGGGGCAACCCCTACCCTGACCGATGACCAGATTCAAGCAGAATTGGAGCGCTTGCTGACCAGCGTGCCCACGGCGACCGTGGCTGCGCCGCTGGTCGCGACCGCCACGCCGGCGGCTGGTGAGCCGGATGACAAGGCCCCGCTGGTTGCCACCAACACCCCCGAGACGGCAGTTGAACCGGCTGCTCCAACCGAGACGCCCGTGCCGCCCACCCCCGAGTCGACCGCGACTCAGGGCCCAACTGCCACCTCAACCAACACGTCTGCCCCAACCCCCACGCTGGACCCCAAGGATCCTCGCTCTAGTCTGGGCGAACCCACCAAGCGTGACACGATGGACAGTGCGGTGTCCTGGATCTGGCCGACCGGCGACAGCGAGTACACCTCGTTGGAATTTAAGGACGGCCAAATGCTTATGACCGGCCTGACCAATTATGTGGGCTGGCGTCTGGCCAACCCGGCCGGTTACGGTCTGGAGAATATGTACCTGGAAATGCAGGTGAATTCGGGCAATTGCAGCGGCAGCGACCAGTACGGTGTGATTTTCCGCTCGCCGGTGCTGCAAGACGCCGACCGGGGTTATCTGTTCGGTTTCAGTTGCGACGGCCGCTATGGGCTGCGCCGCTGGGATGGCAAGGACGGCGCCAACGGCAAGATGACCTGGTTGAAGGGATGGACCTCTGATAAGGCCATTGTCTCCGGCAGCAATCAAAACAACCGCCTGGGATTGTTAGTCAGCGGCAGCCGCATCACGCTGTACGCCAACGGCGTATACCTGGCGGACTTTACCGATGCTACCTGGACAGCCGGTTACCTGGGCGTTTACATTGGCGCGATCGAGACCAAGAACTATACCGCCCGCATTGACGAAATGGCTTACTGGGAAAACCCGTAAAAATCACGCGTGGTTAAATTCGAAACCCTAAGGGCCTTCCGGGGCCCTTAGGGTTTTTGATTCGCAACTTTTGCCAGAGGTTGGAAGAGAATCTTCTAAGC
>CAZMMI010000033.1:0-4233 GCA_964567255.1 uncultured Anaerolinea sp.
AAGCACCCCACACACCTCAAATTCGGGAACTTTCCTCACCCTCTGAGCAGTTACCAATAATGTAGGTTTGTTTGATTCGGGAAACTGCGCCAGCTCGAGGGCGTAGTTCGCCGAAGTTTTATGATAAAATTCTAATGGTCAGTTTGACCCTTTTTACTCTATTTTCTCTAATAATGGTCTGTGCGTTGGCGGTGGAATAAGACGCAAGAGCGCCAACCAATTCAATAATATAGGCCCTGAGACCCCATAGGAGCGCATATGTTGAATGACTGGTTGTTCGTGGGCATCTTCTTTGTGGTTGCCATGTTTTTGCCTGCTGCGGCAATCACGATTGCCGGATTCCTTGCGCCGAAAAAGCCAAACCCGATCAAGAATTCAACGTATGAATGCGGTATTGAGACGGTCGGCCCGACCTGGATCCAGTTCAAGGCGCAGTATTACGTCTTTACGCTGGTCTTCCTGGTCTTCGACGTGGAAATGGTGCTGCTCTTCCCCTGGGCGGTGGCTTACAACCAGATGAAGTTGTTCGCCGTCGTGGAAGGGGTGTTGTTCGTTCTGATCTTGCTGGGCGGGCTGCTGTATGCATGGAAGAAGCGCGCTCTGGAATGGGTCTAAGAGAGGAGGGAGCAGCATGAGTTTCTGGTACGATCCTGTAGCATTCATCGCCGAGTGGCTGCGTGGCGTGTTGCTGGGCTGGGGGATGGCTCCCGAGGGGGCCGCTTTCGTCCTCACCGCCCTGGGCGCCGCGATCATGCCGCTTTTGGCGATGTTGTTTGTCATTTTCCTGATCTGGTACGAGCGCAAACTGATCGGGCGCATTCAAGACCGCTTCGGTCCCAACCGGGTAGGGCCCTTCGGACTCATTCAACCCTTTGCCGATATGCTCAAGATTTTCATCAAGGAGTACATCACGCCTATCGGAGTCGATTGGCTGCCCTATAATCTGGCGCCAGTGCTTTCGGTAGGGGGCGTTTTGCTGATTTGGGCGGTGATTCCCTTCTCGATGACGATTATGGGCGTCAACCTGAACGTTGGCCTGGTTTATATCATCGCCGCCGGCGGGCTGGGGGCTTTGTCTTTCTTGATGGCGGGTTGGGGATCGAACAACAAGTACGCCATGATCGGCGGGTTCCGCTCGGTGGCGCAGTTGATCTCGTACGAAGTGCCGATGGTGGTGTCGCTGCTCATGCCGGTGATGTTGACGGGCTCGCTGGGGATTAACGACCTGGTGAAGGCGCAGACCATTCCATTTATCGTGACCCTGCCTGCGGCGGCGGCCATCTTCTTCATCACTTCGGTGGCTGAAGCAGGGCGCGCGCCGTTTGACCTGGTGGAAGCCGAGTCGGAGTTGGTGGCGGGTTTCAACGTAGAATACTCCGGTTTGAAATTCGGCATGTTCTTCGTAGGCGAGTTTTTGCACGCCTTCACCATCTCGCTGCTGTTTTCCACGCTGTTCCTGGGCGGCTGGCGCGGCCCGGGCGCTGAGACCTATCCGCTGCTGGGCTTCCTCTATTTGGTGATCAAGACCTTCGTGGTGTACTTCCTGGTGATCCTGTTCCGCGGATCGCTGCCGCGCTTCCGCATCGATCAGATGATGGATCTCAACTGGAAGGTGTTGACCCCACTGGCGCTGGTTTCGTTGATCGTCACGGCGCTGCTGGCGAAGCCGCTGGCGGGCATACCGGTGCTTCAAACGCTGGTGTTGTTCGCGGTGAATGCTGTTCTGCTGATGGTGTTCTTCAGCGTGGCGGGGAAACGAGCCACGCCCAAACGGGCCATTGTTGGCAAGCCGCGCCCGCTGGCCACCCCGCGCCATGAAGATATTTCTGCTTAAATCCTGACCACGGAGCGAAACGATGACTGGATTGCAGGTGGTTTTTCTCTTGATCGGGGCGGTGACCCTGGCTTCGGCGGTGATGGTTGTGACCGCCAAGCGGGTGATGCACGCCGCGCTGTGGTTGATTTTGGCGCTGGTGGGCGTGGCGGCTGCTTACGCGACGCTGGAAGCCAGTTTCTTTGCCGTCATGCAGGTGGCCGTGTACGTGGGGGCGATTGCCATTTTGATTATCTTTGCGGCGATGCTCACCCGGCGCTCGATGGAAGATGACCCGGCGCGCCTGAACAAGGGCTGGCCGGCGGCGCTGTTGGCCGCCGGCGGGCTGCTGGCGGGGCTGGTATACCTGTTCTCGCGCTGGACCGGGTTTTCTAGCCCGGCGCGGGCCTTGCCCGAGGGCGGCGAGAACATTGCCGCGCTGGGACTGGCGTTGACCGCGCCGGATGGGTTCCTGGTGCCGTTCGAGGTAGCCTCGCTGCTGCTGGTAGCGGCCATGATTGGCGCAATTTACGTGGCGGGAGATCTGCGCAAATGACGGCGCATCCTGGCAGAAGGAGGGGAGTGTGATCCCACTTTCATGGTACTTGATCTTTGCAGCCTGTTTGTTTTGCATTGGGCTGTTTGGCGTGCTGGCCCGCAAAAACGCGGTGACCATCTTGATGGGCATTGAGCTGATGCTGAACGCCGTGAACATCAACCTGCTGGCCTTCTGGCGCTATCTGTGGGCCCCCAAGGCGGACGGGCAGGTGTTTGTGGCCATTGTGATTGTGGCTGCCGCCGCCGAAGCGGTGGTAGGGTTGGCGCTGATCATCTCGGCTTACCGTCGCCGCCAAACCGTGAACGCCAACGAGATGGATATGCTCAAGGGCTAGGGGAGGAATGATGACCACTGAATCCTTAATCTGGCTCCTTCCGCTCCCGCCGCTGGCGGCCTTCTTGCTGATTGTGTTGTTCACCAACCGCAGCAAGGCGCTCAGCCATTCGCTGGCCCTGGCAGGGGCGGGCACCACCTGGTTGGGCAGTATGATTGTCTTCTTCAGGGTGGTTGGGCAGCACGACCTGGCGGAAAATCCCATTCACATCTCTTTCAACTGGCTGCCGATGGCGGACGAGTGGTTCAAGATGGGGGTGATGATCGACCCGGTGAGCGCCGTGACGCTGTTCTTCGTGGCCTGGACCGTGCTGATGATCTTTATCTACAGCGTGGGTTATCACAACTTCGGACAGCCCAAGGGCGAAGCCGACCAGCCCGGCTTGCCGCCGCACGGGGCAACCGTGGGCGACAAGAAGCACGCCCATAAAGTGCCTTCAATGGAGCCGCTCTACTCGCGCTTCTTCGCGCTGATCAGCCTGTTTGCCTTTGCCATGTTCCTGCTGGTGGTAGCGGATAACCTCCTGCTGCTGTATATCGCCTGGGAGATCATGGGCTTCTGTTCGTACGCGTTGATCGGCTTCTGGTACGGCAAAGAATCGGCCCGCAACGCGGGGGTGAAGGCCTTCTTGACCACCCGCGTGGGCGATGTGTTCATGCTGCTGGGCATCGTCGGGTTGTACTCGGCCACGGGCAGCCTGAACTTCCATGAAGTTTTGGGCAACCCTCAGACCTTGGCAACCCTGGCAGCCACGGACTCGGGCGTGCTGGGGCTTTCGCTGGCGGGCTTGCTGGGCATTCTGCTGTTCATCGGCACGGTGGGCAAGAGCGCGCAGTTCCCGCTGCACGTCTGGCTGCCGGATGCGATGGAAGGCCCCACGCCGGTCTCGGCTATGATCCACGCGGCGACGATGGTTTCGGCGGGTGTGTACCTGGCCATTCGCATCTTCCCGCTGGTTTCGGCGGGGCGGGTGGGCGAAGAACTGACCTCGGCCATGACGGTGATGGCTTTCATCGGCGCGTTCACCGCCCTCTTCGCGGCTACCATCGCCCTGGCGCAAAACGACATCAAGCGCGTGCTGGCCTACTCGACCATCTCGCAGTTGGGGTATATGATTGCCGCGCTGGGCGTGGGGGCTTACGTGGCGGCGGTGTTCCACCTGGTGACGCACGCCTTCTTCAAGGCGCTGCTCTTCCTGGGCTCGGGGTCGGTGATTCACGGCATGGAGCACGGCGTGCTGCACACGGGTGAAAAGATCGACCCGCAGGACATGTACAACATGGGCGGGTTGAAAGACAAGATGCCGGTGACCTTCTGGACGTTCCTGATCGGCGGGCTGGCGCTTTCGGGCTTCCCGCTGGTCACTGCCGGGTTCTGGTCGAAGGACGAAATCCTCACCGGGGCGTTTGGCGGGCACAACTGGTGGGTGTTCGGCACGCTGGCTGTCTCGGCCCTGCTGACGGCTTTCTACACCATGCGCCAGATCACGCTGACCTTCCTGGGCAAGCCGCGCAGCAAGAGCGCCGA
>CAZMMI010000033.1:4333-13994 GCA_964567255.1 uncultured Anaerolinea sp.
CGCGGATGGGTTTCCTTTACAAAGTTTTCAAGTACAAGTACGGTATCGATGAACTGTACCAGGATGTGTTCATCCGCCCGGCGGTGTGGATTTCAGAAGTGTTCAACGACTTCTTGGACCGGCGCATTTTGGACGGGATCATCGAAGGGATTGGCAAGGTAGCTTTGGCCCTGGGCAGCATCTTCCGCAAGCACATCGACATCCCCTTGTGGAACGAGGGCATGACCGACGGGGTAGGCGGGGGCGTGCGCCGCGCGGGCGATGCGCTGCGCCCGGTGCAATCCGGGCGGGTTCAAATGTATATGGTGCTGGCGGTGCTGCTGGTCTTGGCGGCGTCGGTACTGTTCTTATTCTTTGCGGCCTAGCCGGGGAGGGAGCCAGACAATGAACTTCATCTCCGATCATCTGCTTACCCTGATCCTCTTCTCGCCGGCGCTGGTGGCGCTGGTGGTGCTGCTGGCGCCTTCGGGCAACAAGCAGGCCCTGCGCTGGACGGCCCTCATCGGCAGCCTGATCCCCTTTGGGTTGTCGCTGGGCTTGTGGGCCGGGTTTGACCCCGGCGGGGCCAAATTCCAGTTCGCCGAACAGGCCAACTGGTACCCGGCCATCGGTTCCAGTTACCACGTGGGCGTGGACGGCATTGCCCTGACGATGGTAGTGCTGACCACCCTGCTGACGGTCATCTCGATTTTGGCTTCGTTCAGCATCAACGAGAAGGTCAAAGCCTTCATGGCCCTGTTCCTGGTGCTGGAGACGGGCATGTTGGGTGTCTTTGTCTCGTTGGATCTGCTGCTGTTCTTCGTCTTCTGGGAGATTGGGCTGGTGCCGATGTACTTCCTGATCAGCCAGTGGGGCGGCGAAAAGCGCAACTATGCTTCGCTCAAGTTCATCCTGTACACCATGGGCGGGTCGCTGGGGCTGCTGCTGGCCACCCAAATGATCGGCGTGCTGACGGGCACTTACGATCTGCCCAAGCTGCTGGAACTGTGGCCGGCTTACCAGGTGGCGGGGAACGTGCTGTTTGGGCTGCCGCTGGCAACGGTCAAGTCGATTGCCTTCTGGGCTTTCGTGATTGCCTTCGCGGTCAAGGTGCCGGTGTGGCCTTTCCACACCTGGCTGCCGGACGCGCACACCGAAGCGCCCACCGCGGGCTCGATGATCCTGGCGGGCGTGCTGCTCAAGCTGGGCGCTTTTGGCTTCATCCGACTGGTGCTGCCGCTCTACCCGGCGGAATCACAGCAATATGCGGGCTGGTTGGCGGCGCTGGCCACCCTGGCGATCATCTTCGGGGCCTTTGGGGCCTTTGGGCAAAATGACTTCAAGCGGTTGGTGGCTTATTCGTCGATCAACCATATGGGGTTCGTGATGCTGGGCGTGGCGGCGATGGCCGCGGCTCCAGGCACCGCGGACGCAGTCATTGCCCTAAACGGCTCGGTGCTGCAAATGTTCAACCACGGCCTGTACTCGGCAGGGATGTTCTTCCTGGTTGGGGTCATTTACGAGCGGGCGCATACCCGCGACTTGAGCAAATTTGGCGGGTTGTGGGCGCTGCTGCCGGTCTACGGCACGATCTTGATCTTTGTCTCAATGGCTTCGCTGGGGCTGCCCGGCCTGAACGGCTTTGTATCTGAGTTCCTGGTGGTGCGGGGGGCCTGGCCGGTGCTGCAAGTTGCCACGGCGCTCTCGATGATTGGTTTGTTCTTCACCGGGGCTTACACCCTCAAGGGGCTGTGGACGGTGCTGCACGGGCCGCTGAACGAGCATTGGAAGGGGCACCTGACCGAGATCAATGTCCGCGAGATTATCGTCATCGCGCCGCTGATGCTTTTGATCGTGGTGATCGGCGTCTGGCCGGCCTGGATCCTCGATATCATTAACCGCGCCGTAAGCATGTGGTTCCAAGGAGCGTAGGATGGGATTTCCTATTCTTAGCCTGATCATCTTCCTCCCCCTGGCCGCCGGGCTGATCATCCTGGCGCTTCCGGCTGACCGCAAGCTGGCCATCAAGGGGATCGCCCTGGGGGCGGGCGTGCTTTCCCTGGTGCTGGCCGTCATCGTCTATGCCGGGTATGACCTGGCGCAGGGCGGCTACCAGTTTGTGGAGCGCATGCCGTGGCTGCCCGCCCTGGGCATTTCGTACTACGTGGGCGTCAACGGCATGTCCATCCCGATGGTGCTGCTAGGTGCGCTGGGCATCACCGCCGGCGTGATGGTCTCCTGGCGGGTGGAAGACCGCCCGCGCGAGTTCTTCTCGTTCATGATGTTCCTGGGCGCCAGCGTGCAGGGCGTGTTCTGCTCGCTGGACCTGTTCATGCTGTTTTTCTTCTACGAACTGGCGGTATTCCCCAAATACCTGATGATTGCCATTTGGGGGTCGCCCAAGACCCGCGATTACGGCTCGATGAAGCTGACCCTGTACCTGTTCATCGGCTCAGTGATCTCCCTGGTGGGCGTGCTGGCCATGTACTTTGCCGCAGGGCAAAAGACCTTCGATATGCTGGTGCTGGAAAATGCGGGCTTCTCGCTGGCCTTCCAGCAAACCTGGTTCCTGGTGGTGTTTGGCGGCTTCGCCGTGCTGGGGGGCATCTTCCCCTTCCATTCCTGGGCTCCCGATGGGCACGTGGCGGCGCCGACAGCCATCTCGATGCTGCTGGCGGGCGTGGAAATGAAGGTGGGGGCGTTTGCCGCGCTGCGCGTGGCCATCATGCTGCTGCCCGAAGGCGCGCGCTACTGGTCGCTGCTGATCCTCATCCTGGGTACCATCAACGTGGTTTATGGGGCGTTCATCGCCCTGATCCAGACCGATTTCAAGTACGTCATCGGTTTTTCGTCGGTGTCGCACATGGGGTTGGTGTTGATTGGGTTTGCCACCCTTTCGCGCGAGGGGCTGCTGGGCGCGGGCATGCAAATGTTCTCTCACGGCATCATGACGGCTCTCTTCTTTGCTGTGGTCGGCATGGTCTATGACCGCACGCACACGCGCAGCATTGGCGAGTTGGGAGGGCTGTTCCAGAAGATGCCCATCGCGGCGGTCGGCTTCATTGTCGCCGGTCTGGTGTCGATGGGCATGCCGGGCTTCTCGGGCTTTGTGGCTGAGTTCCCCATCTTCATGGGGGCCTGGCGCGTGCTGCCGCTGGTGGCGATCATTGCCATTTTGGGCGTGATCATCACCGCGGGCTACATCCTGCTGGTCATGCGGCGGGTGTTCTTCGGCAAGCTGCCAGAGGCCTTTGAGAAGTCGGTGACCGACATCTCGGTGATGGATAAGATTGTGGTGGGGGTGCTGGCCCTGCTGATGGTGGTGATTGGGGTGTTCCCCAGCCTGATGACAACGATGGTCGAATCCGGCGTGAACCAAATCCTGGCGCTGGTGGGAGGTGCATAGGTGACCGGAGCCTTCGAACTCTCGATGATCCCGGCAGTACTGCCGGAAATAATGCTGATCCTGCTGGCAGTGCTGGTGCTGGTGTTGGACCTGGTGTATCGCGACCGCGAGAACACAGTCCTGGGCTGGATTACAGCCGTGGGGCTGCTGGTGGCGGCTGGGTTGGGGGTGGCCTTCTCGCGTCCCGCAGGCGAGCCCGTCCTGCTGTTTGGCGGGATGCTGCGTCAGGATTGGCTGACCTTTACCTTCCGCCTGATCTTCCTGGTGGGCGCCGCGCTGACCGCGCTGGTGGCGACCGAGAAATCGGGTAAGCACGCCGGTGAATTCAATCTGTTACTGATCATCTCGACCCTGGGCATGTGCCTGATGGCCGGGTCGGCCAACTTGATCATGCTGTATCTGGCCATCGAAACGACCTCAATCCCGCTGTACATCCTGGCGGGGTTCAAGGTGCTGGATCAAAAGTCGGTCGAGTCGGGCATCAAGTACCTGCTGTTTGGGGCCATGACCTCAGCGGTCATGCTGTACGGTTTCAGCCTGTTGTGGGGTTTCAGCGGAACGACGGGCCTGTATGAACTGGCGGATGCGCTCAAAGCGGGCGCGGTTCCGCCGGTGCTGATGGGCGGGCTGGCCCTGCTGGTGCTGGTGGGCTTTGGCTTCAAGGTCTCGGCGGCCCCGCTGCATTTCTGGGCGCCGGATGTGTATGAAGGCGCGCCCACGCCCGTGGCGGGGTTCCTGTCCACGGCCTCTAAGGCGGCGGGGTTTGCCGTGCTGGCGCGGGTGCTGCTGGCGGTGTTCCCCGATTCGCTGCCCTTCTGGACGGTGGTGATCGCGGTGCTGGCGACCGTCAGCATGATCCTGGGAAACGTGCTGGCCCTGGTGCAGCGCAACATCAAGCGCCTGCTGGCCTATTCCTCCATTGCCCAGGCCGGGTACATCCTGGTGGGGGTGGCGGCTGGCAACGAGTTGGGCGTGACCGGGGTGGTGTATTACCTGGCTTCTTACCTGGTGACCAACCTGGCTGCCTTTGGCATTGTCTGGCTGGTGGGGCGGCAGGTGGGCTCGGATGACCTGGACGCTTATGCCGGGTTGGGCAAGCGCAATCCGGCCGTGGCGCTGGCCATGCTGCTGGCGCTGCTCTCGCTGGGCGGTGTGCCCCCGTTGAGCGGTTTCTTCGGCAAGCTGCTGGTGTTCGGCGCGGCAGTGCAGGCCGGGCAGTTCTGGCTGGCCTTTGTGGGTGTCATCACCTCAGTGATCGGCCTGTACTACTACCTGACGGTGATGAAGATCATGTACCGGCCCGGCGCGGATGAGCAGCCTCTGCCCATGACAACTGCCTGGCGCACGGCTTTACTGGCCTGCGTGGCGGGGATGATCTTCCTGGGGGTGGTCTTTGCGCCGTGGTACGGCTGGGCCACTGCGGCGGCGGGAAGCTTGTTTTAGTGCTTTTTAGGAAGACCCTAAGGGTTTCGGAAAACCCTTCGGGTCTTTTTTGTACACATTCCTTGCTTTATTTGACGGATTAACTCCAGATATAGTATAATTTTGGACGATGAGCGGGAACCTGAATCCACAACCCAAGAACAGCAAGTATTGGTTAAATTTAACGCTGGCGGGGGTGGTGGCGCAGGTTGGCTGCCTGACCCTGGTGATCATCCTGGTGGCACTGTTTGGCGGGTTATGGCTGGACGCTCGTTTCGATACGAAGCCGGTGATCACGTTGGTGCTGGTGTTCGCAAGCATCCCGGTCTCATTGGTTTTGATGTTCGTGATCGCTCGCTCGGCGGCGGCAAAGATTAAGGCAAATGTAGAAGAACAACGCAAAGAGGAGGCCGGAATTGGCAAACCTTTTTAAGGGAAATGGTCCGCTCGGCATTAAGCACCGCTGGTGGGTGCTGTTGTTTATCATCCTGAATATCGTTTCGGTTGTGCTGATTGCGCCTGTTCTCCCGCATATTCAGGTGGCCCCCGAAAATGTTTCTCACGACCCGCTGTTCAGCCTGCCGGTGCTGGGAGATTTCTACCTGACCAACACGCTGATCATGCTGGTTCTGGTGGATATCTTGATTGTGCTGCTGGCGCTGGGCGTGCGCAACGCGGTGCGCGACAATGCGTTGTCTCCCAAGGGCATCGGCGCGGCGATGGAGCTGGCCGTGGAAGCGCTGTACAACCTGACCGAGACTACGGCAGGGAAGTACACCAAAACCATCTTCCCCTGGTTCGCCACCATCGTCATCCTGGTGTTGGTGGGCAACCTGGCCAAACTGATCCCGATTGGTGAGACGTTTGGCGTGTTGCACGAGACGCACGGGGAAGGGCACGCCATTCGGGAACTGTGGGCCGGTGGACCGGTGACCCTCTTGAATGAGAAAGGGGATTACGGAATCATTCCTTATTTCCGCGGCATTCCCACCGACCTGAATTTCACTTTGGCATTGGCCTTAATTGCCGTGGTTGCCATCCAGGTGGTTGGTTTCAAAGCGCAAGGCCCGGCTTATTTGCTGAAGTTTTTCAACGTCACCAACCTGTTCAAGAAGCCTTTCTTTGGGGTCATGGATTTCCTGGTCGGCATCCTGGAATTGATCTCGGAGTTCGCCAAGGTCCTCTCGTTTGCCTTCCGGTTGTTCGGCAATATGTTCGCGGGTGCGGTGCTGTTGTTCTTGATTTCATCGATGGTGGGCGTGTTTGCGCCATCGTTTATCTTGATGTTTGAGTTCTTCATTGGGCTGATCCAGGCGTTTGTGTTCGGTATGCTGACGATGGTCTTCATGGCGCAAGCCACCAAGGGCCACGGTGGCGAGGAACACGCTGAAGAAGCCCATGCTGCGTAATCTTCGAAAATTAGACACAAAACTCTTTGAGGAGGAGTAACCCATGACTGGTGACATTGTTCAAGCTGCGAAATTTATCGCTGCGGGCCTGGCCATGATCGGCGCGGCTGGTGCAGGCGTTGGGATTGGTTTGAGCGTGCAAGGCGCGCTGGGCGGCATGGCCCGCAATCCCGATGCGTACGGCAACCTGTTGACCAACATGATCCTGGGCATCGCCTTCTCGGAAGCGATCGCGATCTATTGTCTGGTCATCGCGTTCATGATGATGTTTGTTGTGTAATCCTGCGAGCAATAAAGGAGGGATGCTTTGGAAGCACTAGGAATTAACCTCGGGTATTTGCTCGTCTTTACCCTCAACTTTTTCATCATCCTGATGGTGTTGCGTGCCTGGGTGTATAAACCTCTGCTGGGCATGCTGGATAAACGCCGCCTGACCGTGGCGCAGGGCCTGGAAGATGCGCGCATTGCCGCCGAAGCGCGGGCCAACGCCGAGAAGGAAGCCGCCGAAGTAGTGGCGGAGGCGCAGGCCAAGGCTGCCGAGATCGTGGCAGACGCAACCAAGCGCGCCGATGAAGTAGCCAAAGATATTCACGCGCAGGCTGAAGCCGACGCTGGAAAAGCCCGCAGCGGGGCCCTGGCCGAGCTGGAAGGCGAACGCAACCGCATGTTGGCCGAGCTGCGCGGGCAGGTGGTGGGAATCTCCATCGCCGCGGCTCAGAAGCTGATCGGCGAGAACCTGGACGACAAGCGCCAGCGCGTGCTGCTGGATGAGTTCTTCGCGGGCGTCAAGGGCGGCAAGGTGGTCGTTTTGGAAGGCGCGGGGGTGACCGGAGGCCAATCGGCCGAGGTGACCAGCGCGCTGCCGCTGACGGATTCTGAGCAGGAAACCGTCAAGAAGGACGTTCTTTCCAAGCTGGGCGGAGCCGCCACGGTGAGTTTCCGCGTGGACCCGGCCATTTTGGGCGGGTTGGTGGTGCGCCTGGGCGACCGTGTGGTGGATGGATCGGTGGCGGGCCAGTTGGAAGGCCTGCGCCACAGCATGAAGTAAATTTAGGCCCTCCTGGGCCGGTGTCAAAAAAAAGCGCCCTGCATAGCAATCGCAACGCAGGGCGCTTTTTGACTTAAAATCGAAAATCTGAGATTATCAGCTATAATTGCTTTAACACGGAAGCGGCTCATGCGGGGGCAGCAAGTTTTCACCCGATGGGCCTGGCTTTCTGTAGAATTCCGGCGAGGAGCATTTTGTTATGACAGGTTTTGTCCGCCAATCACTGCCGGCGCTGGTTCGCTCAGCGCTGCCCGATGCAGTGTATGAAGGTGAATTGCCGGATGTGCGTGTGACCGGGGTGACGTATGATTCGCGCCAGTTGCAGAACGGATTCATCTTCGTGGCTTTTCAAGGCTATTCGGTGGACGGGCACCGCTATATCCCACAGGCCCTGGAACGTGGCGCGATCGCGGTAGTGGGGACTGAGGATTTGCGCAATCTGGAAGTGCCCTATATTCGGGTAGCGGATTCTCGGGCGGCATTGGCGGCGCTGGCGGCGGCTTTTTATGATCACCCGGCCAACCAAATGACGGTGATTGGAATCACGGGCACAGACGGGAAAACCACCACGGCGAACCTGATCTATCACATCCTGCTGGCGGCGGGGCTGCCCGCGGGGATGATCTCTACAGTCAACGCGGTGATTGGCAAAGAAGTAATGGATACGGGCTTCCACGTGACCACGCCGGAGGCGCCCGAGGTGCAGCGCTATCTGTCGCGGATGCGGGCCGCCGGGCTGACCCACGTGGTGCTCGAGTCGACCTCGCACGGTCTGGAGCAGCACAGGGTGAGCGGCTGCGGTTTTGATATCGGCGTGCTGACCAACATCACCCACGAACACCTCGATTTTCACGGCTCTTATGAGGCTTACCGGGCGGCGAAAGCGCGCCTGTTCACCATGCTGGCCCAAACGCCTGAAAAAGGTTGCGGCAATCCGCGTCTGGCGGTGCTCAATCGGGATGATTCGTCTTACGAGTTTCTGAGTCAGGTGGCAGAGGTGCGGCAGGTGTCCTATGGTTTTGATGAACGGGCCGATGTGCGTGCCGTGGATGTGCGCTATGAATCGGACGGGCTGCACTTTTTCGCTAAGGGGGCGGATTTTACACAGGAAATCCACACTTGCCTGCTGGGTGCTTACAATGTCTCGAACTGTCTGGCTGCCATTGCGGCAACCGTGGTGGGTTTGGGGCTTGACCCGCAGATTGTCCAGCGCGGCATTGCCGGGCTGCCAGGCGTGCCGGGACGCATGGAGCGGATTGCGATGGGTCAGGAGTTCCTGGCGGTGGTGGACTTTGCCCACACGCCCAATGCCTTGCGGGCTGCGTTGACCGCCGCCCGGCAGATGGTGACTGGGCGAGTCATCGCTGTGTTTGGTTCGGCGGGATTGCGCGATCGAGAGAAGCGCTTTATGATGGCCGAGGCTGCCGCCGGGCTGGCGGATATGAGCATTTTGACCGCCGAGGACCCGCGTACCGAGTCGCTGGATGAAATCCTGGCGGCGATGGCTAAAGGCGCCCAAAAGGGCGGCGGGGTGGAGGGCAAAACGTTCATCCGTGTGCCGGATCGGGGCGAGGCGCTGCGGCAAGCGGTGGCCATGGCCCGTCCGGGCGACATGGTGATTGCTTGCGGAAAGGGCCATGAGCAGTCGATGTGCTTTGGCGAGATCGAGTATGCCTGGGACGACCGTACTGCGCTGCGCGCGGCGCTGGCAGAAAACCTGGGCGTAGCCGGGCCGGAAATGCCTTACCTCCCGACGCGGAAAAAGTAAGCATGCTTGAACCTGAATTTTGGAAAAAGAAGACTTTGAGCGAGCTTTCCCGTGAAGAGTGGGAAGCGTTGTGTGACGGCTGCGCTCGCTGCTGCCTGTATAAGTTGGAAGATGAGGATACCGGAGAGATTTATTACACCAACGTGATCTGCAAGCTGGTGGACAGTTACCGCTGCCGCTGCACCGATTACGCCAACCGGGCCCGTTTGATGCCAACCTGCCTGGTGCTGGACGCCGACCTGGTGACCCAATTAAAATGGATGCCTAAAACTTGCGCTTACCGCCTGGTGGCGGAAGGCAAAGACCTGGAGCCGTGGCACCCGCTGGTTTCGGGACAGCCCGACAGCGTCCACCGGGCGGGCATTTCGGTACGTTACCGGGTGGTTGAAGAACGGGACGCCGATATGGATGCGCTGGAAGACTACGTTGTGGATTGGCTGGGATAAATCCATGTATGTAAAACTGTACAGAGGGTGGGGAGAGTTCCTGAATTTTAGGCATGTGTGGCGTGCCAAGCACGCCACACATGCCTAAAATTCAGGCCTTTTCCACCTCTGGCTGATTAGTTACCAACAAAGGAGATACGATGGGTACTTATAAAATGGTTGAACTGGTGGGAACCTCGAAGG
>CAZMMI010000033.1:14094-21913 GCA_964567255.1 uncultured Anaerolinea sp.
AAAGGAGATACGATGGGTACTTATAAAATGGTTGAACTGGTGGGAACCTCGAAGGTCAGCCTGGAAGACGCGATTTCGGCGGCAGTGGCCAAAGCCGGAGAAACCAGCGCGGTGCGCTGGTTCCAGGTGGTTGAAATCCGCGGCGCTGCCGATTCCGGAAAAGTTCAGGAGTGGCAGGTGACGGTAAAGATGGGCGTGCAGGGCGGATAGTCCGCTTTTGGGCGTGTCATATGTCATAGAATCCGCCCCGTTTTCCTTTTCGGAAACGGGGCGGTGATATAATGCCCGCCTTATGGGAGCAGTGCAGAAAAGCTGCCTGTTTCACAATCATTTCCAAGCGAGAGGATCGAAATATCATGTCCAAACCTTCACCCGCACCGCAACGCGATGGGTTCACTACCGCGTTGGGAGTCATCGCTGCCACTTTGGGCTCGGCCGTTGGGCTGGGTAACATCTGGAAATTCCCGTCCTTGACCGGCACGAACGGCGGCGCGTCGTTTCTGCTCATCTACATTATTTCCACCTTGCTGGTCGGCTTGCCGGTCATGATTTCGGAGCTGATGCTGGGACGAGCCGCGCGCGCCGACGCCGTGACCTCACTGCAGAAGCTGGCCCCGCGCAAGCAACCCTGGTGGCTGGCGGCAGCCCTGGGCGTGCTGGCGGCGTTCTTGATCATGGCATTCTACACCGAAGTGGCGGGCTGGGTGTTCGCATACATCTTTAAATCCGTTGGCGGCGGACTGCTTTCCACCGATCCACAGGTGACCTCAGAGGCTTTCACCGCGTTAATCGCCAATCCCTGGCAGTCGTTGATCTGGCAGTGGGTGGTGCTGGCGGTAGTGGGCGCCATCATCCTGTTGGGCGTCTCCAAGGGTATTGAAGGGGCTACTAAACGGCTGATGCCAATTTTGTTTGTCATTCTGCTGGCTTTGTGCGTGCGCAGCTTGACCCTGCCGGGCGCCGGCGAAGGACTGGCTTTCTTGTTCAAACCGGACCTGACCAAGTTGTCGGCGGCGGCTGTGCTGACGGCGATGGGGCTGGCTTTCTTCAAACTGTCGGTGGGCATGGGCACCATGATCACATACGGCAGCTACTTCCGCGCGGATCAAAACATTCCCAAGACTGCCGCTCAGGTGATGCTTGCGGATCTGACCGTTTCGATCCTGGCCGGCGTTGCCATCTTCCCGGCGGTGTTTTCGTTTGGCTTTGAACCCACCGCGGGACCATCGTTGTTGTTCATCACCATTCCGGCAGTGTTTGCTTCCATGCCCCTGGGCAATGTGTTTATGGTGTTGTTCTTCGTCCTGGCGGCCATTGCCGCCACCGGCGCGATGCTTTCACTGATGGAAGTGCCGGTAGCGTTTTTGAATGAAAGGGCGGGCCTATCGCGCAAAGCGGCTACGTTGATCACGGTGGGGCTGCTGGCGCTCATCGGTTCGACAGCGGCGCTTTCTTCCAGCACGCTGGCGAACTTTAAACTTTTTGGCTTGAATATGTTTGACCTGTTTGATTTCGTGACTTCGAACATTCTGCTGCCGGTGGGCGGTATTGCCATCACCGTATTTGTGGGCTGGTTCTGGGGTTTCGACAAAGTGCAGAAGGCCCTCACCAATGAAGGCGTGATGAAGAATCAGGGCGTGATCAAGGCGTTCTTCACGGTGACCAAGTTCGTTTCGCCGGTGTTGATCACCATCGTGCTGCTGCGCGGGTTGGGGATTATTTAGAGAATTCCCCACCCCCTTTATCCCCCGCCCCCAGGGCGGGGGAAATAACGAAAAAAACATAAAAACGGCGCATTCGCGCCGTTTTTATGTTTTTTTCGTTTACTTTGCTATCTTGTAGCGGGAAAAAGTGCTTAGCGACGGGGGCCGCGATCGCCGCCACCGCCACGGCGGTCACCACCGTAGCGATTGCCGCCGCGGTCACCACCACGATCGCCGCCGGGGCGCCCACCGGAGCGGTTTCCACCGCCGCCGCCGCGAGCACCGCCGCGGTCCATTTCCTGGGCCTGTTCCAGTGTCCAGCCTTCGAGGACGGCCTGGCGCGAGAGGCGAATCTTGCCGTCGCCATCTATGTTGGTGATCATGACGGTCAGCTCATCGCCGACGTTGACCACATCGGTCACGCTCTGAACGCGCTCGGTATCGAGTTGGGAGATGTGCACCATGCCGTCCACGTTGGGAATGATCTCGACGAAGGCGCCGAAATCGGTGGTCCGCACGACCTTGCCGGTGTAGATGCGACCGAGCTGGGGCGATTCGGTGATCGATTCGATCCGTTCGCGGGCCATCATTTCGCTGGTCTTGTCGGTAGCAGCGATGAAGACGGTACCGTCGTCGTTGATATCGATCTTGGTGTTAGTTTCTTCCTGCAGGGCGCGGATGTTCTTGCCGCCGGGGCCGATGATGGCGCCGATTTTGTCAATCGGGATTTTCACAATGGTGATGCGCGGAACGTGCGGTTTGAGCTCGGGGCGCGGGGCAGCCAGAACAGCCAGCATTTTGTCCAGGATCTCCAGACGAGCGGTGCGGGCCTGGGCCAGGGCTTTGGACATGATCTCGGAGGTCAAGCCTTTGATCTTGATGTCCATCTGCAGGGCGGTGATGCCCGCGGTGGTTCCGGCAACCTTGAAGTCCATGTCACCGAGGTGATCTTCGAGACCCTGGATGTCGGTGAGAATGGTGTACTTGTCGGCTTCTTTGATCAAGCCCATTGCCACGCCGGCCACGGGGGCCTTGATCGGCACGCCGGTGTCCATGAGGGCCAGGGTGGAACCGCAGACGGAGCCCATCGAGGAGGAACCGTTGGAGGAAAGCACCTCGGAGACCAGGCGCAGGGTGTAGGGGAAGACCTCTTCGGAGGGGATGACGGGCTCGAGCGCGCGCTCGGCCAGGGCGCCGTGACCAATCTCGCGACGAGACTGCCCGCGGAGCATCTTCACCTCGCCGGTGGAGTAGGGCGGGAAGTTGTAGTGGTGCATGTAGCGTTTGGTCTCGGTGGGAGACAGGTTGTCCAGTTCCTGGGCTTCCTTGGGGGTGCCGAGGGTGGCCATGGTGAGCACCTGGGTTTCGCCGCGGGTGAACAGGCCGGAGCCGTGCGCGCGGGGGCTGTTGCCGACTTCGCACCAGATGGGGCGGATTTCGGTGGTGCCGCGGCCATCGGGGCGCAGGCCGCGATCCAAAATGCGCTCGCGGACGACCTTCTTGTAGGCTTCTTCGAAGGCTACTTTGACCGCGTCAACCTTGGCGGCGTCTTCACCACCCATCTCAGCGACCAGTTCGGCCTCCAGAGCGTCGACGGCGGCGTAGAGGGCAGCTTTGTCATGGGGCGCATCCAATGCGGCGTTCAAGCCGGGGGCGGCGCGCTGCACAACTTCGTTCAGCAGTGTTTCGTCGATGGGGAAGGTGGGAACCACGCGCTTGGGTTTGCCAACTTCGGACACCATCTGCTCTTGGACGTCGATCATGGGCTGGAGGGACTGATGGCCAAATTCGAGCGCCTGGACCATCACGTCTTCGGGGAGCTCGCTGGCGCCGCATTCCACCATCAGGATGGCTTCGCGGGTGCCGGCAATGCGTAGGTCGAGGTCAGAAATTTCTAACTCAGAGAAGGTGGGGTTGGCGATGAACTTGCCAGCCACCCGCCCGATGCGCACAGCGCCCACGGGGCCGGCCCAGGGGATGTCGGAGATCATCAAAGCGGCGGAAGCAGCGTTGATGGCCAGGATGTCGAGGGGGTTCTCCTGATCGGCTGACAGGGAGAACATAATCACCTGGACTTCATTGCGGATCGACTGATCGAACAGGGGGCGCAGGGGGCGGTCGGTCAGGCGCGCGGTGAGGATGGCCTCTGTGGAGGGGCGGCCTTCGCGGCGGAAGAAGGAACCGGGGATGCGTCCACCGGCGTACATGCGCTCTTCGTATTCCACGGTGAGCGGGAAGAAGCCCGCGTTTTCACGGGGCTGGGGCGCCATAGTGGCAGCCGCAAAAACCACTGAATCGCCCAGGCGAATGGTGACCGCGCCACCAGCCTGACCGGCGAGTTTGCCCGTCTCGAGTTCGATGATGCGATCACCGACGACGGTATTAAATTGTTTACCATTTTTTTCCATGGTAGTTCCTTTTTGCAACCCACCTGATCAGGGACTGAAAGCTGAGGAGGAAGCTGTTCCTCGTCAAGTTTCAATTCCCAACCGATAGGATGCGGTGAGATTAAATCCCCGCAAAAAAAGAGTAGATGGCCCGGATTGCGCCATCTACTCTCGCGGGGTTGATACCTATGATTTCTTCCGCAAGTTCAGTTGTTCGGCGAGAGCCAGGAAGCGGCCGTAGTCCTCGCGGCGTAAGTATGCCAGTAACCGGCGGCGCTGGCCGACCAGCTTGAGCAGACCCCGGCGGGAGGATTCGTCGTGCTTGTTCTCGCGCAAGTGCTGAGTGAGCTGAAGAATGCGCGTGGTGAGCAGTGCAACTTGCACTTCCGGTGAGCCGGTATCGCTTTCGTGGCGGCGATACTGGCCGATCATTGCGTCTTTTTGTTCTTTGGTAAGGGACATGTGACATCTGCCTTTCAAAAATAGATTTTGCGCAGGTCTCCATACAGGCAGCTTACACCACCTGAAGGACCAGTCAGCGGGGAAATTATACCATATTAGTGGGGAATTGCAAGGCTAGAGCGTGTCTTCGGGCGCGGCGCGCGGGCGCAGAGCGGCGCGCAAGGTGTCCTGTTGGTTGGGCGGGAAGAGCGGCAGCACCCGGCGGCACAGGCGGGACAGCTCGGAGTTGGCGCCTCCGCCGGCAACCTGGCGGATGAAGAAGGCTGTTTCGGACGGCGAACGCTCGGCCAGGGCTTGAAGGGCTTCTTGCAGGTCGTTGAACAACGCCGGGGCGGGCTTGCGCAGCAGCGGGGAGAGCAGATCGAAGACCGGGGGCAGGTTGTGGAAATTTTCGTCGTGGATGAGGGGTAGGAGTGCCCGCAGTCCGATGGATTGGACCGCAACGCGCGGCGCCGAGAACCATTCGCGCACCAGGTCGATGAGCGCATCGGGGCCTTCACGGCGCAGGCGGACGGTGCCGCGGGTGAGGATGAGTTCCAGCGCCTCACGATTGGCTTCTGGAACGGCCCAGCGCTGGAGGCGCTCCAGCACGCCTTCGGCCTGGCTGAGGTGGACCTGCCCCAGCATGAGGGCTGCCAGGGCGCGCTGCTCCAGGTAGTCGCTCTGCCACAGCAGGTCGGTGATGGAAAGCGCCGAGGCCGGGTCGCGATGGGTGGCAGCAATGAGTTCGGTCTCCAACTGGCGAATGACCAGCGGAGGCAGATGATAGCTGGGCAGGAGCGGCCTGGACGGGACTTCCTGCCCAGCTCGATAAGCATGGTTGGTGTACAGCTCCAGCAAGGTGGTCAAGGAGCGGCGAAATTCGCCCGCCTGGTCGAATTGACTGACCACACGGGCGATTTGTTCGCGTAAATGACTTAATTCAACCGCTGGCACCGGATCGGCTTAATAGGCGCGGGCGAAGTAGACTTTTTCGGTGGCGGGTTGCCCGCAGACGGCGCATTTGCCGGTTCCACCGGGTTGATCGAGAGGCAGGCAGCGGGTGGTGGCTTTGGTGTCCTCTTTGACTTTGGCTTCACAGTCGGCGCTGCCGCACCACCAGGAGAGAGCCCAACCGTTCTGGACGGCTTCGGTCAATTCCTGGTAATCTTTGGCGTCATAGATGTGCTCGTCGCGGAAAGCGGTGGCGCGGGCCAGGAGGGCGGCCTGGATTTCGTCCAGCAGCGCGGCAACGGTGTGTTCGAGGCCATCCTGCGAGACAAAGGTCTTGCCGGCTTTGCCGGGCTGGTCGCGCCGGGCCAGGGCTACGCTGTTCTTTTCCACGTCCTTGGGGCCAATCTCGACGCGCAAAGGCACGCCGCGCATTTCCCATTCGTGGTACTTAAATCCGGGGGTCAGGCCGTCGCGGTCATCCACGTGCACGCGGAAGGCAGCCAGCTTCTGGCGAACCTGCTCGACGACGGGCATGACCAATGAGCGCTCGGCGTCGTCCCGGTAAATGGGCACGATTACGAGCTGCTTGGGGGCCAGGCGAGGGGGCAGGATGAGTCCCTGGTCGTCGCCGTGAGTCATGATGATGGCGCCGACGAAGCGGGTGGAAAGCCCCCACGAGGTGGTGTAAGCGTACTGCAACTCGTTGTTCCAATCCAGGAACTTGATGTCGAAGGCTTTGGCGAAGTTCTGTCCGAAGTAGTGAGAGGTGCCGGATTGCAGGGCGCGCGTGTCGCGCATCATGCCTTCGATGGTCCACGAACTGACCGCGCCGGCAAACTTTTCGGTCTGGCTCTTCCGCCCGCGAATGACCGGCACGGCGCCTTCGTTGACGGCAAAGTCGGCGTAGGTGTCCAGCATGCGGCGGGTTTCTTCCATGGCTTCCTTGTCGGTGGAATGGACGGTGTGGCCTTCCTGCCAGTAGAATTCGAGGGTGCGCAGGAACATGCGCGTGCGCATCTCCCAGCGGACGACGTTGCCCCACTGGTTGATGAGGATGGGCAGGTCGCGATAGGATTTCACCCACTTGGAGTACATGTAGCCGATGATGGTTTCGGAGGTGGGGCGCACCACCAGGGGTTCTTCGAGCAGTTCGCCGCCGCCGTGGGTGACGACAGCTAGTTCGGGCGCAAAGCCTTCGACGTGTTCTTTTTCTTTTTCCAGAAAGCTCATGGGGATGAGCAGGGGGAAGGCGGCGTTGACGTGCCCGCTGGCTTTGAAGCGCTTATCCAGCGCCGACTGGATGTTTTCCCAAAGGGCCCAACCATAGGGGCGCACGACCATACAGCCGCGCACGGGGGCGTAATCGGCCAGTTCGGCTTTTTGAACGATCTGGTTATACCATTCAGAGAAATTCTCAGATTGAGGGGTGAGTTTATCTTCGGCCATTTTTCCTCTACGAAAAATATTGATTGAAGTCAGTTTATTGAATTAAGCGCACGGCTTCTTCGATGCCGGAAGCAAATTGAAGAAAGGCGCGGTGATTTTCGGCAAAGTATTCGCTCTGGGCGGTGTACAGCCCGGCGAAGGTATCCCGCCAGCCCTGGCCGATCAGGACCAGCGGGCGACGCGGGGCTGCCTGGACGGCCATCCGGTTCCACAGGAGGGTGATCTCCGCCAGCGTGCCGATTCCACCGGGCAGGGCCAAGGCCGCGTCACAGCAATCCATGAGGGCCACCATGCGCACCTCGAGGGTGGGGGTGGGGCGCTGTTCGGCAACCCAGGGGTTGGCCTGGATGGGACGCCAGGATTCAATCTCAGCGCAGGTGACCCCGATGACATGCGCGCCGGCTTCGGCAGCTCCGCGCGAAACCGCTTCCATAGTGCCCATATAGCCGCCCGTCAGCACGGTGTGGCCGGCCTGCCCGAGGAGAAATCCCAGGCGGCGGGCTTCTTCGTAAGCGGGGGTGTTGGGCACAGGGGCGGCGCTGCCAAAAACGGTGATGTTCATGCGTTGGGTTCCTCAGGTTGGGCGGAGCCGTCCCAGGTGCGGGTATAGTTCACCGCCAGTTTATCCAGGATGGCTTGTTCCAGGTCTATGTTCATGACGCTGGCTAACTGCAATAAGTAAAGGGCCACATCGGCCAGTTCTCCGGCCAGTTCGGCGCGGTCGACCTGGGAATCATTCCACTGGAAGTGCTCGAGCACCTCGCTGCTTTCAAGGTTGAGCGAGATAGCCAGGTTGCGCGGCGTTTGGGGGCGCGGGCTGGCGGGCTCGTACCAGCCTTTGCTGCGCACGAAGCGGTGCATTTCTTGGGTGAGCTGATGGATATCCAT
>CAZMMI010000034.1:0-8002 GCA_964567255.1 uncultured Anaerolinea sp.
TTTCCCAAAAGGGCTGAGTAGTTACGAATTTGAGAACTTTCCCTCAGGAGAGAAGCGAGGCAGTCATTGAGGGTTTTATACGTCGAGGACGACCCGCAAGATTTTCAACTCACGCTCCGGGATTTAAGCCGCGCAGAAGGGGAATACCACCTGGAGCGCGCCGGGACAATCCAAGAGGCTCGTGACCTGCTGGAGCAAAACCCCGCTGCGTTTGACCTTGTTTTGGTCGATCTCAACCTGCCCGACGGCTCAGGAATCAACCTGCTCACCCACATCCGCGAGCAGAATTGGCCCCTGGCGGTGGTGGTCATCACCGGCCAAGGCGACGAGGAAACCGCGGTGACAGTTCTCAAGGCCGGCGCCCAAGATTATCTGGTCAAACATGCCGAATATCTGGCACAACTGCCGGGCACGCTGGACTCTGCGCTGGAGCGCTTTCGTTCCGAGCAGGATCGCCGCTCGCAGCCGCTGCGGGTATTGTATGGAGAAGACAGCCCCACCGATCTGGAATTGACCCGCAAGCACCTGGCGCATTACGCCCCTCACATTCAATTGACGTCGGCCAGGTCGGGCCGGGATATGCTCACATTACTGCCCGAGCGAGGCCCTCAAGCCAACTTCGATCTGATTCTGCTCGATTACAATCTGGCCGGAGAAAGCGCATTAGACATTCTCAAAGAAATCTTCCAGGTGCGCAAGCTGGATGTGCCGGTGGTGGTGGTGACAGGACACGGCAACGAGGATATCGCCACTCAAACCCTCAAGCTTGGAGCCGCTGATTATCTGGTAAAAAACACCGGTTATCTTTTCAAACTGCCCTCATTGATCGAACAGGTCTGTACTCGCGCACAATTGACCCGCGAACAAGCCGCTCTGCGTGAGAGCGAGAACCGCTTCCGCCGCCTGGCCGATAACGCTCCCGACATCATCTTCCGTATCGCTTTACATCCTGTTCCTCACTATGAATACATCAGCCCGGCAGTGTTGTCGGTGACCGGATATGCCCCAGAAGATTTTTACAATGAGCCGGATCTGGTTCAACGCATCATTCTTCCAGAAGATCGCCACTTTCTCAATCGGGCGGCTGTAAAACCGGATCCGCGCGACAAGCCGATCATGGTTCGCTGGCGAGGCAAGGACGGTCGTGTGATTTGGATTGAAGAGCGCTCGGTGGCCGTTTATGACGAAAACGGGGAAGCCGTGGGTATTGAGGGCATCAGCCGCGACGTGACCCAACAAAAAGAAGCCCAGATTGTCCTTCAACGCCAGTTCACCCGCCTGGATGCACTGCGCACCATCGATTTGGCCATCAGCAACAGCTTTGATTTACGCCTGGTGCTGATCATTTTCATCGAGCACGTCATGCGCGAGTTGGACGTGGACGCGGCGGTGATTTTGTTATACAACCCGGTCAATCAGACCCTCGAATATGGCAGCGGGGCGGGCTTCCGCACCTCCTGGCTGCAGCGCATGGTTCTTCGCGTGGGAGAAAGTTACACGGGCAACGCCATCCTGGGACAGCGCACCCTCACCATGACCACCAACCTGACCAACCTCTCGCAGCACAAGGACTGGCCTCAATTCATCGCCGAGGAAAGCTTTGTGAACGGGGTCAGCTCGCCGCTGATCTCGAAGAGCGAGGTCAAAGGGGTGCTGCAAATTTTCTCGCGGACGCCCAAGGAGCGCGATGAAGATTGGAAGAACTTTTTTGAGCTGCTGGCAGGCCAGATTTCGCTGGCCATTTACAACGCCGATTTGTATGAGCAGTTGCAACGCTCCAACCAGGAGCTCAGCCTGGCTTATGACGCCACCCTGGAAGGCTGGGTGCACGCGTTGGATTTGCGCGACCGAGAGATGGAAGGACACACGCAGCGCGTTTCGGAACTGACCGTTGAACTGGCGCAAGCCATGCACCTCACCGCCGATGAGATCCCGCATCTGCGGCGCGGGGCCTTGCTGCACGATATTGGGAAGATGGCCATTCCAGACTCGATCTTGCTCAAGGCAGGGCCTCTGAGCGAAGCGGAATGGGAGGTCATGCGCCAGCATCCCAAGTATGCGATGGATTTGCTCGCGCACATCTCATATCTTGAAAAAGCGCTGGATATCCCCTACTGCCACCACGAAAAATGGGACGGTTCCGGCTATCCCCGCGGGCTGCGCGGGTTACAAATCCCCTTCGCGGCGCGCATGTTTGCCGTCATCGACGTATGGGATTCACTGATCACGCCGCGCATTTACCGCCCAGCCTGGCCCGAAGATCGCGCCGTCAAGTACATTCGCGAGCAAGCCGGAAGCCAGTTTGACCCCGAAATTGCCCAGACTTTCATTAAGATGATGGGGCATTAGATTCATTGGGAATTGGCGTGGTGAGACCCGCATTTTGGAGTGCAACGGCGGCTTCGCCGCCGTTGCACTCCAAAATGCGAAACCTACCACGGCGAATTCCAAAGACCTGGGCATTAGCTAGTGGTACAATATATAGGTAGCGTCCGCTGTGGCGGGAAGTGTAACTACTTAGGCATCGGAAGAAAAGTTCGGAATTTGAGGTGTATGTGAGGGCTTCGCCCTCACGTACACCTCAAATTAGGCCTCTTTCCCCAAACCGTTGAGTAGTTACCGGGAAGTTTACTATATCCATCCTGTAAGTCTTAAGAAGGGAGTATCAATGGCTCCTGTCCTCCAACTATCCGGAATCACCAAACGTTTTCCCGGCGTGCTGGCGAATGATCACATTGATTTGACCCTCAACGAAGGCGAGATTCTGGCCTTGTTGGGGGAAAACGGGGCCGGCAAGTCCACGTTGATGAACATCCTCTACGGGTTGTATCAGCCCGACGAGGGCGAGATTCAAGTGCGCGGCAAAAAGATCACGATCCACTCGCCCACCGATGCCATCCATGCGGGTATCGGAATGGTCCACCAGCATTTCATGCTCATCCCGGTATTCACCGTGACCGAGAACGTGATGCTGGGCTCTGAATCGGTGCGCGCCGGCGATTTTTTGGATCGCAAGAAGGCCGCCGACCGCATTCGGGAAATCTCTGAAAGCTACAAGCTGGAAGTGAACCCCGATTCGTATGTCAAAGACCTGCCGGTGGGCGTCCAGCAGCGTGTTGAAATCATCAAGCTGCTGTACCGCGAAGCCAACATCCTCATCTTTGACGAACCCACTGCCGTGCTCACCCCCCAGGAAGCCGATGAGTTGTTCGAAATCATGCGCACTCTGGTGAAACAGGGCAAGTCGATTATCTTCATCACCCACAAGCTGCGCGAAGTGCTCGAAATCTCCGACCGGGTGATGGTCATTCGCCGCGGGGCGGTGGTGGGCAGCACCACCCCTGAGAACGCAGACAAGCAAAAGCTGGCGGAGATGATGGTAGGGCGCTCGGTACACCTGGAAGTGGAGAAAGCCATTGCCACACCGGGCGATGTGGTTTTGGAAGTTAAAAACCTGGTGGTAGCCGACCCGAAGAAACAGATTGCTGTGGATGATGTCACGTTTGACGTCCGCGCGGGTGAAATCATGGGCGTGGCGGGTGTACAGGGCAACGGGCAGACTGAACTGGTCGAGGCTGTCACCGGGCTGCGTGCTGCGGTCAGCGGCAAAATCCACCTGATGGGTCAAGAGATCACCAATTTGTCGCCCCGCCAGGTGACCGAACTGGGCTGTGCCCATGTTCCCGAAGACCGCCAGCGTGACGGGCTGATCCTCTCATTCCCGGTAGCTGAAAATTCGGTATTGTGCACCTACTACCAGCCCCCCTTCGCCAAGGGCGTGAACATGCAATCGAAAGTGATCCTGGATAACGCCAATCAGTTGATCAAGGATTTCGACATTCGCACTCCCAACGCGCAAACCAACGTCGGATCCCTTTCAGGCGGCAACCAGCAAAAGGTGATCATTGCGCGGGAATTCTCCCGCCCGATCAAATTCCTGGTCGCTTCGCAACCCACCCGCGGCCTGGATGTGGGCTCCATTGAATATATACACCGGCGCATTGTTGAAAAACGCGACGAAGGCTGTGCTGTGCTGCTTGTGTCGCCGGAGTTAGACGAAATTATTGAGCTGTCTGATCGAATTGCGGTCATGTTCCGCGGCAAGGTGGTGGCGGTGGTTTCGGCAGACGAAGCCAACAAAGCCTACCTTGGCTTGCTCATGGCCGGTGTAAGCCCCGAACAAGCCGAATCGGCGAAGACCAAGGGGCCGCGCGTTGTAGAGACGACATTCTAAACGGGGTGACGTGTGAACCAAAATTCAAACGAAAAACCTGAACAATCTCCGGTCAAACCTGATGCAGGCAAAGTGCTGCTAGAGGAATTGACCCGTCCGCCCGAACCCAAAAAGGTCGGTTGGTGGCGGCGGGCCGGGCGCGTTTTGCTTGTGCCTGCCCTGGCGATTCTGACCGGCCTGATCTTTGGCGCAATTCTGATGGTGCTGACCACCGAAGAAGTCTACCAGGCATTTGGTCGCTCCTTTGGAGAGGGCATGTCCCTGGCCTGGCGGACGGTCATCGAATCCTACGGGGCCATGTTTGCCGGTTCATTGGGCGACCCCGGGCGCATGATCTCTGCGTTGGGCAGCGGCGAGCCCGCCGCCATCCGCAGGGCCTTCAACCCGTTCCTTGAAAGCCTGGTCAACGCCACGCCCTATATCTTCGCCGGATTGGCTGTGGCCCTGGGGTTCCGCAGTGGCTTGTTCAACATTGGCGTGGAAGGCCAGTTGTTCGTTGGCGCAACCGCGTCGGCTTATGTGGGCTATGCGATTAAAGGTCTCCCCGGCATCATCCACATGCCCCTGGCGCTCCTGGCGGGTGCGTTAGCGGGCGGCGTGTGGGGATTGATTCCGGGCTGGCTCAAGGCCAAAACCGGCGCTCATGAGGTGATCAACACGATCATGCTCAACTGGATTGCCTTCCGCTTGACCGAGTTTCTGCTTTCCGGTCCAATGAGCCGCCCTGATTCCGGTGGGCTGCCCATCACGCCGATCATTGAGAAGTCGGCAGAAATTCCGCAATTCTTCCAGGCTCCCATCCGCCTGCACTTGGGCTTCTTCATTGCTCTGGCGGTGGCATGGTTCATTCAATGGTTGCTGTTCAAGACCACCATCGGTTTTGAAATGCGCACGGTTGGCGCCAATCCTGCTGGTGCGCGCTACGCGGGCATGAACATCACCCGCAGCACGGTGCTGGCCATGACCATTTCAGGCGCTCTGGCCGGAGTGGCCGGGGCCGTCCAGGTGCTGGCGGTCAACCGCAGCATGGCCATCGGCCTATCGCCGGGATATGGTTTTGACAGCATCGCCCTGGCGCTGCTGGGCAACAGCACTCCCATCGGCGTGGTCCTGTCCTCCATCCTGTTTGGCGTCCTGCGCAACGGCGCGACCCGCATGATGGTGGTCTCGCAAATCCCGATCGACATCGTCTCTATCATCCAGGCGCTCATCCTGGCTTTTGTAGCGGCTCCGGCCATCATCCGCACCCTGTACCGCATCAAGATCCCCAAAGAAGCGGAACAAGCGGTCTTTGTCGGCAGTTGGGGAGGAAAATAGCATGACAAACGCTGTTCTCGTCCGTAAACTCGAAGGTGTATCTCCCACTCGCCAGCGCTGGATGGGCGTGGTGGAAATCGCCATGGCCGTTCTCATGCTGATCTTCTTCACCCTCAAAGTGCAGCCGGGCAGCACGGCTACATTCAACATGACCCCCGGCGGGATCACGCGCGGCGTGGCTGGAGACTGGGTAGTGCCTGCCCTGGGTACCCTCATTTTCCTGACGGTCGCGGCCTTCCTCCTGGGCGTGTACCAGTTTGTGCGCGGGTTCGGCAAATGGACCAACGCTGTGCTGGGAATCATCGTGGCCTCCTTCGTTTTTTCTTTTTTGGTGTGGGCCTCGGCCGGCAAATCGCTCAACCTGTCGGGCATGTTGAGCGCAGCGGTGCTGCTGGCCGTCCCGGTTATTTTAGGCGCCTTCTCCGGCGTGCTCTCTGAGCGGGCCGGCGTGGTCAACATTGCCATTGAAGGCCTGATGTTGATGGCCGCCATGGTTGGAGCGCTGGTCGGCAGCGTCACGCAAAGCATCTGGTGGGGCCTATTGGGCGCCATTGTGTCCAGCGTGCTGCTGGCCCTGGTCCACGGCGTGCTGTCGATCAAATACAAGATCAACCAGATCATTTCTGGTACGGTCATCAATATTTTTTCCACCGGCATGACTTCTTACCTGTCCTCGAAGTTCATGCAGACCTACCAGAACCTGAACAACCCTCCCATCTTCCCGCGCATCCCCATTCCGCTGCTGGCAGACATCCCCATCATCGGGCCGTTGTTCTTCAACACCAATATCTTCGTCTACCTGACCTTCCTTTTGCTCATCGTCATTCAGGTGGCCTTGTTCTCCACCCGCTGGGGCCTGCGCCTGCGCTCGGTGGGCGAACACCCTAAAGCCGCCGATACGTTGGGAATCAATGTCATCCGCACTCGGTATGTGGCCGTGATTTTGAGCGGCGTGGTGGCTGGCATTGGCGGCGCCTTCTTCACCCTGGGTTCGGTAGGCCGCTTTGATGAAATGATGACCGCCGGCAAAGGCTTCATCGGCCTGGCGGCGATGATCTTTGGCAACTGGACCCCCATTGGCGCTTTCCTGGCCGGGTTGATGTTTGGTTTTGCCGACTCTGTGGCGACCAAGCTCTCCATCCTGGGCACAGGCATCCCAACCCAGTTCATGGCCATGGCCCCCTACTTGACCACCATGATCGTGCTGGCCGGTCTGGTTGGCCGCGGGCAAACCCCCGCCGCCGATGGCGAGCCCTATACCAAGGAGTAACGCGCGGGCCCTTTTTAGAGGTATTTCATGGAATCACGATCAGATGTGTTTGACTTTCCGACCGCCTTCCCTTTAAAGGTGATTGGTAAAAACGAGAATGATTTTCGGGACTTTGTCGTGGCGGTGATGGAAAAGCACACCTTACCGGAAGAGATTCAAAAAGTTACCGAGCGGCCGAGCAACAACGATGCGTACCTTTCGGTTACGGTGACTTTTGTGGCCCAATCCCGGGAGCAGTTGGACGGTATCTACCGCGAGCTGTCGATTCATCCTCGCGTCTTAATGGTGATCTAGAAGCATGGCGCCGAAAAGCTCGTGGAAAGCGAATGGATTATTGCTGTTAACTGCCGCCATTTGGGGCGGCGGGTTCGTGGCTCAGCGCCTGGGTATGGCCGAAATCGGGCCGTTCACTTTTAATGCCATCCGTTTTGCCATAGGCGGAGCGCTTCTGCTGGTATATTTGCGCGCGCAAGGAAAACTACGCACCGAGCCGGGTAAATTGCGCGGCGAGTTGCTAGCCGGAGCCGCGGCGGGCGTGTTGTTGTTCTTGGGCTCATACTTACAAACCGCTGGGATGATCTATACCACCGCGGGCAAAGCGGGCTTCATCACCGGGTTATATGTGGTACTCGTTCCGCTGATGGGCCTGTTTTGGAAGCAAAAGACCGGCTTGAGCACCTGGGCGGGGGCCTTGCTGGCAGTGGCGGGCCTGTACCTGCTCAGCTTTGCCGAAAGCGCCCAGGTGAACATTGGTGATGTACTGGTCATGGTGGGGGCCTTCTTCTGGGCCGGGCACGTCCAGCTCATCGGCTACCTTTCCCGGCGCAACGACCCGCTCAAGGTGTCGGTGTACCAGTTTTTCGCCGTTACGGTGATGAGTCTGGCGGCAGCGCTGCTGTTTGAACAAACCACCGCGCAGGCGCTGCGCCAATCGCTGTGGCCCCTGCTTTATGGCGGCATCTTCTCGGTGGGGGTGGCCTTTACCTTGCAGGTGGTGGCCCAACGCGATGCGCACCCCGCTCACGCAGCTATCATCTTCAGCCTCGAAACGGTCTTTGCCGGGCTGTCGGGCTGGCTCATCTTGGGCGAGCAAATGACCCCGCGCGCTTTAGCAGGCTGCGGGTTGATGCTGGCGGGCATGATCCTCTCGCAGGTAGGCCCCTACCTTAATTTGGGCGCTG
>CAZMMI010000034.1:8102-18898 GCA_964567255.1 uncultured Anaerolinea sp.
ATGCTGGCGGGCATGATCCTCTCGCAGGTAGGCCCCTACCTTAATTTGGGCGCTGTCCGGCGCGTCAATATCTTGCAAGAGTAAAC
Organism: uncultured Anaerolinea sp.; assembly: GCA_964567255.1. Lineage (GTDB taxonomy): Bacteria > Chloroflexota > Anaerolineae > Anaerolineales > Anaerolineaceae > Anaerolinea. Next base: position 8,189 of record CAZMMI010000034.1, read on the forward strand.
CCGCGCCACTTCTACCTGCATTGGAGACCCCACTATGGATGGAACCCCGCCTGCCTATCGCATCCTCACCCGCCGCTTGATTTTACGCTGCTGGGAACCAACCGACGCGCCCGAACTCAAGCGCGCCGTAGATGCGAACATTGAGTATTTACTGCCGTTCATGCCCTGGGCAGCGCACGAGCCTACCCCGCTGGAAGATAAAATCGCCAGGATTCGCCAGTGGCGCAGCTATTTTGACAGCGACAAAGACTTTACTTACGGTGTCTTTGACCGCGCCACAGGGCAGGCCTTGGGAGGTTCTGGGTTGCACACCCGCGGCGGAGATCGGGCCCGTGAGATCGGCTATTGGATGGACCACGCCCATTGGGGACAGGGCCTGACTACCGAACTGGCTGCCGCACTTACCAAAGTGGGTTTCGAGGTGGAAAACCTGCGCTTCATCGGGATCCATGTCGATCCGGCCAACATTGCCAGTTGGTCGGTGGCAAAAAAACTAGGCTACACGCTTGAAGCCACCCTGCGCCGCCGCTTGCAACAAGCCAACGGGGCAGTTGACGATGAAATGGTTTGGGTGTTGCACGCCGCCGATTACCCCAACTCGCCCTGCGCCAAAGCCGAGATCGAAGCCTTTGACGCCGCCGGTCGCCGCCTGCTCTAGCCCTTATGCCCAACCTCTCCTACGGGCGTGTTGTCGAACTCAGCCATCCCATCCACCCGGGCATTCCACGCTGGCCCGGCGACCCGCCCATTACCTTCACCCAGGTCGCCGATCGCGGTCAAGACGGGTATTTTTTGCGCGCATTTTCAATGGGCGAACACGCTGCCACGCATCTCAACGCTCCACTCAGCTTCTTTGACAACGGGACGGGCGTGGATGCCATCCCGTCCGAGGACCTCATCCGCCCGGCGGTGGTGATTGATGCTCGCGAGGAGGCCGCCGCCAACCCAGACTTCGCCTTGGGTGTTGAACACGTGCAAGTCTGGGAAGCCCGGCACGGGCGCATTCCGGCGGGCTGCCTGGCGCTGTTGTGCTCGGGGTGGGGAGATTTTTGGGGCAACCCTGCGCGCTTCTTAGGATCGGATTCGGCAGGACAGGCCCACTTTCCGAGTTTTGGGATAGAGGCAGCCCGCTTCTTGCTACAAGAGCGCCAGGTGTGCGGGCTGGGCTGCGATACGCACGGGATTGAGCCGAGCTGGGATGAACAGTACCAGGTGAATCGGCTGGCATTGGGCTCGGGGGCTTTCGTATTGGAGAATTTAGCCAACCTGGAGCAATTGCCCCCAATCGGCGCAGTGTTGGTCATTGGCATTCTGCGCCTGGAAGGCGGCTCCGGCTCGCCGGCAGCGGTGATTGCGTTGATTCCTTAAACGCTTGTACCTGGTTCCTGAATTTGAGGCATGTGTGGGGCGCTTCGCGCCCCACACATGCCTCAAACTCAAACTTCTTGAGTACTTAAGGCCTTAACATTTTGTTAAGTCAAAACAGTTGCTTTTTACGGAAAAACTAATCATAATAAAAACAACTTATGGACCCTGATCTACATAGCGTTTTCTTCTCATCAACCAGCATTCATTCCCCCGACTCTTCCACCGGCGATGACTTTTCATCGCCGGTGCGTCTTTTAAAACCTGTTGCTGCTGAGGGGGAACAAAAAGGGGGCGTATGCTAACCTTAGAGTTTGACGGGCTGTATCGCGGGTTTTGTGAGGATGGCGTGCCGGCGGCGCGGGCGGGAGTGATGTGTTACGGCTGGCTGATCTACCGTGATGGACGCCTAATTGCCCGCGGGCACGGAGGTTTTGCCCGTTGTGAGGATGCCAGTTCGAACATTGCCGAGTACCTGGCCTTGATCGAGGGATTGAGCGCAGTGGTGGATATGGGTTTGGAGCGAGACCTTATCCTCATTAAGGGCGATGCGCGCTCGGTAATCGACCAGATGCAGGGCTTCGCGGCGGTCAATTCACCCAGCACGCGCCCCTTATACCGGAGAGCCACCCGCCTGGCAAGCAAACTGAAACGCGCTGAATGGCGCTGGATGCCGCGCCGAAAAAACCATGACGCCGACCTGCTCACTCGCCGGGCCATGAAGCAAATCCGCGCCAACCCACAGCGTTATCAAGCCGCCATACGCAAGGTGGACCCAGCCTCGCTGCCGCGCAGCAAACGCAAGCAGTTGTTCTCGCTGCTGGATTTGCGCATCTTCCAGCCACTGGGCTTAACGCTGTAAGTGGTCTTCCTGCTCAACACAAATACTACCCACTGAGCAAGAGAACCAACAAGAAACGCCTGCTCAAAAAACTGAGGCTCTTTGGGAGTTGCCGTGGTAGGTGCCGCATTTGGGGGTGTGAGAGCGGCGAAGCCGCTCTCACACCCCCAAATGCGGATTTCACCACGCCGATTCCCAATGAACCAAAACTGAGACAGTCTATCTGTTCCGTTTCGTTAAAGGTTATACAATGTGACCAAATTGTAAGGTGGTTCCCTTGCCACTTTCATCCAAAAAGTTCTATAATACGAGTAATGTAATTTATTTTTGTTCCATCATCCTTCTCACCTCACTGGGTCCCTCCTTGCCGCGAAGGGGGGACCCCCTTTTTAACAGGCTCCGTCTCTACCTATTGCGCAATTTGCCACATCAGACGCGGGTAAGAAACCCGCGCTACACGGTATGCCCCCCCTACCACCCTGCCTGGGTTGTCTCGGACCTCCAACCTGTGGCTGAAAATCGTCTTCTCGGGATGCAGACAAAAAGACACCCCCGGTTGATCCGGGGGTGTCTTTTTGTGTCTTACTGATTCGTCGAATTACTTGATGTCGGCGAGTTTGATCTTGCCGCTGATGATGTCAGCCTGAAGCTGCTCGATCTCGGCGACCAGTTCAGCAGGAACCACAGAGGCATTCGTGCCCAGGCCCACGCCACCGTTCTCCAGGGTACCAACAACGTTGGTGCCGCCGGCATACTTGCCATCTTGCACGGACTTGATCACCTCGAAAGTGGTCGCATCCATGAGTTTCATGACGGAGGTCAGGACGATGTCCTTGTAGTCGGGGGAGGTCAGAGTCCAGTCGGAGTCCACACCAACGATCCAGGCATTGCCGCGTTCCTTGATGGCCGCAGCGGTGCCCAGGCCCACGGGGCCGGCGACGGGCATGATGATGTCGGCGCCTTCGTCCATGAGGGAGATGCCGAATTCCTTACCCTTGGTCTGATCGTCGAAGGAGTTGGTGAACATGCCGGTCTCGGGAGCGGCCAGGTCATAACCCAGAACTTCCACGCTGGTGCCTTTCACCTGATTGTAATAGAGGACGCCACGGGTGAAACCGTCCATGAAGATGGTCACGGTCGGGATCGGGATACCACCGAAGGTGCCCACCTTGCCGGTCTTGGTCATGCCAGCAGCCATGTAGCCGGCCAGGAAGGCGGCTTCATCGGTCTGGAAGATCTGGCCCACAACGTTCGGGATGGCCGGATCATAAGCATAGTCGATGATGGTGTACTTGAAGTCGGGATTGGCTTCAGCCGAGGCCTTGGTGGCATCGCCCAGGAGGAAACCCACGGTGACGATGAGATCGCATTCATCATCGATGAAGGCGTTCAGGTTGGTCTCGAAATCAGTCACAGCCTGGGATTCCAGGAACTTGGATTCCACGCCCAATTCTTTCTGGGCATCCTCAACGCCCTTCCACGCAGTGGCATTGAAGGATTTGTCATCGATACCGCCGGTATCAGTTACCTGGCAAACCTTAATGGCTTTGCCGCCCGTTCCAGCTGTATTGCAGGCACTCAAAACCATCGAGAGTACCAGAATGACAGCCACGATCAAAGACAGTTTCTTCATTTTTTTCTCCTCTCCAAGAGACAAAACAGTTTGGTTGATTCCCGCAGTAAAGCCAGGCTGTGGAAACCTGGCTTACCGCTAAATCAATAGATACGTCAAGTATATATCCGATCTTGAACTAGTGCAAGACCCGGAATTGTAATGGTCTGACAATTACATTTCCTATTTCGTTACTACTCAGCCAGAGGTGGAAGAAACCTGAATTTGAGGTGTATGTGGGGTGCTTCGCACCCCACATACACCTCAAATTCAGGAACTTTTCCCGCCGTCTGAGCAGTTACCCTATTTCTTTGCGATGGCTGTCTTGGCCTCGCCACGGCGCACGCCCAGCATCATCGCCAGGGCCAGAGCCATGAAGATGGGGCCAATGACCATGGTCATGCCGTAATTCTTTCCGGTGAACTGGATGAGTAGGCCGTTGATGTTAGGCCCGGCGATGGCTGCCAGCGTGGAGAACAGGTAGTACAGACCGGTGTAGGTGCCGATGCGCACATCCTCGGTCATATCCACTACCATGGGCAGCGAGTTGACGTTGATGAGCGCCCAGGAAACACCCGCCAACATCAAGATCGGGCTGATGGTATACAACGGTCCCAGCGGACCGCCGCTGCCCAAGGATACGATCAGGGACTCAACCGGTAAAATGAACATCAGCAGCATCAGGGAAGCCATGAGGACGATGCCGGTCATAATGGTCCGGCGGCGGCCAAAGCGCGCGCCGATGTACCCGGCGGGAATGGCAAACAGAACGAAGAGGACTGAAAGCTGGCCCAAGAGTTGGGTACCTTGACCGCCCGGCAGCCCCAGGTGGTTTTGAGCATAGAGGGTAAAGAAGGCCTCGATGGCGTTATAAGCCACAAACCAGAAGAAAATGGCCAGCAGGATGCGCAAGGCACTTTTATCCTTGTCCTTGACCACCGATGTAAAGGCTTCCCACATCTCGCGCCGGTCTGCGCCGGGGGATTTCTTCTCGCCCTCGGCTGTCTTGAAGCCCGCTGTGCGGTATTCGACGGGTTCCTTGATAAAGCCAAACACCAGCAGCGCGGCCACCACCACCAGCACCGATCCTAGCCAGAACGGGTAACCGATATTGATATCGTATAGTTTGCCGCCGATCAAGGTGGCAATGATGGAACCGATCCCGCCCATGAAGTTGATGATGCCGTTGGCTTGCGAGCGCTTGTTGGAGGGGGTGATGTCGGGCATCAAAGCCACCACGGGCGTGCGCCAGAAAGCCATGCTCAACAGCAGGGTGCTGGTGCAGGCCACGAACAGCGGCAGCACCGCAGCCAGGGGGATGAGACCGAAGGCCAGCGCCCCAACCGGCGCGCCGATGAGGATGAAGGGCAGGCGCCGCCCGATGGGGGTGCGCAGCCGGTCCGACCACGCCCCGACGGTTGGCTGGATGAAGAAGGCCGCGATGTTGTCCAGCGTCATGAAGAAGCCGATCAACGCGGGGGCCAGGTTGAACTTATTGGCCAGGAACAGCGGAACAAAGGCGTTGTAGGTTGCCCAGATCACGCTCACGCCAAAGAAACCGAAACCGAGCAGGAAGGTTTTGCCGTAGCTAAATTTCATCTTGTTCTCCTGTCAAGTCACTCAAAATACGGAATCTTCTCTTCTTTCTTTTGGCTTCATCCAGGGTTATTTCGCCGCGCAGCACCGCCAGGAAAAGCTGGTCGTCCTGACTAAGGTCGGCTCGTTCCAGCAGATCGGGGCGTTTTTTCCATGTGCGCAGCAGGGACTGCTCCCGCCGCCAGCGTTCGATCTCGGCGTGGTTGCCGTTGAGCAGCACTTCCGGTACGCCCCAGCCGCGGAATTCGGGCGGGCGGGTGTAGTGGGGGTATTCCAGCAGGCCGGTGGCGTGAGAATCGTCCCGCGCGCCGTCGGGGTCGCCCAACACGTCCGGCAGCAGGCGCGCCACGGCGTCGATCACCGCCAGAGCAGGCAGTTCCCCGCCAGTGAGGACGTAATCGCCCACCGAGATCTGGTCGGTGACCAGATGCTCGCGGATGCGCTCGTCGATGCCTTCGTAGCGCCCGCACAGCAGGGCCAGGCGCGGCTGGGCCGCCAACTCTTCGGCAACCTGCTGGGTGAAGACCCGCCCCTGGGGGGTCATCAAGATGACCGGGCAGGTGGGCTGCGCCCCCAGCACCCCCTCCACCGCCGCGAAAACCGGGTCGGGCTTCATCACCATCCCGCCCCCGCCCCCATAAGGCGGTTCGTCGGTGACGTGGTGCTTGTCGCTGGTCCAGGCGCGAATGTCGTGCACCTCCACCTTGAGCAGCTCACGCGCGCGCGCCCGCTGCAAGATACTACCCTCCAGATAGGGCAGAACCAGGTTGGGGAAGAGGGTGAAGACGTCAAAGCGCATGGAGGTTTATTTGGGAAGCGTGAATTAATTCGATTGTACCTGAGAATGAAAAAGCGTGGTTGTGTTTTCGCCGCGCTTAATCGTTTGTTTACAGGTTGCTCTCAGGCAGAGGTGTAAGAAGTCCGAATTTGAAAACCCTATTAACATTTCAGACTTAAAGTGTAAATAAGATATTCTCTTGTTTACACTTTGACCAGAAAGTGTTAATATGGATAAGCCTTATTTACACTTCTCGTAAAGGGACGAATATGGACCCAAAAGAATTTGTCAGCCAAAATGCGGGTCGGGTCATTCAAACGCAAAGTGGGTTTTGGGCGTTTGTACCCAATTCGTTACCCCCAGAAATAACCTGGACAGAAGCCCTCGTTTCGGTGTTGGCCGAGGCTGAACGAGACCTGGGCAAGCTGGCTGGGCGAGCAGCCGATTCCTCCTTTCCACACCTGATCATCCAACCATTCATCCGCAACGAAGCGGTCATTTCGTCACGCATCGAGGGCACGCGGGCGTCTCTCACCGATCTTTACACATTTGAAGTCGCCCAGCTTTCTTTTTTTGAGCAGAGCGATGATGTGCGTGAAGTCTACAATTATGTCAGGGCAACCGATTATGGCATGGAACGGCTAAAGACGCTGCCTTTCAGCCTGCGCTTAATCCGTGAAATTCACGAGAAGTTAATGGAAAATGTGCGTGGTGGCGCATTAACCCCTGGAGAATTTCGACGTAGCCAGAATTGGATTGGCCCCGCCGGGAGCACGCCTGCGAGTGCGCCATTTGTGCCTCCACCGGTCGATGAAATGGTTCAGGCGTTGGGCGATCTGGAAAATTTTCTCCATACCGGCCTGCAAATTCCGGCGTTGGCCCGCGCCGGAATGATTCACTACCAGTTTGAAGCCATCCACCCATTTTTAGATGGCAATGGCCGCGTAGGGCGCTTGCTGGTGGCTTTACTGCTCTGCGATTGGAAGCTGCTGCCCCAACCGCTGCTCAACCTGAGTACGTATTTCGAGCGCCACCGGCAGGAGTATTACGATCATTTGTTGGCCGTCTCAAGGAAAGGCGCCTGGGAGGCCTGGCTGCGATTCTTCTTGCGCGGTGTGGCAGAGCAAGCCCGAGACAGCCTTTACCGGATGGAACACCTGCAAGAAATTCGCGAACAGTACCAATCTGTAGTGGCAAGCAGTCGGAATCGAGAACGGATGGCCAACGTGGTGGATTTCCTCTTCTCCCGCCCCATTTTTTCCATCCGGCAAGTGGCCCTTGGACTGGATATGCCGGTCAAGACCGCCCAGGATTACATCACGGCGTTGCAGAAAGCCGGAATTGTGCGCGAGATCACCGGGCATGCGCGCAATCGTATTTTCCAGGCCGACGAAATTTTGAAAGCCGTGCAAGGCCTGTGATATGATAAATCTGGAGGTGTCCCATGCTGCCTAGAGATACATTCGAAAATATCGTCCGCCATACCCCCCTGGTATCCATTGACCTGCTGGTGACCAATCCGCGCGGTGAAATCCTGGTGGGTTTGCGTCGCAACCGCCCCGCCCAGGACACCTGGTTTGTGCCCGGCGGGCGCATCCTCAAGAACGAAACCATTGAGCAGGCTTTCCGACGGATTTCTAAGGCCGAGCTCAACCTGGAGTTGAACTTCGCGGCGGCGCAATTCCGCGGAGTGTTCCAGCATACCTACGACGAGAACGTTTTTGGCGAGGGCAGTTTTGGTACCCATTACATCGTCCTGGCCTTCGGTTTTCACCTGGACGTGGATATGGTCTTCTCGCCGGTAGACTTGCAGCACCGCGAATTCCAGTGGATGAAGGCGGCCGATTTGCTCACCGATCCGGCCGTCCATCCCTATGTCCGCTATTACTTCCTCCCGGAGAACATCGCCCGGCGCGGCGAAATCTTCCCGTAGGGCCAAATTATTTCGTAATCCCACGCACAACGGCTTCCATCGCTTCCCGGCTGCGCTCAAACTCTGACAGCATGTGGATCTGCGTTCGCGCGCGAACCAGGTTATGCCCGGCGTAGTTCACCCGGTAATAGGTGTCGCCGTTGAGATAATCGCCCAAAAAACGCAGGGCCTGCTCAAAGGTGATCAGCCAGGCGCCAAATACGAGCAGGTCCCGCTCGGCGGGAGCCAACAGCCCGCGCACCTCGCCCAGGTAGCCCAAGGCCAAGTGTTCAAAGCGCGCCAAATCGAGGGCCACCTTGCCCAAATCAGGCTCATCCTCGACAGCCGCCGAGGCGCCCATGCGCACCATGTCGCCAAAGTCATAGACCAGCGAACCGGGCATGACCGTGTCCAGGTCGATGACGCACAGCCCGCGCCCGCTGGCGCTGTCCAGCAGAACATTATCCAGCTTGGTGTCGTTGTGGGTGACGCGCCGGGGCAAATCGCCACACGCCAGGGCCTCCGCCACCCGCCCGGCTTGACCCGAGCGTTCCATCAGCGCCTGGACTTCATCACGAACTGTGTTCAACCGGCCCGCTGCATCGCCCGCTATCGCGTGGCGGAAAGCTGTCAGGCGTTGGGGAGTGTGATGAAAACCAGGGATGGTCTCGTGCAGCCGCTCACCGGGCAGGTCCTCCAGCAGCGCCTGAAAGCGCCCAAAGGCTGCCGCAGCCTGGCGCACCTGTTCCAGGGTGGCCCCCGGCGGGCAGGGCTCGGTCCCCTCGATGAAGTCATACATGCGCCAGAACTCGCCCTGCGCATCCACATAAAACCAGCCGCCCGCTCGCAGCGGGATGAGGTTGAGCGTTTCACGGGCAGGGTCTCCATCCGCAGCCAGGATGCGCCCGCGTAGATGCTCCGTAACGCGAAGTATATTTTCCATCACCTGGCGGGGCTGACGAAAGACGCTCGAGTTGATGCGCTGGAGAATCGTCCGCCCGCCCGCGCAGGTTACCTGCCAGGTGTCGTTGATGTGCCCCTGGGTGACCGGCTCGACCTGCTGGACAGCGCCTGGCAGGGTAAAGCGGGCAGCGACCTCTGCCGCGGGCATTTTACAAATCAACCACGCGGTGCTCGCGGCGGGCGCGCTCGGCGGCAAACACCATGCGGTGCGATTCCAACGATTCGTCTGGGCCGGAAAGGATCAGGCTTTGATCGTTCGCCGCCACCGCCGCCACAAAGCGGTCCATCAGGCCAAAATCGCCGCCGCCGTGCCCGCCCAACAGCGTGCCGTCGGTCTCGGGCACCTCAATCTCACGGACCTGGTCGCTGAGGAAGTCGCGCACACGGATGGTGACCCCGTTGCACAGAACCTCGCCGCGCGTGCCAAAGATGCGCGTCTGGCGGTGGTCGGCCTCGTTGAAAGCCGTCATGGTGAAGGCAGCGGTCTTGGGACCGTCGAAGAGCATGTTGACCACTTGGTGATCGACCACATCGTTGTCGCATTCGTACACGCAGCGCCCGTAGGGGCCGTCCCGCAATGCGGCGGTGAGCGTCTCGACCGTCGGTTCCAGAGCGACCACATCCACGGGCCAGCCTGCCTCTCCGCGCTCCAGCCTGCCCAGGTAGATCTTGCGCGCCGAGTAGGGGCAGTTCGGCTCGTAGGCGCAGTCCAAACAGCGTTTGGCCTCTCCGGCGGCGGCGGGCTTTTGAGCACGGGTGAAGTGCGTCAGCGCGCCGAAGGAGGACAGCGAGCGGCAGGGCCCGCCCATCACGTAGCGCAGCCAGTCCAGGTCGTGGCAGGATTTGGCCAGCAGCATGGACGAGGACTCAGCTTCGTTGCGCCAACTCCCGCGCACAAAAGAATGGGCCTGGTGCCAGTAGCCGACCGGTTCGAGGTGCTGGATACTGATCACCTCGCCAATAGCGCCGGAATCGAGCAGGGCTTTGAGGGCCTGAGTGTAGCGCGTGTAACGCAGCACATGGCAGACTCCGAAGAGGATACCGTTGCTTTTGGCCGCCTGGACAATGCGTACACACTCGGCCTCGCTGGGGGCCATGGGCTTTTCCAGCAGCATAGCGTATTTCTTTTCAGCAAAGGCCACCGCCGGGTCAGCGTGCATTGAGTCCTGCGTGGCAATGATGACGGCGTCCGCCATGCGCGGGCGCTGGGCCAATTCGCGCCAGTCGGTCACCACGTTCTCGGCAGGGATAGCAAACTCGTCCACCAGGCGCTGGCGATAAAAATCGCGCGGCTCGGCCACGCCCACAATGCGCAGGCGGTGGGGGTGTTCTTTGGCGAACAGGGCGTAGGTGGTACCACGGCCACCCGCGCCGACGACAATAGCAGTCACAGGTTTAGACATAGAGCCTCAAATCTGTATCACGGTTTACAAAGGATTGAGTAACCACTCAGGCAATGGGGAAAGTCCCTTCCACTTCCGGCTGAGTAGTTTGACAATGTAACTGTAGATTTTCGTACTTGTGGCCCCACCTCTCCCTGCTGGCAAAGCACTTTGGAAAATTTAGTCCATGAGTGGCGAGGGGAGATGGGCAACACCCGAGCCTGAATGTTATAGTCGTTTTTAATGTGACAATGTCAAAGT
>CAZMMI010000034.1:18998-21853 GCA_964567255.1 uncultured Anaerolinea sp.
GGGCAACACCCGAGCCTGAATGTTATAGTCGTTTTTAATGTGACAATGTCAAAGTAGTTGCAGGATTAGTACAATTATAGCCTTCAAATTCCATTCCGACCTATAATAGAGATAAGCACGTTGGGGGCTTGCGCCCCAACATACGTTACAGATTGCTATGTCATCGGTTTCCCTCGCCCCGGCGAGGAGCTTATCAGGAGGAACAATGTTTTTCAATATTCCGCCTGCCATGCAGGCCCGCATGCAAGAACTGGAACACATCGATGAACGCGACCGCGTAGACGGTACCCCCCGCCAGCGGCGCTTGCGCCAAATTCCGCCCCAAACCGGGCGCCTCCTGGCCGTCCTGGCGGCCAACACCCCCCGCGGACACTGGGTCGAGATTGGCACCAGCGCGGGTTATTCCACGCTGTGGTTGGCATTGGCTGCGCTGACCCGCAAAGAACAAAAGATCACCACCTTTGAAGTGCTGCCCGAGAAAGCTGCCCTGGCTCGCGAGACGTTTGAACTTGCCGAGGTGGCCGACCAGGTCAAACTGGTAGCAGATGATGCGCGCAAGCACCTCAAATCCTTCAAGAAGATTTCTTTCTGCTTCCTGGATGCCGAAAAAGACACTTACCTCGAGTGTTACGAATTGATTGTGCCGCGATTGGTGAGCGGCGGGATATTGGTAGCTGATAATGCGCTCAACCACCGCGAGGCCCTGCAGGATTTTCTGAAGCGCTCGCAAGACGACACGCGCGTCGACGCGCTGATTGTGCCCATCGGCAAGGGTGAATTGATCTGCCGCAAACCTTAAGGACGACTCAATGACGACCAAGATTACCGTTTCCACCCAGACTGCCGGTGAAACCATCCGGCCCTTTTGGAAGAAATTGACCACCGCCGGGCGGGCCGCCGAAGGCTTGCGCGAAGACTGGCGCAACCATCTGCGTGAGGTGCAGCGCGAGATCGGTTTCGAGTACATCCGCTTCCACGGCATCTTTCACGACGACATGATGATCTATCACGAGGACAAGGAAGGCAACCCCTACTACAACTGGCAGTACTATGACTCGCTGGTCGATTTCCTGCTGGAGGTGGGTATTCGCCCCATCATGGAACTCAGCTTTACCCCCAGCCTGCTCAAATCCGGCGAGGCGACCGTCTTTTGGTGGAAAGGTAACATCACCCCGCCCAAAGATCACGCCAAATGGGCCGGCATGGTGCAGGCCATGGTGCGCCACTCCATCGACCGCTACGGGCTGGACGAGGTGTTAAACTGGTATTTCGAAGTGTGGAACGAAGCCTACTTGAAAAACCTGTTCTGGAGCGGTGATCAGGCCGATTACTTCAAGCTCTACCGCGTGACGGCTGAGGCGATCAAAGCCGTGGATGCGCGCCTGCCAGTGGGCGGCCCGGCCTCCTCGGGCTTTGAGGACGGCGAAGGCCCCTGGATCAAGGATTTCCTGGCCTTCTGCGCCAACGAACATGTGCCGGTGGACTTCGTTACCATCCACCCATACCCCAACAAATGGCCCTTCGACGGGGCTTTGGGCAAGAACATCATGGGCTACCGCGGGAAGGACAGCACTTTCGAGGATTTATCCTGGCTGCGCAAAACAGTGGACGAATCGCCTTTTCCGCATCTCGAACTGCACCTGACCGAATGGAACTCCTCGCCCAGCCCGCGCGACCTGGTGCACGACACGGCTTTCATGGCCCCCTTCATCGTGTATAACCATGTGCGCTGCCTGGGGCTGGTCGATTCGCTGGGCTTTTGGACCTTCACCGATGTGTTCGAAGAGGGCGGAGCCGGGGATACCCTCTTCCACGGCGGTTTTGGCATGATCAACGTGCTGGGCTTGAAGAAGGCTTCTTACTACGGCTACTGGTTTTTGGCCCAACTGGGCACGGAATGCCTGGCTCGTGGCGAGGATTACATCGTGACGCGCAAGAACGGGCGCATCCAAATCCTGATGTGGAATTATGCTTTCTACACCGAAGCGATGCAAAACGGAGACCGCTCCGAGTTGAGCCTACTCAGCCGCGACGGCATCTTTGAGGATCCCGGCGAGCACAGCTTTGAAATCCACCTGCCCGACCTGGCCGGGCGCGTGAAGGTGCTGGAGTACCGCTTTGACCGCGAGCACGGCTCGGCCTTCGACGCCTGGCTGCGCAACGGCGCGCTGCCCTATCCGGATGCGCGCGAACTGGCCATCCTGCAGCAGCAGACCGTCCCCAGCAGCGGGATTAGCCTGCACGAGGGTGGCGGCTTCCAGCGCACACTCAGCCTCGCCCCGCATGGCGTCACGTTGCTGGAGTTGGTTCCTGTGCTGTAGATCAAAAGATCCTAAGGGTTTTGAAAACCCTTAGGATCTGCTTAATCAAGCCCAATGCCTGCCCTCTCAAAAAGCCACAACGGACAATCCAATCACGCCCGCCTGCTCCTTTGGGACTTCGACGGTACATTGGGCTACCGCGACGGCGGCATGTGGACGGCGTCGCTGTTCGAGGTGCTTCAGCGCGAGGAGCCCGGCCTGGAGGTGGATATCGAGCAACTGCGCCCATACATGCAGCGCGGCTTGCCCTGGAACGAGGCCGACCAACCGCACCCGCACCTTTCTACCCCCGACGCATGGTGGGCGTCCATCGAGCCGCTGTTTGCCGAAGCCTACCGCGGCGTGGGCATCCCGGCCCAGCGCGCCAAAGAACTGGCCCGTCATTTTCGCGGTGTGTACACCCATCTGGAGCGCTGGCGGCTGTTCGATGACACCTTACCCACCCTGCGCGCACTGTCTGAAGTGGGCTGGCGGCACGCCATTCTATCCAACCACGTCCCCGAACTGCGCAGCATCCTGGCGCACCTGGGCCTG
>CAZMMI010000035.1:0-21462 GCA_964567255.1 uncultured Anaerolinea sp.
ACACCCCAAAATGCGGAACTTACCACGGCAACTCCCAGAGAGCCGAAATAGTCGGGCCATTTTGTTTTGGTGTGCGTAGTTACATGTCAATTGTCAGACAAGGATAGGATTCGTTCAACTTGTCAAACAATTCTGAGTATGCTACTATCTTTCTGTTCGGATCATCAAGGAGCTATTTTTAAGCAGTAGGATTTGCCGAGAAATCCACCACCGAGATCCCGAATGATTTGCCTCTGTGCTCTTTTTAAAAGTGGCTGTAACAGCTCTGTCAAGCTGAAACCTCTGGTAGCGTGATTCAACAACCTGGAGAGGAAGCCGACTTATGCACAATCCACACCCTGGACTCCCTGAACTAGATTATGTGAAGCCTGCCTCCCTGGATGAGGCCAGCCGTTTCCTGGTGGAACACGCCGGAGAAGCGCGGCCTTTCCTGGGCGGAACGGACTGTATTGTCCGCATCCGTGACGGAGCCTGGACGCCCAAGTATATGGTGGACGTCAAAGGCCTGGAAGGGATGAAGGCTCTGTCGTTCGACCCCCAAAAGGGGTTGACCATCGGGGCGGCTGTGCCCATGAACAAGGTGGCCGCCCACACTGCTGTGCAGCAGCACTACCCTGGGCTGGTGGAAGCCTGCCACTGGGTAGCCAGCTACCAGTTGCGCTCGCGGGCCACCATTGTGGGCAACATCTGCAATGCCTCTCCCGCCGGTGATACCATCGGCGCGAGCATCTTGTACGGTGGCGTGCTGCGGGTGTTTGGCCCGCAGGGCTTCCGCGAAGAGCCGCTGGATGGTTTTTTCAAGGCGCCGGGCAAGACCAACCTGCAACCGGGCGACATTGCTGTCTCCATCTCATTCCCCGTCCCGCATCCCGATCACGCTTGCCGCTATTACAAGCTGGGCCGCAACAAGTTGGGCGACCTGGCCATTGTAGGCGTGACGGTCATGGCTGTTCCGGCGCGCACCCCCTCGGGCTATCATTTCGGCATCGTCCTCTCCTCGGTCGCCCCCATTCCACTGCGCGCCACGGCGGCAGAAGCCCTTTTGGCCGCCAAGAAAATCGACGAAGCGGTGATTGCCGAGGCGGCCCAGGCGGCTATGGATGGCTGCAAACCGATTAACGATACCCGCGGCAGCGCTGCCTACCGCAAGCAGATGGTGCGCAATTTGACGCGCAACGGTCTGATGGACGTGTGGACGAAGGTCCGCAAGTAAAAGGAGGAGCGCATGTCATTCCACCGAATTACCCTCAAGGTCAACGGATCGCTCGAGATGGTAGATGTGCCGGGCCACATGACCCTTCTCCAGATGCTACGCGAAAAGCTGGCCCTCACCGGCACCAAAAACGGCTGCGCCTCGGGCGAGTGTGGGGCCTGCACCGTGCTGATGAACGGCGACGCGGTCAACAGTTGCATGGTTCTGGCAGCCGAATGTGACGGCGCCGAGATTGTCACGGTGGAAGGGTTGGCGAAAAACGGTGAGATGGACGTGGTGCAGAAAACGCTCGTTGATTTGGGCGCCGTGCAGTGCGGTTTTTGCACGCCGGGTGTGCTCATCTCGGCGCGAGCGCTGCTCAACCGAAACCCTCACCCCACCGAGTTTGAAATCCGCGACGCTTTGAGCGGGAACCTGTGCCGCTGCACAGGTTATAACCGCATTGTCGAAGCAGTCAAGCTGGCCGCTGAGATTGAAGGCCAGGAAGGAGCATAAGATGGCAACCGCTCGAACAGGTACCTCGTCTGTGGTTGGAAAGAGCGTTAAGCGCATCGATGTTCAGGAGAAAGTCACCGGCGCGGCGCAGTATACCGACGATATCGCTTTCGGCAATGCCTTGCATCACTGCCGGGTCAAACGCAGCCCCCATCCCCACGCGTTGATCAAGAAAATCAACTATGACAACGCCCTGCTCATCCCCGGCGTGAAGGCGGTGGTGACCGGAGAGGATTATCCCGATTTCATCGGCCTGTATTTGAAGGACCGTAACATTTTTGCCCGCGACAGGGTGCGCTTCATTGGCGAGCCGGTGGCGGCGGTGGTGGCTTCTACCGAGGAAATTGCCGAGAAGGCCCTGGATGCGATCGAAGTGGAGTATGAAGTGCTCCAGCCGGTGCTGGACCCTGAGTTTGGCGCCAGCAAGGATGCGCCCGTCATCCACCCCGACCTGGAAAACTACGAACACCCTAACTTCATCTTCCCGGTACCCGGCACCAACATTGCCAACCATTTCAAGATTCGCAAGGGCGACACCGAAGCGGCCTGGCCGCAGTGCGCCGCCATTGTGGAGCAGACCTTCCGCATCCCGCACGTCCAGCATGTGCCCATTGAACCGCATGTGGCCATTGCCAAGGCGGAAGAAAACGGGCAGGTCACCCTGTGGGCTTCCACCCAATCGCCTTTTGCCCAGCGGGCCTTGCTGGCCAAAACGCTGCACATTCCCGAAAGCGACTTCCGCGTCATCGCCCCGTTGATCGGCGGCGGCTTTGGCTGCAAAGCGGGCGTGACCATGGAGGGCGTGCCCGCGGCGGTGGCCCTCAAGCTCAAGGGGCTGCCCATCAAGCTGCGCCTGACCCGTGAGGAGGAGTTCTACACCAACTTTGTCCGCCAGGGCCTGGTAATCAAGCTCAAGGTGGGTTGCGACAAGGACGGCAACTTGCTGGCCATGGAAAACACCATGTTTTGGGACGGCGGGGCCTACACCGAGTACGGCACCAACGTCACCCGCGCCGGCGGCTACTCCAGTACCGGGCCGTACGACATTCCCAACATGCGCACTGACAGTATTTGCGTATACACCAATCACCCGGTGGGCGGCGCGTACCGCGGCTTTGGCATGGCTGAACTGCACACCGGTGTTGGGCAGATCATGGATATGTTGGCCGATAAGATCGGCATGGACCGCACCGAGTTCCACCTGCGCAACTGCGTGCGCGGCGGGGATGTGCTGGCCACGGGCATGGTGATTCATGAGGTGGGCCTGCCGGAGTGCATTGAGAAGGTGGCGCGAGCACTGCGCATGGGTGAGAAAGACCCGCCTTCGGCGCCCAACAAGCTGCGCGGCAAGGGCATGGCTTTGGCCTGGAAGGCGCCCGCCATGCCGCCCAACGCAGGCTCTTCGGCGCTGGTCAAGATGAACGCCGACGGCACGGTGAACGTGAGCGTGGGCGGGCAGGAGCTGGGCCAGGGCACTTTCACGGCCATGGCGCAGATCGCCGCCGAGACCTTGGGCGTGCCCTATGAGGCCGTCAAGGTGCTGGGGCCGATCGACACGCGCTACTCGCCCTACGAGTGGCAAACGGTGGCCAGCCGCCTGACCTGGAGCATGGGCAACGCGGTGCGTAATGCGGCGCTGGATGCGCGCAAGAAGATCCTCGACATGGTGGCCGAAGCGTGGAACGAGAAACCCGAAGACCTGGACATCAAAGACGGCTACGTCATCTCTTACAAAACCGAAGAGTCCATTCAGATGAAGGATTTTGTGGTCTACGGGCTGCCCAAGCCGAACGACCAGGGCTGGGTGGGCGGGCCGGTGGTGGGGGCGGGCTCGTTCATGCCCACCTACGTCACCGGGCTGGACGCCGAAACCGGCCAGGGCGAGCGGGCCGTGGTGCACTACACCACCGGAGCCCAGGGCCTGGATATTGAGATCGACAAGGACACCGGCCGGATCACCGTGCTGCACGCCGCCTCGGCTTTCGACGTAGGCAAGGCCATCAACCCCGACATGGTCAAGCAGCAGATGGAGGGCGGCTTTGTCCAGGGCCTCAGCTCGGCCATGTTTGAGGAGTGCCAACTGGTAGGCGGCGAAATGCGCAACCCCAGCTTTGTCGATTACCGCATTTCCACCGCCATCGATGTGCCGGAGAAGATTGACACCTTCATCGTCGAGACAGCCCAGGACGACGGGCCGTTTGGGGCGCGCGGCATTGGAGAACATCCTCTCGTACCGGTCATCGCCGCGCTGGCAAACGCCATCTACGACGCGACCGGCGTGCGAGTCACCAACCCTCCCTTCAGCGCCGAGAAAATCTATATGGCTTTGCTCGAAGCGGGAGTGGTAAACTAGGGTTAATGAATACGTGAGCCGGGGTGTAAAAGCACCCCGGCTCATTATCCCAGATGACAGGAGAATAATATGACGGATTCAGTCGAGTCTTCGGTGGACGGGCGCGAAGCTTTGTTGAAACAGCTCCGCGAATACCGCGAGAAGGCTTTGGAGGGCGGCGGCAAAGATCGCGTGGACGCCCAACATGCCAAGGGCAAGCTGACCGCGCGCGAGCGCATCCTGCAATTATTGGATGAAGGCAGCTTCCAGGAGGTGGACGCCTATATGGTCCACCGCCAGACCGATTTTGGTCTGGACAAGAGCCACCCCCTGGGCGACGGCGTGGTGACCGGGTATGGCAAGATCAACGGTCGCCGGGTGTGCATTTATTCGCAAGATTTCACCGTGCTGGGCGGCTCGTTTGGTGAGGTTGCCGGCCAGAAGGTATGTAAGATCATGGATCTGGCCATGCAGGCCGGGGTGCCCATGATCGGCTTGAACGATTCGGGCGGCGCGCGCATTCAAGAAGGCGTGCACAGCCTTTCGGCCTATGGCGAGGTCTTCTATCGCAACACCCTGGCCAGCGGGGTCATCCCCCAGATCAGCGTCATGCTGGGGCCGTGCGCGGGCGGCGCGGTTTATTCCCCGGCTCTGACCGATTTTATCATCATGACCAAGGGCATCAGCAATATGTTCATCACCGGCCCCGAGGTGATCAAAACCGTCACCGGCGAACAGGTGGACGTGGACACGCTGGGCGGGGCCATGGCCCATTCGGCTACCAGCGGCGTGGCCCATTTTGCCACTGAGAACGAGGCCGAATCTTTTGAGACCGTGCGGCGGTTGATCTCCTACCTGCCCTCCAACAACGCCGAGCCCGCCCCGGCAGCCGATCTGAGCGACGACCCCTGGCGCATGGATCCCATTTTGGAAACCCTGGTACCGGCTAGCCCCAGCGTGCCGTATGACATGCGCGTGGCCATCGAGGCGGTGTTTGACCTGGGCAGCTTCATGGAAGTTCATGCCAATTTCGCCCAAAACGCCATCGTCGGCTTCGCCCGCCTTCACGGGCAGCCGGTAGGCGTGGTGGCCCAACAGCCGCTGGTCATGTCAGGCGTCATCGATATTGACTCTTCCGACAAGATCGCGCGCTTTGTGCGCTTCTGCGACGCCTTCAATATCCCGCTCATCACCCTCTCCGACTCGCCGGGCTTCATGCCGGGTGTGAACCAGGAGCACGGCGGCATCATCCGCCACGGCGCGAAGATCGTCTACGCCTATTCCGAGGCCACCGTGCCCAAACTGACCGTGGTGACCCGCAAAGGCTACGGCGGAGCGTACATCGTGATGAGCAGCAAGCACATCCACGCCGACCAGGTCTTTGCCTGGCCCACTGCCGAAATTGCGGTGATGGGCGCGGATGGCGCGGTAAACATCCTCTTCCGCAAAGAGATCGCCGCCGCCGCCGACCCGGCTGCCGAGCGTGCCCGGCTGGCGCAGGAGTTCCGCGACAAGTTCTCCAACCCCTACCGCGCCGCCGCGAACGGCTACGTGGACGATGTGATCTTGCCCTCGGAGACGCGCCCGCGCCTGATCGCTGCCCTGGAACTGCTGCGCGACAAACAGGCCAAGCTGCCTGCCAAGAAGCACGGCAGCATGCCGCTGTAAGCCGGAGGATTTCATGGGTACAGATTTTTCTGCCGGTTTGCAGGTTAGCCTGCTGGGCTTAGTCATCACTTTTGTTGCGCTAGGAGTGTTCATCTTTGTCATCCTGACGCTCAAGGCTTTATTCCCCGCTGAGCGTGCCGCTAAGAAAAGCGCCCCCGTGCAGCAAGCTGCCGTGGTGGAAACGGCTGCAGAAGCGGATGACGACGAGAGTGAGGTAGTGGCGGCCATTGCCGCCGCGCTGGCTTACGCGCGCGTTGGGCAGGGCAGCCGCTCAACCTCCTTGGGCCAATCGTTGCTGGAAGGGCGCGGCTCCTGGTGGGCGGCCCGGCGCTCGGAATCGAGCGAAGGCAGTGCGGAAAAACGTTAGGAGTTGGAAGCAATGAAAAGAACAATGAAAGTAGTGGTAAACGGCAAGTCTTACGAAGTGGAACTGGGTGACGCCTCCGGCGGGCAGATGGAAGTGACCGTCAATGGCAAAGCCTATCAGGTGACCCTGGAAGAAGGGCAGGCTCCCGTGGTGGTTCCGACGGCCCCGGTCAAAGCGGCTGCGCCTGCCCCCGCGCCGGTGGCGCGCCCAACCCCGCGACCTGCTGCCCCGGCAGCCGCAACCAGTGGCAACGCCCTCAATGCGCCCATGCCCGGCGTAATCATGGATGTGGCCGTGGAGGTGGGGCAGAAAGTGAGCGTGGGCCAGCAGTTGTGCGCCCTGGAAGCGATGAAGATGAAGAATGCCATTCGCTCCCCGCGTGAAGGCGTCATCGCCGCCGTGGCCGTCAGCGAAGGCCAGCGGGTAAATTACGGCGACCTTCTTTTCCAGTTCGAATAGACGGGGGTGTTCATGGACTTCTCCAATCTGAGTATCTTGCTGGAAGCCTTCCGCGCCTTCACCTGGCAAAATGGGCTCATGCTGATGATTGGCGGCTTGCTGATTTTTCTGGCGGTCAAATATGAGTTTGAACCCAACTTGCTGCTGCCGATAGGTTTTGGGGCTTTTCTGGCCAACCTGCCTCTCACCGGTGTGACCGATGAGGGTGGCTTTGTGCGTATTTTGTATGATTTTGGGATCAAAACCGAACTGTTCCCACTGTTTATCTTCATCGGAATAGGCGCTATGACCGACTTCGGTCCGCTGCTAGAGAACCCGCGCATGGCCTTGTTGGGCGCGGCTGGGCAATTGGGTATCTTCATCACCTTGCTGCTCTCGCTGGCGGTGGGTTTTCCGCTCAAAGAAGCCGCCTCGATTGGCATCATCGGCGCTATCGACGGTCCCACTGCCATTTATGTCTCATCGAAGCTCGCGCCGCAGCTCCTTCCAGCAATCACGGTGACGGCTTACAGCTACATGTCGTTGGTGCCCATCATCCAGCCGCCTATCATGCGCCTGCTGACCACCAAAGAAGAGCGCCGCGTGCGCATGCCCTATTCGCAGACTCCTGTGTCGCGTGTGGTGCGGGTGCTCTTCCCCATCATTGTGACCATTGTGGTCTCTTTGATTGCGCCCAAGGCCTCACCGCTCATCTCGTCGCTGATGTTCGGCAACCTGCTGCGCGAGGCTCTAGTGGTGGATCGTCTGAGCAAGGGCGCCCAAAACGAGCTGGTGAATCTGGTCACGCTCTTCCTGGGGCTGGTGATTGGTTCCACCATGAACGGCAACACCTTCCTGAACTGGTCGACGCTGGCCATCCTGGGCTTGGGGTTGCTGGCTTTCTGCATCGACACAGCCGGTGGGGTGTTATTTGGCAAATTGATGTACGTGCTGTCGGGCAAGAAGTTCAATCCGCTCATCGGCGCGGCGGGCATCAGCGCTTTTCCCATGTCGGCGCGCATTGTGCAGCGGGTGGCCGCACAGGAGGATTTCGAGAACTTTCTGCTCATGCACGCCATGGGCGCTAACGCCGCCGGGCAGTTAGGCAGCGTGGTGGCCGGTGGCGTAGTTCTGGCGGTCTTAGCGGGTGTGTTATAAAAATATGGGTGCAGTTCAGAGGTGAAAGCATCTCCCACCTCTGGCTGCGAAGATAAATAATATCCAGGTTTTCGGACGAATCCGGTTGACGTTCTTTTCTACAATGGAGGAAAAATGAAACTGATCGATTTGACCATCCCCCTGGGAATTGGCACCCCTGCCTGGCCCACCTACGAGCCCCTGCAGGTCAAGTACTTCAAGCGGTTGGCTCCCAACGGCGCCAACGGCCAGTTGTTGACCCACTCGAACCACCTGGGCACGCACCTGGATGGTGAAATTCACTTCTACACCCCCGGCAAAGATATCGCTTCGTTGAGCATGGACTATCTGGTGCATGATGCGGCTATCGTCGATCTCAGCGATGTGTGCGGCGATTACGACGTGTATACCAGCAAGATGATCGAGGAGCGCGTGGAGGTCAAAGAGGGCGACATCCTGGTGATCCACACCGGCTACCACCACTTTGGCTGGGATATGCCCACCGCCGACGAAATTCGCTACATGGTCAAGCACCCCGGCCCCGATCAGGAGTTCGCCGATTGGGCCAAGGCCAAGAAGCTGCGCTGGATCGCCGTGGACTGCGGCTCGGCCGACCACCCGATGAATACCATCATCCGCAACTGGATGCCGCGCCAGGCCAAGCAAGCCGAGCACGTCTTCCAGAAGAAGTTCGGTATGTCGTTGGAGCAGTTCTTCGATGACAGCAAGTATCAACTCATGCACATCGACATGTTCCCCAACGAGATCATCCACGCCGAGTGCTTTGGCGGCGAGCTGGACCTGCTGCTCAACCAGCGCTTCACGGTGGGATTCTTCCCCTGGCGCTTTGTGGATGGCGAGGCCAGCATTGGCCGGGCCGTGGCCTTCGTCGACGACGCCAAGTATGCCGATTTGGTCAAGCTGCGCGAGTCGCTGCCCAAGACCAAATTCGGCGACGCCTACAACCCCGCTCACGTGGAGAGTTTGAATAAACTATCGAAAGCCAACTTGGCCTAGAGCAGTGAACCGTGGAGGGGGTATCGCGCCCTTTGGGCGCCTAAGAAAAAAGAGTATCAGGGAGAGTTTTGTCGCACGAAGTGCGACAAAACTCTCCCAATTTCTATTTTTTGAGGCGGGCGAAGCCCGCCATTCCAACGAGCACATCCAGGCCCGAGGAGCTGCCATAATCAAGCAGGGCACTCAGGGCCTGGGGCAGCCGTTCCTCCTGCCCCGCCAGGACGGCATCACAGGCCTCCAGCAAGCGCTCATCGGCCTGCCCGGCGGCAGCGGCTTCGAGGATGTTGGCGCTGATGGCTGTTGTGCGCTCGTAGGCCACCTGGATCAGCGCCTCCGTCAGCGGGTTGGCGCCTGGCTGCGCGCCCCCAGAACGGCAGCGCATGAGCAGCAGCCCTGCCAGGCAGTCGTCACCCGAAGGCGTCAACCCGCGCCCCAGGCCAATCAGCCCTTGCAGTTGCTCTATCAATGAATGCTCATCCCCGGCCCGCAGTGCATCTCTGGATGCCAGCAAGCGAACCAGTGGAGTCTCCAACTCGCCGGGAAGCGTGGCAATAGGCTCGCCCCATCCCAGCAGGCGCGGCAGCAGGGGCGCCCAGCCATCGGCGGGGCGGGCTGCAAAGGCCTGTTGGGCCAGGGAATCCAGCGCGTCGCGCCAGTTGGCACTCAAGGGTGGCGGCGGGGGCGCCTGCCAGGTCTGGGCAGAGCGCAGATCAAAACACAGCCCGGCCTCGGGCAGGCCAATCTCCGTTTCGGTGATGTGGGCCGTTTCGCCTGTTTTCACCGGGAATGTTTGCGGCAAGACTTGGTTTGCCAAATTCAAAGTTAACGGCCCGCCGAAGGGCTGGTTTGACAGAAAAACCACCTTGCGGTCGGGAAACAGCAGGAAGATACCCCGCGAGGTGCTGCCCTGAACGCGAGCGGTGCGGTGAGTCGAAAGCGCCCGGCGGGCGAACGTACCGGCCTGAAGGATAGCATGTGGACGCATGAATCAATTGTACTGTAAGAAAACCGCCCGCCCTCCGTTCGGGTTCAGTCCCCTCGCCCTTTGATAGAAAAGGTTAGGGTGAAATCTGTGTTCACCCTGACTTTGGATCGCAGTTGATAGCTTTCCTCTCAACCGTTGCGGATAACCCATTCTACAGGTATGATTAGCTCATGCCCATGTCGGCGGCTTTAGCTTATGGAATTTGCGCCCTCGCACTTGTCGGCCAGTTTTTGCTGGCGGTCAGTTTGCGGCAACTTCGCGCCGGGAAAGCCGATATTCTGGCAACCGTCAGCCGCCGCCGGATTCGCCTGGTGCTGGCGGCTTTTTTCTCGACCCCGATCATCGCCGCGGTGGTGGTGGCGGGACTCAACCTGTACGTTTATCAAAGTGATGCTGAAATGCGAGCCGCGCACGCGGCTTTTTCTTTGGGCCTGTGGCTCGTGCTGGCTATGTCTTTTATCATGCTGCTGCTCATGTACCGCCTGCACCGCAAGCCCTCGCTGGAATCTCTGGCTGGGCCGGTGTTGACCGTAGCCCTGGCGGCCTACGTCACCCCGCGTCCGCGCTTCGATTGGGTCTACGGCGAGGTGGGGGCGTTGTTGCCCCTGGTGGTGGGTTGCATCCTGGTGGCGGTGAGCATGCTGCTCGTCTGGCTGGCCCGCAGCGAATTGCGCTAGTATTGGAGAAGTGAACATATCTCGAATGGAGGTGTCTATATGGGTGCGAAGCAACTATAGACACATCTATTCGAGAATAAAAATTAGTCAAATTCGGTGGGCAGAGATGGGTCGCGGTGATGGCGAAACAACAGGCGCAATTGCGCCTCGGTCACGCGCCCGGCAGACAACTCGGGTAGCGCATCTTCGTTGAAGAAAGCTGACTCGCCGGTTTCGATGCTTTGCAGGGGGCTGCCCCCGGTGATTTCGCACAGGAATAGCAGCTTGTAGACGCTGAAGAAGTAAGGCGGGTGGCCCTGCGTGTCGCGGTCCAGCACGGCTGCCAGCTTGATCGCGCGCACCTCGTAGCCGGTCTCTTCGCGCATCTCGCGTTCCACGGCCTGGCGGGGCGTGTCGCCGGTGTCGCACCAGCCGCCGGGCAGCGTCCAGCGCCCGCCGTCTGCCAACTCGCGCACCAGCAGCAATTCATCACCGCGAAAGGCCGCTCCGCGCACGTCCACTTTGGGTGTGGTGTAACCCGCTTCTTGGACGAACAGGTTGTGAATGACCTCTTTTTCAACACCGCTTTGGGCAGCGCTCATTTCTTCGGTCAACGCCAGCAGTTCGTGATAGCGCTCCAGGTCGTAGGGGTTGGTCGAATAGGTTAACCCCGATTGGGCCATGGATTGAATCTGCCTGGCCCACTTTAGCCAGCGTGTCTCGGCAGCCATTAGATCTTGGGCAGGACGATGGACTGCTGCTTCTGGTACTTGCCTTTCTTGTCGGCGTAGGAGACTTCACAGACCTCATCGCCTTCAAAGAACACCACCTGGGCGATGCCCTCATTCGCATAGATGCGAGCGGGCAGCGGGGTGGTGTTGGAAATCTCCAGGGTGACATAACCTTCCCATTCTGGTTCGAAAGGAGTCACGTTGGTGATGATCCCGCAGCGCGCGTAGGTGCTTTTGCCCACGCACAGGGTCAGAATGTTACGCGGGATGCGGAAGTATTCCACCGAGCGGGCCAGGGCAAAGGAGTTGGGCGGAATGACGCAAATCTCGCCGACGTAATCGACCATCGAGGTGCGGTTGAACTCCTTAGGATCCACCACTGCCGAAAAGACGTTGGTGAAGATCTTGAACTCGTCAGCCACGCGAATGTCGTACCCGTAAGACGAAACGCCGAAGGAGATAACTCCGTCGCGCACCTGGTGGTCGACGAACGGCTCGATCATGCCTTTTTCGAGCGCCATCTTGCGGATCCAATGATCAGGCTTAATCCCCATGTCTTTTCATCCTTTTCTATCGGTAGAGTAGCTTCGCTTCGCTGCGGCAATTCCTAATGAATCGCAATTTTACCATCCACTGGCCTCGAACACAGTTTGCAGCAGTGCTTCACGCTCGTCGGCGCTGGTAGGGCGCGAGCGGGCGTAATCGACAAAGCGGATACTGATCAACTCGACACCCAGGTAGCGCCCATTGTAGAAGACGTGCCGGTCGAGGAAAGCGGTTTGAGTCGATTCCATGCTGCTAACCTGATCGAAGAACAGGTTTCCCAGGCCGTAGTGCAGCACAGCATCATCCGTAAACTCCAGCGCATGGGGCTGGTGGGCCTGGCTGCCACTGACGATGATCGCCCCAGCCTGGGCGGCGCCGCGGAAATCTTCTTGCAGTTGCGGGCGAGCGATGTACTCGTAGTATTCCTCGTGCTGGAAGGTGACGATGGGCAGATAGCCATCCTTCACCAACTTCTGGATGGCCGGGTACAGCCACTCTGGGTCGCAGTGTACCGCGCCAGGGTTTGTTTCAGTGGAACTGGCATACCACTTGGCTTTGTAATTACAGCCGATGAAGGCAATGCGGTTGCCATTGTGCTCAAACAAAGCGGGCTTCTTGGCTTCTTCTATATTGACTCCGCCGCCATAAATGGGCCAACCGAGATTGGCATATTGGTCCAACGTGTAGAGCATGGCGTCTGGGCCCCAGTCGGCAAAGTGATCGCCGGCCAGTTCCACCACGTCGGTGCCAATATACTCAAGCAATTCAATGTAACGAGTCTGGCTGCAGAACACCAGCCCATTGGTCCAGGGGAAGGGCGCGGGGCAGTCTTTGGTGAATGGGATTTCATTGTTAATATGCAGGATATCTGCATCGCGCAGCCAGTCACCAATGTCCTGGGCAGGATAAGTCATGCCGCGGCTTTCCATGGTGGAAGCCGTGCCGCGCACCAGAGCTGTGACGCCGGTGAGCATCACCGTGGTCAGGCGCTCTGAAAGGCGGTTGCTGATGGGAATATCCACGCCGGTTTCCAGAAAAGCTCCGATCTGGCCTGTCTTTCCGCTCAGTCCAAAGTCGACCTTCAATCCGTACGCCTGGGCGTCAAAGTCTTTGTGCAGCGGATTCTGCCCATCCAGGGTGATCACCTTCCAGCGCGGCTGAATGTCCTCAAACGGAATGATGGCCCATGTTTTGCCTTGTTCCCAACACAGATCCACCAACTTGTCGGCTGGAGCGGTTTCCACCAACCCGGAGGGCTCCCCCCATATCTCAGTGAACCAAACCGCGTCGGCGGGGTCAAGCACCAGAGTCTCCATGCTGCCATACGGTCGTTTGCCCCGCCGCCACATTTCCTTTAACTCTAACATGGCAAACTCGTCGTTGACGGTGGGAAAGGGCGCGACCAGGGCGTAAATCCGGCGATGCACCATCAGGCTGCCGTTCACCTCAAGACGCAGGTCTGCCTGGTCTGATGATCCGGCGGCAAGCCAGCCTTCGGGGAGAGCGTCGACATCCAGCACACCCGCCGGAAGGCCTTCGGGCAGCCAGATGGAAGGCGGCAGCGGCGTGGGGGTCGGCTCGGCGGTAGCCGTGGGTTGCGGGGTTGAAGTTGCTGTAGGTACAGCCGTTGGAGGGCGGGGTGTGGCGGTGGGCTGGCAGCCCGTGGAAAGTAATATTGAAATGAGAATGAATAAGGAGATCATTAAACGATGACGTGACAAGTAGGTACCCTCTTAAAAAGTTAATCCGCCGCGCTCAACGAGCACCTGGCGCAATTCGGTTTCAATCTCGGCGGCGCGCGCATCTAAACCACGCACTTCTTCCAGATAAACCTGGCAAGCGGCTTGATCACCCAGGTTGAGACAGTTGATTCGCACGTTCAGGCCGGCCCCGGTCAGCGCGGCGCGGGCCAGGGCTGCGCCGCTGGCGGCATCGGAGATGGCGTTCAGGTTGCCCAGGCGGGCGGCTTGTAGGGCCAGTTCCAAGAGTTTTAGTGCGCGTTGGGCCACCGCACGCGGCACCTGGATGGCGCCGAGCGTGGCTTGTTCCAGCGCCTTTTCTCGGGTAGCTTGCTGTTCGGGGGTCTCTTTGGGTAGCTTGCTGGCAGCCATGAAAGACTGGAAGGCGGCGGCGTCTTCTTGCACGGCAGCGGTCAGCTCGCCGCGCAGGACCTCGGCCTCATCGATCAGCTTCCACATGTCCGGCTCGACTTCAGCGTATTTCTTTTTGCCAACCGTCAGGCGGGCTACCATTGCCACCAGCGCGGCAGAAGCCGCCCCGGCAAAGGCAGCAGCGCTGCCGCCTCCTGGCGTGGGCGTGCCGCGGGACAATTCCTCGATGAAGGAACTCTCGCGAACCGCCTGTCCGTCGCCGGTGGGGCTGGAAAGCGCCGACAACATGCGCTGTTCCAGAATTTGCTCCGGCTCGAACTGGTCCAATTGTGTGTACCATACCGCCGTATCTACCAGCGCTTCCTGGGGGATGAGCCCGACCAGCTCGCTGTGATGAATACCCACGCCGTAACGTTGGGCTTCGCGCCGGACCATCTCCACCACCCGGTAGACCGGAGTCTGGCGGAAATTGGTCAGGTTCATCGAGACCTGGGCGCGGCCTTCCACCAGCACGCCCATGCCTTTGACAAAACGCAGCCCGCCCGAGGAGTTGCGCACGGCGCGGGCAATTTTCCCGGCAATGGAAACGTCGTCGGTGGTCAGGTAGATATTGAATGCGATCAACGGCTGGCGCGCGCCGATCACCGTGCCGCCTGCCGGGCCTACGCGCTCGGGGCCGAAGTCGGGGGTGCGGTTGGGGTTGGCGCCCATCTCAGCTTTGAGGGCTTCGTACTCGCCCCGTCGGATGTCTTCGAGATTCTTGCGCTCGGGGCGCAGGGCGGCATCTTCGTATAGATAGACGGGGATTTGCAACGTGTCGCCCACGCGCTTGCCCAGGCGGCGGGCCATTTCAACGCATTCCTGCATGGTGATGTCGCGGATGGGGACGAAGGGCACCACGTCGGTGGCGCCCATGCGCGGGTGTTCGCCAGTGTGGTGATCGAGGTCGATCAGTTCGGCGGCTTTCTGAATAGCGAGAAACGCGGCTTCTTCCACAGCAGCAGGTGGTCCAAGGTAGGTGACCACAGTGCGGTTGTGATCCAGGTCGGAATGACGGTCGAGAAGGCGAATGTCGGGCACCGAGGTGATGGCGCTAATAATTGCATCAATTACTTCAGGCCGGCGCGCATCAGAAAAGTTCGGGATACATTCGACCAGCGGGTTGGGCATGATAAGATATCCTCTCACGGAAACAGGATAGAGGGGTAACTGCTCAGAGTGTCGGGACGTCTCCGAATTTGAGGTGTGTGCGGGGTGCCAAACACCCCGCACACACCTCAAATTCGGATTTTCTTGCCTCTGGATGAGAAGTTACATAAAGCGTATTATACCCAATTGACAGCTTTTTGGGCGGCGAGGATGGAGGGGCTGTTTGGGAACCTTCCCAGTGCTTGCATCCTAAAATGCGGGTTTCACCACGCCGATTCCCAATGGCCCTGATTCCAAAGGCCATATAAATGGACTTACTTATGCTACAATAAAATGAAACTGTGGGCACAGGATTAGGGTGTTATGTGCGGTCGTTTCACCATCATGTTGGAAGCGGATGATGCCCGGGAAGCGTTTGGACTGGCCGAGACGCCGGTTGATTGGACGCCGCGGTATAACGTAGCGCCCACGCAGATGCTCCCCGTGTTGGTCAGCGCTGATGAACGGCGTGTGTCCATGATGCGCTGGGGGCTGGTGCCCTCATGGGCCAAGGATGTTTCCATCGGCAGCCGGATGATCAATGCGCGCTCCGAAACGCTGGAGGAAAAGCCCGCTTTTCGGGGGGCCTTCCGTTCACGGCGCTGCTTGATCCTGGCAGATGGGTTTTATGAGTGGCAGAAGTCTACTTCGGGTAAAGGCTCTTCGACGCCATTTTTCTTCCGGCGCGCCGATGGTAAACCGTTTGCTTTTGCCGGTTTATGGGAGTTCTGGCGGACACCTGAGGGGCAGGACTTGCGCACCTGCACGATTGTCACCTGCGCCGCGAACGGGGTAGTTGCGCCCGTTCACGAGCGCATGCCCGTGATGCTTTCAGCAGAGGACGGCTGGACCTGGCTCAAGCCCAACCCCGTGCCCGTTCTTTCTGCTCTCCTCCGTCCTTATCCGGCGGAAGCGATGGTGCGTTACCCGGTGTCGCGCGCGGTCAATTCGCCCGACCGTGATGGGCCGGAATTGGTCCAGCCTTTCGTGGAGTAGAACTTCTTATCCGTCTATGCAGGTTAAAGCCAAAACCTATTTACTTACAGCAATTACGCTGCTCGGAATGGTAGCGGGGCTTTACATTGTTTCCCGCCTGGTTTTGATTCCTGAGTTTAACCACCTGGATCAGCAAGCCCGCCGGCGTGAGTTAACCGGTCTGACCCAGATGGTCAACCGAATGTATAACGAAATCGGTTTGCTGGCCCAGGATTGGGCTGTTTGGGATAGTACCTATAATTTTTTGCTGGGCAAAAATGACAACTTCCCGGACACCAATTGGGATGCCGCGCAGTTCAACCGCTTGCGGCTTGATGCTGTTGCCTTTGCCGATAGGAATGGCGAAGTCGATTTTGGCGCATGGTACGATCAGGAGAGTAACTCGGTGGGCTTGCTGCCTCCCGAGGTGACAACATTACTGGCACCCGGCGGGCTGTTTTACGGCATGGAGCCGACCGATTTGTACCCCGCTCGTTTGCTCATGGTGGATGGGCAGGCCTATATGGTGACAGGACGCCCTGTTCTGTCAGAAGATGGGCAGGGCGACCCGGCTGGGGTGGCCCTGTTTGCGCGCATCTTCGATGCCGCCGAAGTGGATACACTGCGCGTAGAGACGGCCCTCGACCTGGATTTCTTCACCCTCGACCAGGTTCCCGAAGATTTTCATGCCCTGGCAGACCAGATCACACCTGAAGAAAAGATTTACCTGCAATCGCTGGATCAGAACCGGCTGGCGGGATATGTGCTGCTTGAAGGTGTGGATGGACAGATTGCGGGCGTGCTGCGCGCCGAGATGGATCGGTCTATCTATAACGAAGGCCACAACACGCTCAACTACCTGTTCTTTGTGATGTTGGTTTTGGGATGCGTGGTTGGGCTGGCCAGTATGATTATGTCCAACTTGTGGCTGGTCCGCCCGATGGAGCAACTGGCTCGAAAGGTTAGCCAGGCGGGTAACCTTGCCGAGCAGATCCAAACCCTGGAAGGGCAAGATTCGCCCGAGGTGGCTAATTTGCAGGTGCCGCTGCGCACCGCACTGTTGAAAGCTCAGGAAGAAAGCAAGGAACGGCAACTGCTCTATGCGCAGTTGGTGGAGCAGGCGCGCGAAGGTTTCGCGCTGCTCAATTCACATAACCTGACCTTGTTGGAATGCAACCAGGCTTTTCAGGAATTATTTAACACCAAGCTGGAGCCCGGCAAGACCAAGATTCTCCCTGCTTTGTTATCGCTTTTGACACCAGAAAACGGCAAGCGGCTCGAGTCTGCCCTCAAGCAAGCCGCCGCCGGGAAGCCGCAAGTGCTGGATCTTTCCCTGCGAGAGCGCCCGGCGCAAGTGTTGGAGTTGAGCTTAAATTTGATCTCCGGGGGCAAACACCCGCATCTGTATGTTCTGGCGCGAGACGTGAGCGAACGGCTGCTTCTACAGCGCTCGCTAGAAGAGAAACTTCAGGAGACGATTCTGCTCAACCGGGTCATTGCTGCCACCACCGCCGACCTGACCCCTGCGGCTTTGTTCAAGATTGTGTGCAGCGAGCTGGCCCAGCACATGCACATGCCGCAGGCCCTGGCGGCCCTCCTGAACGATGATAACAACACCCTGGAAGTGATCGCGGAATATCTCCCCGAGGGCAAAGAGTCACTGCTGAAAGAGACCATTACGCTGGACAGTTTGCCACCGTTGAAGGATGCGCTGGTTTCTCCTCAAATCCTGACGGTCAACGACATTCGCGAATCACCCAATCGCGAGTTGTGGTCTGGAGTGGCAGACGAATTGGGCGCAATCTCTTTCCTGGCGGCGCCCCTCACCGCGCGAGGGCATGTCATCGGCTTCCTGGAGTTGAGCGCCCCTGTCTCGCGTGCCTTCAATGCCTCCGAGATTTCTCTGGTGGACAACGTTGTTTCCGTGGCTGGACGGACGTATGAGCTTTCTTTGCTATATCATGAGTTGCAGGCCGAGTTGGAAAACCGTAAGAAAGCCGAGGATGCCCTGGCCCGGCGAGAACGCTATTTACAAGCCCTGGTGGA
This sequence comes from uncultured Anaerolinea sp., assembly GCA_964567255.1. GTDB lineage: Bacteria > Chloroflexota > Anaerolineae > Anaerolineales > Anaerolineaceae > Anaerolinea. The sequence continues at coordinate 17,906 of CAZMMI010000035.1, forward strand.
CGTGCAAACCACGCTCATCGGCGTGCCCGAGTGGGGCGCCGTCTACCAGCATGTGCTGGAGGTGCTAGGAGAGGTGACGGGCGCGGACCGGGTGTATATCTACCATAACATGGCCGGCTTTGACAAACGCCTGTACACGTCGCTGGTCTCCGAATGGTCTGCGCCGGATGTTGCCCCCCGCATGGATTCATCTGAACTGCAAATGATCTGCTTTGACACGGTACTGCCGCGCTGGCGGGAACTGCTCCAGCAGGGCAGCCCGGTGGATGGGCGCCTGGACACCTTCCCAGAGGTCGAGATTGAACTGCACAAGCCGTTGGGTGTGCGCGCCATGCTGGTCCTGCCAATGATTACCGAAGGCCAGTTCACCGGTTTCATCGGCTTTGACAACTGCCGCAACGATGAGTTGTGGGAACCCTCCGAGGTGGCCCTGCTGCAGGTGGCAGCGGCGGCTCTCTCGGCCTCTCAGGAGCGCGTGCAGGCCTATGAGGCTCAGCGGCAGAGCGAGCAGCGTTATCGGGCCGTGGTTGAAAATGCCAACGATATCATCTTCCAAATGGATTTGACTGGGCGGATGGTCTTCTTGAACCCGGCCTGGGAAAAAATCACCGGGCTCAAGCTGGACGAAACCCTGAATATGCCCTTCTGGAAGGTGGTCCCTGCCGGGATGCTCAACGACTTGCAGAACGGCTTCCGCGTGTTGCGCGAACAGGTCACCGATCGCTATCACGAACTGGTGACCATCGTCAACCAGCGCGGTGAGACAATCTGGCTCGATATCTACGCTCGCCTGATCACCGATGCCAACGGCCGCCCGCAAATGATCTCGGGCACATTCTCGGATATCAGCTCGTACAAACGCATCGAGACCATGCTGCGCCAGAACGAGGATGCTTTGCGTTCGCTGTACGATATTGCATCTTCGCAGACTTTCGGCGTTTCGGAGAAGATTGACCGATTGCTGGAGATGGGTTGCAACACATTTGGCATCGAACAGGCCATGCTGGCACGCGTTGACGAAGGTCAGGTGACGGTGGAAGCGCTGCGCCCACGTGGAGTCACGTCGGCTCGCAAGCAGGTATTCGATATTGGCGACACGCTGGCGCGCGAAACGCTGCGAGCCAACGGCCCGGTGGGCATCGAGCGCATGACCGGCACCGATTGGGTGGATCATCCGGCTCATCGGGCTATGAAAATGGAAGTGTATTTTGGTGCTCCGGTGTACGTGGGTGGACGGACTTTCGGCGTGCTCAGTTTTTGGAGCGGAAAAGTTCGCCAGCGTAGTTTCACCGCATCGGATCGAGAATTCCTGCGCTTGATGAGCCAGTGGCTGGGCGTGGAAATCGAGCGCGACCAATACCTGGCCCAGTTGAAGTCCTTCAATGAGGAAATTGCCCACAAGAACCAGGAATTGGCTGAAGCGCGCGACCAGGCCCTGGAGGCTTCGCGCCTCAAGTCGGAGTTCCTGGCAACTATGAGTCACGAGATTCGCACGCCTCTGAACGCAGTGATTGGCATGTCAGAAATGCTGTTGGATTCGACCCTCAATGGGGAGCAGAGCGATTTTGCCCGCACCATTCGTGATTCGGGCCAGATGCTGCTGAAAATCATCAACGACATCCTCGACTTCTCCAAGATTGAAGCCGGACGGTTGATGCTGGAATCGGTGGAGTTTGAACCTCTGTCGCTGATTGAGAGTGTGATCGACATGTTTAGCGTGGCTGCGCAAGAGAAGAATGTCGCTTTGATGAGCTTTGTCTCGCCGCGCGTGCCCCCTGTTTTGATCGGCGACCCGGTGCGCATCCGCCAGATTTTGGTCAACTTGATTGGCAACGCGGTAAAGTTCACCGAGCACGGCGACGTGATTTTGCGGGTGACGGCCCTGGAAGTGACCGGGGACGACGTCAAGTTGCTCATCAAAGTGAGCGACACAGGCATTGGCCTTTCGGATGTGGCTCGTAAGCGACTGTTCCAACCCTTTACCCAGGCAGATGGCAGCACCACCCGCAAGTACGGCGGCACGGGGCTGGGCTTGATGATCTCGAAGCGGCTGGTAGAGTTGATGAATGGGCAGATCGGCGTGCAGAGCGAGGAGGGGGTTGGTTCCACCTTCTGGTTCACGGCCAACTTAAAGTTCAGCGATCGCGAAGTGGTCCGGCCCATCCATCCAGATGCCAATTTGAGCAGCTTGCGTGTTTTGGTGGCCGATGATAACGCCTCTAACCGGCGTATGGTGCATGCTTACTTGCACTCGTGGGAGTTGCGCCCCGACCAGGTGCGTAGCTGTGAAGAGGCGGTGCAAAAACTGCGTACGGCAGTCAAGGAGGGGGCGCCTTACGATCTGCTGCTGTGTGATATGGATTGGGCTCTGGAAGCCTGCAAAGAAGCCCGCCTGGATGAATTGGGTAACCCCAAACTGGCTTACCTGGCACGTTTCGACCAGCGCGAGCAGGCAGAGCAGATTGCCCGAGAGGCAGGGGGCAATTATTTACTGCGCCCTGTGCGCCAGTCGGCATTGTTCGACCTGATCGTGTCCCTGTTTGTTCGCCGGGAGCACCGGCCCAGCCAGCAGTTAGTGGAGCAGCCCCGTGTTGTGGTGCATCATGAAGAGGTAGCTCGTAAAGAACCCGTATACAAGGGTATGGTGCTGCTGGCAGAAGACAACCCCGCCAACCAACGGCTGGCTCTGGTGCAACTGCGCCGACTGGGATATCAGGCTGAAGCGGTGAGTAATGGACGGCAAGCTATTGACCATTACCTGAAACAACCCGGTCGCTTCCGCATGATCTTGATGGATTGCCAGATGCCCGAAATGGATGGGTTTGAGGCGACTCGCATGATCCGTCAGGCCGAGGAGCATACCCACCGCCACGTGACCATCATCGCGATGACCGCTAACGCCATGCAGGGAGACCGTGAGGCCTGTCTGCAGGCCGGCATGGATGACTACATTAGTAAACCTGTGGATATCGAAAGCCTGAGGCAAGCCTTGGAGCACGTTGCGGGGTTGCCTGTAGGGCGAGAAGAGGAGGAGATGGTACAACACAAGTATTATTTTGAGCCGGGGCGCGAGCCCATTGATGCAACCGTGATCGAAGGGTTGCGCGAGTTGCAGGCGGAGGGGGAGCCCGACTTCCTCACCGAATTGATCGATATATATCTCGAAGATGCCACCCGCCTGGTGGAAGAGATGGGCACGGCTCTGGCGGGCGGACACGGGGGCACGGCTTCGCGGGCCGCCCACACGTTGAAGAGCAGCAGCGGCAACATGGGCGCGCGCACCCTCTCGCAGATGTGCCTGGATTTGGAACTGGCCTCCAAGGAAGGCGATCTGGGGGTGGCGCAAGCCATCTATGGGGAATTGGCCAAAGAGTTTGCCCTGGTGAAAGAGCGCCTATCTCAGGAACGCAATCCCGAAAATTGAGGCTTGACCGTCCAGGGTAGCAATGGTAAAATATCGCCCTAACGCCTCCATCGTCTAGGGGACCAGGACGCAGCCCTTTCAAGGCTAAAACGCGAGTTCGAATCTCGCTGGAGGCACCAGGAAACAGCCTTGG
>CAZMMI010000036.1:0-21092 GCA_964567255.1 uncultured Anaerolinea sp.
AAATAAATCTGTTTGATTGGTGGTTAGATCCGTTCTCCAGACTTCCGAACCGTGGTCTTCATCGGATGCCGCGAAATACAAAAAGCTATTCAGAACCCCATAATCCCGACCACTTGTAACCCTCATGTTGTTTCGGACCAAGAAGGTTCCTTGTGAGGTTCCGTCTGTTTTCCACATTGCATAGGTTAAATCCGCTTGTTGGGTAAAGAAATATGCGCCTGAGTCTACACTCATGAAATGAGCAAAAATCGATCCCTCGGTCATTGCTTGATTAATATCCGCAACAAGGACCGGATTGGGAGGAGGAGTGCTTTGGGCTGTTACCGTCTGCGAACCGGATGGAGAAACAATGATGAAAAGCAAGATGAACAAGCTAACAATTCGTTGGTAGGTCATGATGAAGTCCCCCGGAGATTATGGGTCAAGTTTATTCGTAACTGCTCAGGCTAAGAAAAGCCTGAATTGATTGAACATAAACATTGTCAAAAACATAAAAGCCGAGCACAATATAAGCATGGAACCAATCCACCTGCCAAGCGATGAAGAAATCGGCGCCGCATACGATCAAAGCAAAGATGCCGTTATTGCGCTTTTCCGCCAAACGCTGGGCAAGCTGGCTGAACGTATCCAGCGATTAGAAGATCAAATCGCCAAGAACAGCGGAAACAGCAGCAAACCGCCATCGAGTGACGGGCTAAAGAAAAAGCCCAAGAGCCTACGGCAAAAAAGTGGCAAGAAAAGCGGCGGGCAACCTGGACATGCTGGGCACACCCTCAAATCGGTTGCCAAACCGGATCATACCCAGGTTCATCGAGTGAACCGCTGCTGTCACTGCCAGGCGGATCTGGAAGAAGAGGGCGTGAAGGATTGCGAGAGGCGGCAGGTATTTGATATACCGCCTGTGAAAATGGAAGTCACCGAGCATCAGGCGGAGATCAAAATCTGTCCAGAGTGTCATCAAGCCACAGTGGCTGAATTTCCAGGTGGGGTTACGCAGCCGGTGCAGTATGGTGAACGGATCAAAGCGCAAATGGTGTATTTTCACCAATATCAGTTGGTACCCTTAGAGCGGACAGCCGAAGTCGTGGAAGATTTGTACGGACAAACGGTGAGCGAGGGAACCATCGTAGAAGCATGCAACGAAACTGCCCAACAGGTAGAGCCGATCTACGAACTCATCAAGGCTGAACTAACCGACACGACAGACACTGGACATTTCGATGAAACCGGCTGTCGGATTGAAGTCAAGTTGTGGTGGCTGCATGTGGTCTGCACTGCTCTCGTGACGTATTATGCGCCGCACCGGAAACGTGGCTGCGAAGCACTGGATGCGATTGGCATCTTCCCGGTATTCAAAGGCAAGGCCATGCACGATAGCTACCACTCGTACTTTCAGTATGCAGCAATCCTCAATACGCTGTGTAATGCTCATCATCTGCGGGATTTGATCTTCGTTCGAGATCAATATCAGCAAACCTGGGCGGCTGAGATGATTCATCTGCTGCTTGAAATCAAAAGCGCGGTTGAAGCATCGCCACCGGAGCGGCAAAGCCTGCCGCTGGATCAGTTGACCGACTTTGAAGCCCGATATGATGCCATCCTTGCTTCTGGTTTGCGAACTTGTCCGGTATTGGAACCGGCGGAACCCTTGCCCAAGAAACGCGGCAAGCCCAAACAACATCCGGTCAAGAACCTCCTGGATCATCTCATGCTTCGCAAAACCGAAACACTGGCTTTTATGGTTGATTTTAAGGTGCCGTTTGACAATAACCTGGCGGAACGCGACCTGCGGATGGTCAAACTGAAGCAGAAAATCTCTGGTTGTTTTCGTTCAGAAGGCGGCGCCCAAGTCTTTTGTCGCATCCGCAGTTACATCTCAACTGCCCGCAAAAATGGGCAGCGCGTCTTGGATGTCTTGCAGATGGCTGTATCGGGATCCCCTTTTGTTCCTCCTTTTCTTCAGGCTCGGCTGGATTCACCAGCCTGAGCAGTTACGTTTATTCTACCATAATGAAAATTGTCTGGATTTTACCAATCAGGACTAACGCCTCCAGATGATGGGTAGGTAGGTATACGCCTTGGCCGTGATAATCACATCATCCGGTGTTGAGTCTGCCAATCCGTAGGCATCGGTGACGGTGAGTCGGAATGTTAGCACGGCAGGGCTGTCAGGCGCCGTGAAGGTAGGTTTTGCCGAGTCTGGATGATTCAGGATAACTTCCGGTCCGCCTGTTTGGACCCAGGCGTAGGTGATAGGGGTGTGGCTATCCGAGTCATAGCTGCTGGTTCCATCAAGTATGACATCTGACCCGGTTGCGACGACTTGATCTATACCTGCATGAGACTCCGGCGCGATGTTTGCGCCTGTGCCCTGGATTGCGAATTCATACGGGTTCTCATCGGGATCATTGTTTGCGATAGACAAGGTGGCTGTACGGGTGTTGGCAGACGAGGGAGTGAACTGCACCTGGAATGTTTCGCTATTTCCGGGTGTAATCGTTAGCGGGAATGTGATTCCGGCGATGCTGAAATCCCCGGCACTGTTTCCGCTCAGTCCAAGGCTGCTGATGTTTATGTCGAGTTCTCCTTGATTAGCAATCGTGTAAGTGTGGGTATGAGTCTGCCCCAGGGTCACATTGCTAAAATCAGTGAAATCATTTGAAGATGGAGTGGTGTCGCCTGCGGCAATTTCAATATTGTTGCCTAAGACAATTATCTCTGGAGCAACGAGGTAGTAGGTGAACTTCAAATCTTGGTTTGAAAAATCATAATAGCTGATTGCCGGCTGACCATTGACCACCGCCAGTGAAGTGTCTCTGCCAACATCACCGTTGCTATCCAGGGTGAGTAGCTCTCCCCAACTGGCGCCATTGGCATCTGTGGCCTGTACATATCGCAAGTCTCCATCGGAATAGGAATAGTAACTGATGGATGGGAAACCATTAACCACTGTAAGTGAACTTCTATTGCCGGAATCAGCTGTGCTGTTGTCCACTGTCACCGGGGTGGTCCATGTGCTACCGTTTTCGTCTGCTGCCCGCACATACTTTAGGGCGTAGTTTGTGGCATCGTAATAACTGATGGCTGGGTAACCGTTCACTACCGCCAGAGAACAATCTTCCCCGACATTGTCAATGCCATCCACGATCACCGGATTGCCCCAGACGATGCCACTGGCATCAAGCGCACTAATATATTTCAGATCGCCGTTGGGACCGTCCCAGTAGCTGACCGCCGGATAACCATTGACGGTTTCCAGCGACGCGTAGAAGCCCAAAATCCCATCATTATCCAGAGTTATTGGAGTCCCCCAGTTGGAGCCGGTGGCATCTAATGCGCGCACATACTTAAGGGCGCTGTTAGTGTAATCAAAATAACTGATTGCCGGATAGCCATCCACGATTTCTAAGGAAAGGTACATCCCTACAAAACCATCGCTGTCCAAGATGACTGGGGCGTCCCAATTACTGCCGTCTGCATCTAATGCTCGAACGAACTTCAAGTCTCCCTCAGTGCAATCCATGTAACCAATAGCTGGGTTGCCGTTCACCACCGTTAGGGAAGAAAAGCAACCTACAAATCCTGAATTATCTACTGTGATTGGATTATCCCAAGCGCTCCCATTGCCATTGATTGCGCGAACATATTTCAGGCTGCTATTGGTATTATCCAGATAGCTAATGGCGGGATTGCCATTCACTACGGCTAACGAGGTGTCGTGACCGACATCGCCTGTGCTGTCCAAAGTGAGCGTGTTCCACCCTCCGGCGTGAGCTGCGCTTACTCCCAACAATGTGAGGGCGATCAGTGTAATGATTAATTGAGCTATTCGACGTGGTGAGGTAGTTTGCCACATGGTTATCAATTCAAAATCAGCGGGATGAAAATACGACACGCCGGTTCGACGGAGATTTGGAACGATCCCCTGGTGTGAGCCAGGTCGACCATATATTGACTGTCATATTCACTTTCATGCGGAACCAAGTTTGTGGCGTATGAAGCAAAGAGGATACGCCGCCCTCCGACAGGGAGTGCGGTGTAAGCAGTGTGATCGTCGCCGTATTGCCCCCCTGCCGAAAGGGAGATGGGGATCGTTTCAGAGGTCAGGCGATCATGCCAGACGACCTGGGCAATGGAGGGGGCCGGAGCGCCGCTCAAATTGGTGGCCCCTGTGCTATAGCTGACAAATCTGCCATCTGGAGAAATCGTTGGGAGGAAGCTTTCGTTATTGGCCAAAGCTCCGGTTTCGGTTGTGGAGAGAAGGGTGTAAGTATCGGTAATTTGGTCGTAAACCGCGATGTCGGTGAAGCCGTTTGTGTCTCCGGGGATGACGCCGTCGCCAATCGTCGAGACGATGAAGCGGCCGTCATAAGATATGGACGTGGGCTGGTTGCTGGTGGAGAACATAGTATCCCGGGTGGTGTTGGTTTTTAGGTCGCGAATGAGATCGTCGAAGACCATGTAACGCCCATCGCCGGAGAGCGTGCTCCAGTAGGGAGTAGCCGGATTTCCAGCAGTGTCAACAGATGCCAGTTCTAAAAGCCCGGTGCGCATATCGCGGATATAGGTGCTGTAGCTTGGGGTGGATGGTAAGAGAGATGATCTGGAGGAGAACAGCACCTTTTGGCCGTCAAAAGAGATGCTAATACTGTCAGCAACGCCATCTTGTGGTGGAATGCCATTATGGTCGACATCGACAATTTCAAAGGTCTTGCTCAGCCGATCGTAACGGTATAAGTGGGGACCGATGTAAGAGGACGGAACGCCAGGAACAATGCCCTCAGTATCTGACATGAATAATACATAGCGTCCATTTCCGCTGATGATCGAATAAATCCCTGGTGCGATTCTTTCGTATTGCTGAGTTTCGAGATCTCGAATATATACTACTGTGGTGTTATCCTCCCGTAAGAGAACTGGCGTATAGCGACCATTGTAGGAGATGGATGGGTACCAGATATCGGCAGCGGGACTTGCCTGCCCCTGAGGATCGGTGGAGATTCTTTGGATCAGGGGATCGAAGCCGAGAGAAAAGTCGAATTGGGTGCTGCCTATGGTAGAGGCGTGATATGCCAGGTTTCCAGCGTCAATGTCCTCTTGCGTATAGGTATCGCCCACCTGGAGGGGCAGGCTGTTCAAGAGTAGCTCGCCGAAATCGGGCAGCGTGGTGAGGGTGAATGTGCTGCGGCTGGCGGGCTGGCTGCTGGAGGCGGTCAGTTGATCCGCGGTGATACCGGCCGTGTTCCCAAAAGATGCGACGAGTCCGGTGTTTCTGGTTATTTGTGGGGGAAGGGTAGGTGAATTTACCTGGATGTTGAAATACGCCTGCTGGCCGGGTGAAGAGTAGAGGAATCTAAAACCGTCAGGCCCGGAAATAGACGTATCGTTGTAGTAGACCAGATTTCCGTCGTTGATGTCTTTCTGGGTAAAGGTGTCGTTGACCTGCAAATCTGCCCCATCCAGCCGCAATCGCCCATGCTTGGGCAATTGCGCCAGGGTGAACACTAGCGCTTCGGGCGGATCGCTTGGGTGGGAGATGCGCAGATGATCCTGGGGGATCACAACGGGCATGCCGGCGGGCACGGTTGCCAATGAATTTCTGAGCAAAATCACGTCATCGCCCTGGATTTCAAATGACCCCATGTCACATCCAGCGTCCTGAGGGCGCAAGTCCCCGCGCTGGTCGTACTGCAGCGGCTGCCCATCTGGCCCAGTGCAGTATTCTACTGGAACCGCATCTCTTGCCGGGCTGTCTTCCGCGATAGGGAGGGTGGGGGTAACCCCGCCGTAGTTGCCGATGGTTCCCAGGATTGGGTCTGCGTCGAGATTGCCTGTACCCGGATACCCCCCATTGATTATGCTGCGGGAAACCTCAATGGTTGAGTAACCTCCATCATCATAAATGGGCGATGGCTGCGACTCCCAGAGGATGCTGTTGCGAATATTGAGCAGGCTAGAATACGAGTGGATGGAAGCACCGGGCTGCGCAGCGGTATTCTGATGAAAGGTGCAGTTGATGATGTTTGTCGTGCTGCCGTAATCGTTGGCGATTGCACCGCCGAAATCTGAGGCCGAGTTCCCGTAGAACAAGCTGTTTGTGAAGGTGACCGTGCTTTCGTCGTTAAAGATCACACCGCCGCTCTCCGCGCTGTTTTCGATAAAGCTGCTGTTTTCGATTTCAATGTGATTGGAATGAACGTTATAAATTGCCCCACCGTACCCTTCTGATGACATGTTTCCTTGAAATAGTGTGTCTTTGATGCTCATGAACCCAGATTGGCTAGAGATAGCGGCCCCCATGTAACCATGATTGTTAATGAACTGGGAATTTTCAATAGTGATTGTTCCACGGATGTTCATAATTCCTGCTGGACCGGAGTTACCATCCGTGTTGTCACGGAAGGTCATGTTGCGCAGGGTCAGGTATCCCTCATCAACATCCATGCCCATGTCTCCGGTAACGGTGAAGCCATCCAGAACGGTCGTCTCGCTGGTTTGGACGCTTTGAATTACAGGTATGTGGTGATAAAGAATATGGATGCCCTGCAACAAAGTCAAGTTGCTCTCCCAATCCCTTTGGCTGCGCTCGGTTTCGTTGCCCGCAAAACCGCCATATAGGCCCACGCCGCTGGTTAAGTGGAAAGAACGAGATGCTTCGTCTGCGCCAGAGGGTGTGTAGGTTCCCGCTTTCGTCCAGATTTCATCCCCTTCGGAGACTCGCGAAGCAAGGGCGTATTCCAAGTCACAGGGCGTAGCCCAATCCAGACCACAGGTGGGGGCGTTGTCCGCTCCGTCTGTGGAGACTCGAATAATTATGCTGGCTGCCGATGCGCTGGGGATGGAAACAGGAAGAGCGATCGATGCGATACACGTGATGATCAGCGAATGACAAATGAGTTTAATGAGCTTCATGGTGGATCTCCGATTGGGCCGTGTTCTTCATGTAGAATTATTATACAGGAGCAACATGAAAGAGGCAGATGGACGTAACTTCAGCGATGACTGGAAAACTATTTACAATGGAGTGGAAAGGGCTTAATTCTCTTTACAGGGGAAAGCAGTTTTGAGGTTACACATGAAGGACATTCTTGAGTGATCCTCCAACAGGTTTTATCGATCCGGAAAACTCTGCGATGATTGGGAGAAAATTATGTTTCGAGACATGAGACGGACAAAACAACTGCTGCCAATGGATGTGACCCAACGGATCATGGAGACTGGTTCGGTTGGGGTTCTCGGTGTCAGTGGCGACGATGATTACCCATACACGGTCCCGGTGAACTTTGTTTACGAAAATGGAAAGATCTATTTTCACAGCGCGAAAACCGGGCACAAACTGGATGGAATTCAAAGGAACGCAAAAGTTTCTTTCTGTGTCATCGATCGAGACGAAAATGTCCCTGCCGAATTCACATCCTATTTTCGGAGTGCGATTGCGTTTGGAAGGGCGAAAATTGTCGAAGACGAGGCGGTTAAACAACACGCGATGGAACTGTTGGTCCGCAAATATTCACCGGGTTTCGAAGAAGAAGGGACCGTGGCCATTCGAAGAAGTTGGGAAAGGACGCATGTTGTTGAGATCGTCGTAGAGCACATGACTGGAAAGGAAGCCATCGAGCTGGTCAACCAAAAGATGGTTTGATCGCCGGTTTTCCGAAGGGCGCCCACAAATTCCAACATCGGAAAGCTGCTCAACCATCGGGGTGGCAGCTATATCTTGCTATTTTTCTGGCGGTATAGCGAGGACGGGCCACCCTGCGGAAGTATATGGCACTTCCGGTTCAACTTTCACTGTGAGGCGGTTCTAGAGATCACCGGCGCTCACCGAGGCGTCGTTCAGCACCTATTTCAACGCCCAAATCCAGGTGTCGGTGAACGTGCAAAGGGTTGTTCCTGTATCGGTCCAGGCGTTCAAGCCGATCTGACCATCCATGGGGAGGTTATTGTAGATGGTCTTTTGCAGTTCTCCATTGATGTAAGGGAAAATCTGATCCCCTTGAACCACCAGGGTGAGTTCGTTGATTTCGTTCTGCTCATCTTTAATTGCCTCCGACGCGGTCATGGGTACCGGCTCCCAATCCGTGTATGCGCCTTTGATGACCCAGACAAACCAGTGGGGAACGCTTGGCAACCGAACAATGTTATACATATAGAGTTGCCGGGTATCCATGTCTTCACCGGCGTGGAAAACGATGCCGCAGCCGGAAAATCCCCTTTCCGTGGTCCACTGTGCTTTGGTCTGGACGACGAAATCGGTGAGGTTTTCCTTAAGAATAATCTCAGGTTTGTATAGACTGTCATCATCAATCGTTAGGGCCATAGGCTCAGGATTGAAGTAGGCCAGACGGCCTTCCTCCGGATTGAGGGCCAGTTTTTCCAGTTCAAGCCGCACCCGTTCGATGCCGGCCTGGTAGGTGGCGGTCTCTTGAACCTGTTGAGTGGCTTCCAGGTCCGGTGTGGCGGTTGCGGTGGGCGCCACGGTGTCAATTGGCGGCTGAGTCGCGGTGGGTTGGGGCGTTTCGCTGGGGGAGGTTGTGGCGGTGGGAGGCAGGGTGGGTGCGGTGGTGGGAGCGGCAGGCTCTGCGCTGCAACCGGTTTGCGCGATGATCACCAAAACCAAAAGGATGGCAATCCATCCTGTCTGCCTCGACTGGGCGTGGGAAAAACCATGTGACAACATATTCTCTCCTGGGTGTGAAGATGCGGTGCTCCGGTTGGTTTACAAAGCCCTTGGGGCAGTAAGCATTATTCCAGCACCAAAAAGACTCCCGCAAAGGGGATTGTCTTTTTCAGGCTTAGTATAGCATTGGTTGTGGAAGATGTCCGGTGGAAATCTTCAGCTTAGGCGTTCATCACCCAGGAAGTACAGCGCAACCGTGCCCGGTCCGGTGTGGGAACCGATCACGGTTCCGACGGTGTTGATCATTACCCTTCCCTTCAGATGGGGGAATTTCTGCTCAATCAGGTCTGCTACTTCGCGCGCATCTTGGTAGCAAGCAGAATGGGATATAAAGCATTTTCCTGTGTAGTCTGTGCCGCTTTGGGCGTTATGTTCCATTTTTTGAACGATCTCACGAACAACACGCTTCTTCCCGAGTATCTTTTGGCGCGGGATGAGTTTTCCTTGGTGATCCATGTTCATCAAGGGGCAAATATTTAGCATCGTGCCCACTACGGCTGAAGTGGTTGAAATCCGACCACCGCGTTTGTAGTGCGTCAGATCTGTTGAAAAAAACCAGTGATGGATATGCAGGCGGGTCTGCAGGAGCCAATCAGAAATTTCGGACAGGGCGGCCCCGCTTTCTTTTAAGTCTGCTGCGAGGTCGACCAACATCCCGTATCCAGATGAAGCCCCCAGCGAATCGACAATCTGGAGGGTCCGATCAGGATATTTATTTTGAAGTTGCTCGCGCGCCAGCACGGCAGAATTATAGGTGCCGGATAATCCGGAAGAAAGAGAAATATGCAGAATATCTTTGCCCTGTGCCAGATAGGGTTCAAAGAAAGATACAAATTCATTTACATTCACTTGGGAGGTTGTTGGCATTGCGCCGGCTGCTATTCTGGCATAAAAATCATCGAATGGTATGGTTTGCCCCAGATCGTCCGGGTATTCTTTGTCATCCATCATGAAGTGGAAACAGATAAATGGGATATTGCGACGCTGGAAATAATCCAGGGGCATGTCCGCTGTGGAGCAACATGTGATGAGAAAATCCTGCATTGTCTTGATCCTCTTGGGAAGAAAATTCAAAGTCATCCCTGACTCTGCAAGAGATTGTATGTGATTTAATAAAATGGCAGTAGTCACCCGAGTCATAATTGGGGTCATATTCGTGCTGCAGCTATTTTAGAACTTGTCCAATATGAGAGTCCCTATTTGTTCTATGGCGGTCCAAATTTAAGAGGCGCTCCCGGATTGCCCCTCTGAACTCAATACAAAGGGCCTCCCATACCCTTATGCACCGTCCTCCAGCGGCGTGGAAAAGGAATCACAGTTGATTGCTTTCCGTATCGTCTGCTGCGGCGTGTTTTCTATGGTTTTGATCTGCTTCTTGAATCGATTCTGCAACTGTATAGTAATGGTAGCCTTATTGTTTAGTTCTATAGTATGTTATACAATGTTTTGGCAGGAACATCGTTTTGGCGGACCACGAGGTGGGATGAATGGCAGTCATTGTTTTGCGGCTAGCCGATTCCAATTCTTCGGTCACCAAGCGCCCCAAGAACTGCCCTTATTGCGGCAGTGACGTATTACAAGGATGGGGGATGGGTGAAAAGGAAGTACAGGATACCCTGACTCAGACGAGCGGGTATCATCGTTTTCGTTGCGGCTCCTGCCAGCGAACATTCCGGTATTATGCGAATGGCGTAGATCGCACCCGAATCACGCAGCGGATCCGGCGGATCGCGGGGATGGTCTGGCTGCTGGGAATCAGCGCTCGCGAGGTGGCCAAACATTTTTCTGAAGTCGGGATTGTGATCCATTATCTGACCGTCTGGCGTGAGGGGAACGCGCTGCGGACTGCGCTTATCGAGCGATTTGGATCGGATTATTGCGAGCGACAATCCATTGATCGTGATTTCCTAAAAACCAAAACTCACTGGATCGGCACGTCCATCGTGGCCGATTTTGGGGAGAAAAGCCTGGTTTTAGGACGGATGGCGGAAGTAGATTACCGTGCGGTTCTGGATTGGCTGCGACCCATCCTGGATGACCTGGATATTGTTGTGTCCCTGGCCGATGCGGAGGCTGTATCCTGATATTTCTATTGGGCTTTGTAACGGCTTTTGTAACAATTCTGTAACAATACTCCCAACCGCTCTTGTAACAAAGCCCTCCCAATTCGGAGTGGTTTGTCTATAATGTGATTATTCAGTTATTTGTAAGCGCTTATATTTATCCGTATCCCTTACAGCGTCAGCAATCATGTCTTAAGGGTGCGATGATCTGGAGATTGACACTGGTCGCAGGGCTGGATCCCGCAAGCCGGGTGAAAGCATAGATCTCCAGGGAGCAAATTGCGAAACCGACCTTTTTTAGCGGGGAATAAAGGTACGGTTTTTTTGATTCTATAGATTGGTGGACAATCAGGTCTGTTGGCGCAACCGCTCAGACGAGTCTATTCGCGCTGGCTGTTGTCAGGGCCAACAGGGGGAAAATATGCTGCTAAACATCCGATTTTTTTATCCATGCTGGCTTTACGGAAGAGGGGGAAAACTCCGAAGAGCACTCACGTATGCGGAAAGAACTACTGTCAAAAAAACTCCATTCGGCAAAAAAGTTGATACCTAAAGGGGTAAAGCTATGTCTCAAAACACGGTCTTGTTCAATTCGATGTCGACGCGAAGAACAACTTGGGTCAATTCTCTGCGAGTGCTGAGGGCGCTCGTCATTCTGACCTATCTGCTCTCGTTGATTTGGGCGCCTACGCTCAACGTACAGGCAGCCACAACCATAACCTTTACGGCGGAGGAGTTGTTGGGCAAACCCACAGACACCTCGGTGGCAGTTAACATCGTCCCTGCGGCAAACATTGAGTATCACTACCAATATGGCACCGAGCCGGGCAACTATACTGCTTCAACACCCAATGTGACTGGCACGGGCGGTCAGCCGAGTGAGGTGGTAATCACCGGTTTGAGCTCTAATACGCAGTATTACTACCGCATGCAGTATCACGCCCCGGGGGAGGCGATGGATGACTGGAACAATCGCCCAGAGCATTCCTTCTGGACGCAGCGCGCGCCGGGTCAGCCATTTATCTTCACCGTCACTTCTGACTCGCACGCCCAATTCAACACTAACCATCAGAACGCGATGACTAACATTCTGAACGAAGACCCCGATTTCACCATGGACCTGGGCGATACCTTCATGCCTGATAATGCCACCACGCAGACCGCGGTCAACAACGCTTACCTGGCCTACCGCGAACCGGTTTACCTTGACCGGATTGGCGGCTCGGTACCCATCTTCCTTACGCCTGGAAACCACGAGAACGAAGAGGGATGGAATTTCGACGACGCTTTCAACCTGCCACTGGCGAGTATTCTGGCTAGAAAGATGTATTTCCCCACACCCGTTCAGGATGGCTTCTATTCGGGAAATACAGACGTATTGCCTTCCATCGATGCGGGCACCTATGGCGACCAGTATCGTGAAGATTACTACGCCTGGACCTGGGGTGATGCGTTGTTTGTGGTCATCGATGAGTTTCAATACACCATGGATTTGCCCTATACAGCTACCGCGGGGGAGGGCAGCGAGGCGGTTACCGGCGATCAATGGAGCTGGACGTTAGGTCAGCAGCAATTTGAATGGCTGAGACAAACGCTTGAGAGCAGCAGCGCGCCCTACAAATTCATCTTCTCCCACCAGATGACGGGCGGGATCACCCGGGCGATCTCGGGTGTGGGAGCGGGTTATGTCCGCGGAGGCGCTGAAGCTGCTGCTTACTTCGAGTGGGGCGGGGCGAATGCGGATGGTTCGGATGGGTTTGCCTCAAATCGGGACCCGGCGGAGTTTGGCACAGAGCCCATCCATCAGTTGATGGTCGCAAACGGGGTCAGTGCCTACTTCCACGGTCATGATCATCAGTATGCATACGAGACCCGCGATGGCATCGTTTATCAAGAGGTGCCTTCCCCCAGCATGAGCGGCTCGGGGTTCAGCGGCATTTACACCGAAGGCGACCATGGTACTTATAACACCATCCGGGTTTTACCGAACTCCGGCCATTTGCGCATTTCGGTCACTCCAGCACAGGCCACGGTGGATTACATTTCCTCTGCTTCAACCAGCGGCACCGTTACCTACTCTTATACGATCGTTCCTCACGCGCCAGGAACAACATACACCTTGACCACGGGGGTGAATCCGGCTGAGGGCGGGACGATCAGCCCCGCAGCAGGGACTCACACCTACGCGGAGGGCGCATCGGTTCCCGTCACTGCCACGCCAGCGACCGGATTTGTTTTCTCGGAGTGGAGCGGGGCATGCAGCGGAACAGCGCCGTGTACGGTGACGATGAACTCGGACCAGAGCGTGACGGCCAACTTTACTGCCGTGCCAACCTTCAACTTGACCACCTCAGTGATGCCTTCCGGCGCTGGGACCATCTCTCCGGCGGCTGGAACGCATGCTTATAACCAGGGAACAGTGGTGCCGGTGACCGCGGCGCCCGGTGTGGGATATGCTTTCTCGAGTTGGAGCGGTGCCTGCACGGGAACGGGGCCGTGCTCGGTGACGATGAACTCTGACCAGAGCGTCACCGCGAACTTCACGGGCAGCGCCTTGCCCATCACCTTCACCGGAACTGAGTTCTTGGGACGGCCTGAGGACACATCGATCTCGGTGAGCGTTGTTCCAGATGCTGCCATTTCCTTGTATTACGAATATGGCACTGCGCCGGGAACTTATGCAGGCGTTACCCCTACGGTCAGCGCCGTGGCTGGACAGCCCCAGGTGGTGACCATGACTGGGTTGACCCCGAACATGCATTACTACTACCGGATGCAGTACAGCCCGGATGGCGGGGCTAGCTGGATTGCTCGCCCCGAAGGGTCCTTCTGGACGCAACGGGCTGCGGGGAGCACCTACTCCTTCACGATTACCTCTGATTCGCATATCAATATCATGTTGGGAGACTCCGGCGCCTGGACGGACACCTTGAATGATGTGAGAGGGGCCAACGCCGACTTTTCCATCGATCTTGGTGACACCATGGCGATGGACAATGGCAGCGCCAGCGTTTCTGTTGGGGATGTGGCGGCTGCCGAGCAAGTGTATAAGGATGTGCTACCGTACTTCAATATCATCAGCGGCTCCTCTCCTATTTTCATGCTGCCCGGGAACCATGAGCAACAGGAGGCCTGGCACCAACTGGCTCCTGTAGCCAACAGCCTGCCCATCATGAGCAAGAACGCCGAAAAGAGGTTTTTACTCAACCCGCTTCCCGACTCGTTCTACAATGGAGACACCGCAACCAATCCCTATCTCAGTGGTGACCAACTGCAACAGGCTTACTACGCCTGGGAGTGGGGAGATGCTCTCTTTGTGGTGATCAATCCATACTGGTTCACCACGACAAAGCCCTACACAACCACTGTGGGTGGTGGCGAGACAGATACCACCGGATCGGGTGACCGCTGGGATTGGACGTTGGGGCAGGAGCAGTTCAACTGGCTGCAAACCACCCTGCAAAACAGCACCGCCAGCTATAAGTTTGTGCTTTCCCACCAAATTGTGGGCGGAAATGGCATGTCTTCGCCGATCAACCAGGTGAATTACGGTCACGGCGGTGTTGATTCCGCCAATTTTGTCGAGTGGGGCGGGAACAACACGGATGGCACCACGTACACTTGGGCGACCAATCGCATTGGATGGGGAAGCCTGCCAATTCGTCAGATGATGGAAGCCAACGGCGTGACGGCTTTCTTCCACGGTCACGATCACCAGTATGCTTACGAGCGACTCAACGGCATGGTTTACCAGGCTGTGCCGTCGGGGAGTTTTAGCGGCTCGTTCGGCACGTATACCACGGGAGGCAATTCGGGAAATACGATCTGGGCGGATTCTACGCAGGGGCCCGGTCACCTCAAGGTAACGGTAGGGCCCGAAGAGGCCACCGTCGATTTCATTCGCTCAGGAGCTTCATCGCCGGTCTATTCGTATACCATGCTTCCGGCGGGCAGTGGAGGCACGGGCGTAACGCAAGACGGCCCAGTCTATAACAATACCGCCGCAGCAAACGCCAGCAGTGCAAGCGTGAGTGTCAACACGGGCACGGGTAACGAGCGCATGATGATGGTGGGCGTCTCCTGGAATTGTGGCAGTACAGGGCAGACCATTTCTTCGGTTACCTTTACACCCTCTGGCGGCAGTGCAGTCAATTTGGAGCCGGTCATCACCCAGCAGGCCGGGACGCAGTTGCGCTATGCGGCCATCTACCGTCTGCTCAACCCGCCGGTCGGGGTTGCGGGCACGGTCAATGTCACCTTCTCGGGGACGGTCAGTAATGGAATCGTGTTGGGGGCGGCTAATTTCTCAGGAGTAGATCAGGCAGCGCCTCTCGGAACGCCGGGCGGTGCGGGGTCTACCTCTCAGGGCACTGCGCCTACAATGACTCTCTCTGGGCTGGAAGGAGACGAACTCGTCTTCGATACACTGTTCATGGGAGGAAGCGACTCTGGACAAACCGTGACGCCTGGCGCCAGCCAGACTCAATTGTGGAACAATTTCTCTTCCAACACGCGCGGCGCAAGCAGCATGGAGCAGGCTTCGGGTAGTTCAGTCACCATGAGTTGGACAGCGTCCTCCTCGGCCTATTGGGCGATTGCGGCCGTTCCCCTCAACCCGTCTGATGTTACCCCGGTATGTTACACACTGACATTGAGTCATACGGGCCAGGGCAACAATCCAACCGCTACTCCAGGGCAATCGACAAGTTGCGCGGCTCCTGGACAGTACGAGGTGGGTCAGGCCATCTCTTTGAGTGGAGCGACGCCTGACTCTGGATGGCAGATTGGCAGTTGGACGGGCACGGCCAATGACAGCAGCACAGCAGCTACGAACGCACTGACGATGCCTTCCAATGACCATACGGTTGCGGTGAATTACACCGCCTTGCCAACTTACACCATCACGGCCTCGGCGGGAGCCAATGGAAGCATTTCTCCGTCGGGAAGCGTGACGGTTGTCCAGGGAAATAACCAAAGCTTCACCATTACCCCGGCAGCAAGCTATCATGTGGCGGATGTTCTGGTGGACGGCGCCTCGGTCGGCGCGGTGACCAGCTATACGTTCACGAATGTCACTGCTAGCCATGTCATTGCCGCCACTTTCTCGGCGGATAACGTGGCTCCGGTGGCGGCGAACGATAGCTACAGCACCAACGTGAACACAGTCTTAAGTGTTGCTGCTCCAGGCGTGCTGGCAAACGACACGGATGCGAACCTGGATCCTCTGACTGCTATCCAGGTGAGCGGTCCACAGCACGGCACGTTGACTCTCAACGCTAACGGTTCCTTCATGTATACGCCGGAAACGGGTTTTACAGGCGACGATACCTTCACCTATCAAGCCAATGATGGCGCATTGAACAGCAATACAGCTACCGTTACCATCAACGTCAGCAATAGTTTGCCCCCCGTGTTGCCCTCCAGTTTCTATGGTGAGATCCACATTCTTACCAACCCGCCCACACCTGGACAACTCATCTACGCCTATGTGCCGGGGGTGACCGACCCGGTGGCGAATGCTGCGATCAATGACGCCACGCCGCTGAACTTCTCGATGGATGTTCCCGGTGACTCGACCGCTACACCGGCCAAGGACGGCGGCGTCAGCGGCGACACCATTACCTTCCGCATCGATGGGCGAATCGTTGCCACACATGCCTGGGTCGGCGGGACCAACGTCCGCCTGGATATTCACCCACCGGAAGCGATCACGGGCGGGCCGTATGTGGGCAACGAAGGTACTTCGATTGCCTTTACCGGTTCGGCAAACGATTGGGGTTCCGACAGTTCTACCTATCAGTGGGATTGGAATAACGATAGCGTCTACGACACTTCTGGACAGACTCCCAACCACACCTGGAACGATAACGGCGCCGTGACGGTTGGCATGAAAGTAACCGATTTGCAGGGCGGCGAGGGTTTCACTACCTTCCCCGTTACCATTCAGGATGTGCTGCCGGGCAATGTGAACGCCGGAGGGCCATACTCAGGCTCTACCGGTCAGGCGGTCTCCTTGAGCGGGTCGGCGACTTGCGCCGCAGTGGACACATGCACGTTCGCCTGGGATCTGGATGGTGACGCGGCATACGATGACGCCACGGGGATGACTCCCAGTTACGTCTGGAACGCTGCCGGTGATTTCACCATCGGGCTGCGAGTCAGTGATGAAGACGGCAACGCCGTGACCGACACAGCCACCGTCCACATCACCCCGGGAAGTATGGAAATCTCATTGGTGGCGGGCTGGAACCTGGTCTCCTTCAATTTGGCGCCGACCGATCCTGCCATTGCCACGGTTCTCAACAGTATTGCGGGGAACTACGATCTGGTTTATGCATGGGACGCTCAGGCAAGCAATTGGCTGAAATACGCGCCCAATGTGGGCTACGGCGACACGCTGACCGAACTGGACGAGACCAGCGCTTTCTGGATTCGGATGACGGCAGCGGATACGCTGGTGGTGTCTGGTACCGTCCCAACGACGACGGATATCCCCCTATTCACGGGATGGAACATGGTCGGTTACCCCAGCGCGGATCCCCTGGCATTGCCCGGTGCGTTCAGCGATCACGGCGTAGGAACCGATTTTAGCCTGGTCTATGCCTATCATGCAGCCGATAGCGACGTATGGAAGAAATATGATCGCACGGCTCCAATCGGAAACGACTTGCTGGAACTGGTTCCTGGATATGGGTATTGGGTTCAGGTAAGCGCGAACCACACCTGGGTTGTTGGTTACTAACAGATGATATTCGCGGCAGGCTTGGCTGAGAGACTCGGGGAACCTTTCAAGCCAGGCCTGCCGTCAGGTTGCGTTGTGGCGTCCAAACGCCCGTTCTCCGAAATATGACCAGCTTGCAGAAAGCATCGCTTTTGATCTTGCACGGAGGGAACATGCACCACCCATTCAAGGCTCGCTTGATTTCGCTTTTTATCATCCTGAGTGTGCTGTTGAGCGCGCTTGGGTTACCCACGACAGTAGTTCAGGCCGCCGCCGTGATCACATTTAGCGGCACAGAGCTTCTGGGGCGCCCCACGTCCAGTTCGGTCACCATCAACATCGTTCCCGATACAACGATCGAATATCACTACGAATATGGCATTGCACCGGGGACGTATACTGCTCAAACGGGTAACGTGACTGCCACAGGTGGGCAGCCCAGTGAAGTGGTCTTGTCTGGGCTGAGCTCGAACACCCGCTATTACTACCGGATGCAGTATCATGCCCCGGGCGATCCAGCGGATGACTGGGTGAACCGCACCGAGCATTCGTTCTGGACGCAGCGCGCGGAAGGAAGCGCGTTCTCGTTCAGCATCACTTCTGATTCGCATGTGAACATCATGCTGGGCAACGCCGCTACCTGGACGCAGACCTTGTCCAATATCGCCGGAGCCGCGCCGGATTTTGAAATTGACCTGGGCGATACCTTTGCCATGGATTCGGTCACAACAGCCAGCGGGGCGGAAGCGGCCTATCTGTATCAACGCCAATTTTTTGACCTTGTCGGTCATTCCACGCCGATCTTCCTGGCTGCAGGCAACCACGAACAACAAGAGGGCTGGCATCTGGACGATACGGGGAATACTGCCACAAGTCAACCGGTACTTTCGACTAATGCACAGAAGAAGTATTATCCCAACCCGGTGCCAGACGGCTTCTATACAGGTGACACGGAAACCGTGCCGGAACTGGATGGTGACCACCTGCGCGAGGATTACTATGCCTGGACCTGGGGCGATACGCTCTTTGTGGTCATCGATCCCTTTTGGTTTACTACGACCAAGCCGTTCATCGGTGACACGGGCGGCGGTGAAGACGACGACGCCGGTTCTGGTAACCGTTGGGATTGGACATTGGGCCAGGCTCAGTTCAATTGGCTGCGGACAACCCTCGAAGGAAGCGATGCGCGGTACAAGTTTGTCTTTGCCCATCACATGACCGGCGGATCGGACGATTATGTCCGCGGCGGGGCTAACCCGGCGCACCTGGTTGAATGGGGCGGATACAACGAGGCGGGCACGACCTACGAATGGGAAAGCCAACGGTCTGGATGGGGTAGCGAGCCGGTGCACCAGATATTTGTGAATAACCATGTCAGTGCCTTCTTTCACGGGCATGACCACCAATACGGGTACGAATCTCGGGACGGTGTGGTTTATCAAGCGCTTCCCGCCGCCGGATTTTCGGGGAGCGGGTTCAATATCTATACTACTGGCAACGGGTACACCATCCAGGCGCTACCCAGCCCGGGTCACTTACAGGTATCGGTGAATTCCACCCAGGCCACGGTGGATTACATCGCGACGAGCGGCGCGACAGTGAATTACTCGTACAATATTGCCCCTTATGCGGAGCCCGATTTCACCATCACCGCCACCGCAGGGGCGAATGGGAGCATCAGCCCGGCGGGCGTTGTGGGTGTGGTCTCTGGCGCGAACCAGAGTTTCAGCATTACACCTAATTCCGGTTACCAGGTGGCCGATGTACTTGTAGATGGCGCCTCGGTTGGCCCGGTGACTGTCTATGAATTCACCAATATTTTAGCCAACCACACCATTGAAGCCAGCTTTGAGCAAAGCGCGCTGACTTCGCCTATTCTGGACGGGGCTGTTTCCAGCGGTACCGCGGCGAGCGGCGCCAGCATTACGGTCAATCACACCACCGGCACGGGAACAGATCGCTTGATGCTGGCGGGGATTTCCTGGAACTGCGGCTCTACAGGGCGTACCATCTCATCGGTCACCTTTACGCCCTCCGGCGGCAGCGCTGTGAACCTGGAGCCGGTCATCACTCAACAAGCCGGGACACAACTGCGTTACGCCGCCATTTACAGTCTGCTCAATCCGCCTAGCGGGACGGCAGGAACACTGACGGTCACCTTCTCGGGATCGGTGGGCAGCGGGATTGTGGCAGGAGCAGCGAACTTCATGGGGGTGAACCAAACGACTCCACTTGGCACGCCGGGCGGAGCGGGCTCAACCGCTCAAGGGACTGCTCCTAGCGTTACGCTCAATGGTTTGGGCGGTAGTGAACTTGTTTTCGATACCGTGTTTATGGGTGGCACGAGTTCGCAGACGTTGACTCCGGGTGCAGATCAGACTCAATTGTGGAACAATTTCGCAGGCAGTGCGCGGGGTGCAAGCAGTACAAAACTGCCTACTGGCAGCGCAGCGACGATGAGTTGGACGGCAGGATCTGCGGCGTATTGGGCTATTGCTGCTGTTCCGATCAACCCGGCTCCCTCTGGGCCACCCACCTATACCCTCAGCATGGCGACATCTCCATCCATCGGCGGGACGGCAACAGATTTGACCAGCACGTCTCCTTATGAATCTGGCGAGGTGGTGAGTATCAGCGCCGCTCCGGCTACCGGGTATCACTTTGTGAATTGGACGGCTCCGGCAGGCGCGTTTGGAGATGCCAGCGCAGCTTCTACCACTTTCACCATGCCCGCACAGGCGGTCACCGTCACGGCCAACTTCGCCCCTGATTTCACTTATGCACTGGATATGGCTGTGTCACCAAGCGGCGGGGGAACCGCCACAGACTTGACCGGAGCTTCTCCCTATGCTCCTGGCGTACTGGTGAGTATCAGCGCTACGGCTGCATCCGGGTACCGCTTTGTGAACTGGACGGCTCCGGCGGGGACGTTTGGAGATTCGAACCTGGCTGCCACAACGTTCACCATGCCTGCCCAAGCAGTCACCGTGACGGCTAATTTTGCCCCGGCGGTTACCCTGGATGGGACTGTTGTCACCAATACAGGGGCTGCCAACGCCAGCAGTGCCTCCGTGGCGGTTAATACTGGCACGGGGGGGAATCGCTTGATGCTGGCGGGAATATCCTGGAATTGCGGCAGCACAGATCGCTCCATTTCATCGGTTACCTTTACCCCCTCCGGTGGCAGCGCCGTTGACCTGACACCGGTCATCACTCAAAAGACGGAAGGGCAATTACGCTACGCTGCGATTTATAGCCTGCTCAACCCGCCTGACGGTGTCGCGGGCACGGTCACGGTCACCTTCTCGGGATCTGTCAGTAACGGCATTGTGGTGGGCGCGGCGAACTTTGCAGGGGTCAATCAAATAACGCCATTGGGCTCTCCGAGCGGTGCTGGACCCTCTTCGCAGACTACTGCTCCAAGTGTCACTTTGTCAGGGCTGAATGGGAGCGAGTTGGTTTTTGATACGGTCTTCATTGGTGCTAGCAGTTCATCTCAGACTCTGACACCTGCTTCAGGCCAGAATCAGTTGTGGACGAATTTCGTTTCTAACACTCGCGGGTCTGGAAGCATTCAGCAAGCTGCCGCGAGTTCTGTCACGATGAGTTGGACAGCGGCAAGCTCTAG